>NZ_JBYOJR010000009.1:0-213292 GCF_057798915.1 Cupriavidus sp. 22TCCZM01-5
GCCCGGTTCGGTGGTGGTCGACCTGGCTGCGGCTCAAGGCGGCAACTGCCCGCTGACCGTGGCTGACGAAGTGGTCGAGCGCCATGGCGTCACCTTCGTCGGGCACACCAACCTGGCCAGCATGGTCGCGGCCGACGCCTCGGCGCTCTATGCCCGCAACGTGCTGGACTTCCTCAAGCTGGTCATCGACAAGGACGGCCAGTTCACGCTCAACCTCGAAGACGACATCGTCGCCGCCTGCCTGATGTGCAACGGCGGCGAAGTCGTGCGCAAGGCGGCGTGAGTCTTTCCGGCGCCCGCGGGCGCCGGCTGCATTTCGCATCAATATAAGGACGTATCACCCATGCAACGCATCATGCTCCGCGCCAAGCTCCACCGCGTCACCGTGACGCAGGCGGACCTCCACTACGAGGGCTCGTGCGGCATCGACGAGGACCTGCTCGAAGCTGCCGACATGAAGGAGTTCGAGAAGATCGACCTGTACAACGTGCAGAACGGCGAACGCTTCTCCACGTACATCATCAAGGGCAAGCGCGGCAGCGGCGAGATCTCGCTCAATGGCGCCGCCGCACGCCGCGCGCATATCGGCGACCATCTGATCATCTGCACCTACGCGCCGATGAGCGACGAAGAGATCGCCACGTACAAGCCGAAGATCATCCTGGTCGACGAGAAGAACGGCATCAAGGAAATCAAGAAGGTCTAAGCCCATGACGGCCAGCCTGTGTCGGGATTCCGTAGCGAAGGCGGCACCGTGGCGTGCCCGCCTTGGCATGCGGTTCGCGCAGGCGGCCGGCATTGGCCTGCTGGCATTGTGCGCGGCGTGCGGCACATCGGGCGGCGGCAGTTCGTCCCGTGCCGCAAGTGCTGCCGCCACCAGCGGCCCCAAGCTGCTCGACCCGTTGCCCGCGTGGCGCGACGGGGCGGCCAAGCAGTCCATCCTGAATTTCGTCAGCAAGACCACCACGCCGGGCAGCCCCGAATTCGTCTCGCCCGAGGACCGCATCGCCGTGTTCGACAACGACGGCACGCTGTGGCGCGAGGACCCGGTGGTGGAGCTGCTGTTCGTGGTCAACCGCGCGCAGGAGCGCGCGCGGGCCGAGCCGGCACTGGCCAGTCGCTCGCCCTACAAGGAATTCCTGGCCGATCCCACGGCCTATTTCAAGTCCACCGGGGAGGCGGGCGCCGTGCGCCTGCTCAACGAGCTTTACGGCAATACCTCAGTCGACGCCTTCCAGGAAGACGCGCGGCGCTATGTCGCCAGCGCGCGCCATCCAAAATCCAAGGCTTCGCTGCGCGAAAGCACCTACCAGCCGATGCTGGAGCTGCTGGCATTGCTGCGCGCCCACGGCTACCAGACCTGGATCTGCTCGGGTGGCACGACGGACTTCATGCGCGTCGTGTCCCAGTCCTTCTACGGCATTCCCCCGCAACAGGTCATCGGCTCCCGGCTTTCCGCGCAGTTCCGCGAACACGGCCGCGACAACGAAATCTGGCGCGAGCCGAAGATCGAAAGCTTCAACGACAAGCAGATGAAGCCGGTCAACATTGCGCTGCAGATCGGCAAGCGGCCGGTGTTCGCCGCTGGCAATGTCGGCGGCAAGGGCGATATCGCCATGCTGTCGTATTCGCAGGCGCGCAAGGGGCCTTCATTCCAGCTGCTGGTCAACCATGATGACGCCGAGCGCGAATCGGCGTATGCGGAAAACGACGGTGGATCGCTGCACGCGGCCTCGGAGCGCGGCTGGACCGTGGTGAGCATGAAGCGCGACTGGGCCCGTGTGTTCCCGGCCCCGGGCGCGGCGGCGGCAACGCTGGCACCGGTGCTCGCGCAGGCGCCTTAGCGGCCCGCGGCATCCCGGTCGTTCGCATTCCAATACAGACAACGCAGGCGGCATCCAGGATTCAATGCAAGGGAGGAGAAGTCGATGGAGATGGTGAACCACACGGTGATCAACCTGATCATCTTTGTGCTGGCGATCTACGTGGGTTACCACGTGGTGTGGACGGTAACGCCCGCGCTGCACACCCCGCTGATGGCCGTGACCAATGCAATCTCGGCCATCATCATCGTCGGCGCCATGCTGGCAGCCGGCCTCACCGAGGGCGCCACGGGCCGCATCATGGGCACGCTGGCCGTGGCCCTGGCTGCCGTCAACGTGTTCGGCGGCTTCCTGGTGACCCAGCGCATGCTGGAGATGTTCAAGAAGAAAGCGCCCAAGGCCAAGGCCGGCGCCAAGGAGGGTGCGTGATGACCGAACTCGTCAGCATGAACCTTGTCACCCTGCTCTACCTGGTCGCCTCGGTCTGCTTCATCCAGGCGCTGAAGGGGCTCTCGCACCCGGCATCGGCCCGCAAGGGCAACGCCTTCGGCATGATCGGCATGGCCATTGCCGTGGTCACCACGCTGGTGCTGATCATCAAGCTCAAGAACGAGTTCCTGGCGGCCGGCACGGCGCAGTCCTCGGTTGCTTCGGGCCTGGCGCTGATCTTCGGCGCGCTGGTGGTGGGCGGCGGCATCGGCGCCTACGTGGCAAAAAAGGTCGAGATGACCAAGATGCCCGAGCTGGTCGCCGCCATGCACTCGCTGATCGGTCTGGCCGCGGTATTCATCGCGGTGGCAGCCGTGGCGGAACCCTCCGCTTTCGGCATCAGCCCGGCGGGTTCGCATGAGATCCCGACCGGTAACCGGGTCGAGCTGTTCATCGGCTGCTTCGTCGGCGCCATCACCTTCTCGGGCTCGGTGATCGCCTTCGGCAAGCTGGCCGGGCGCTACAAGTTCCGCCTGTTCCAGGGCGCGCCGGTGGTGTTCGCCGGCCAGCACATGCTGAACCTGGCGCTGGCCGTCGCAATGGTCGGCTTCGGCATTGCGTTCTTCATGACGCAGGACTGGCTGCCGTTCCTGGTGATGCTCGCCATTGCCTTCGTGCTCGGCGTGCTGATCATCATCCCGATCGGCGGTGCCGACATGCCCGTGGTGGTGTCGATGCTGAACTCGTACTCGGGCTGGGCGGCCGCCGGCATCGGCTTCTCGCTGAACAACCCGATGCTGATCATCGCCGGCTCGCTGGTGGGTTCGTCCGGTGCCATCCTCTCGTACATCATGTGCAAGGCGATGAACCGCTCGTTCTTCAACGTGATCCTGGGCGGCTTCGGTGGCGACACGGCAGCGGCCGGCGCGGCCGGTGCGCAGGCCCAGCGCAACGTGAAATCAGGCTCCGCCGACGACGCGGCCTTCCTGATGGGCAATGCCGAGACCGTGATCATCGTGCCGGGCTATGGCCTGGCCGTGGCGCGCGCGCAGCACGCATTGAAGGAACTGGCCGAACTGCTGTCCGAGAAGGGCGTGACGGTAAAGTACGCGATCCACCCGGTGGCCGGCCGCATGCCAGGCCACATGAACGTGCTGCTGGCCGAGGCCGAGGTGCCGTATGACCAGGTCTTCGAGATGGAGGACATCAACAGCGAGTTCGGCCAGGCCGACGTGGTGCTGGTGCTGGGCGCCAACGACGTGGTGAACCCGGCGGCCAAGACCGATCCCCAGTCGCCCATCGCCGGCATGCCGATCCTGGAGGCCTACAAGGCCAAGTCCATCATCGTCAACAAGCGTTCGATGGCCTCCGGTTACGCGGGGCTGGACAACGAGCTGTTCTACATGGACAAGACCATGATGGTATTCGGCGACGCCAAGAAGGTGGTCGAGGATATGCTCAAGGCGGTGGATTAACCACGGGACGCCCCCGGATCTGTGCAGGATACGACACGCTGCCGCCCGCCGTGGCGGCAGCGCGTTATACTGGCCTGCGCTGACTTCCCAGCGTTGCTGCATGGCCCGAACGCACCATGACCTTCAACCCGCACGACAGGAACCTGTCGGTTTTCCATCACCCGATCCTGACCGTCCTGGTCGATGACAGCAAATCGTTCATCGACAGCCTGGCATTCCAGATGGACGCGTCGCGCGCGGTGGTCACCTTCACGGACCCGCGCGAAGCGCTGCAGTGGATCCGCGACGCCTACGCCACCCGCTTTCCCGCCTTCCTGCCGGTGCGGGTCACGCACGACGACCTGACCTTCCTCACCGAGCGGCGCACGGTGCAGCTCGACATCGACCGCATCCATCGCCAGATCCACGACGTCAACCGCTTCCTGCAGCCTGGCGTGATCGTGGTGGATTATTCGATGCCGCAGATGGACGGGCTGGAATTCTGCCAGGCGCTGCAGGACCTGCCGTGCAAGACCATCCTGCTGACCGGCACCGCCGATGAGAGCATCGCCGTGCAGGGCTTCAACCATGGCCTGATCGACCGCTACGTGAAAAAGCACGAAGCCAATATGGTCGAGCGCCTGGACCAGGAAATCGACGCCTTGCAGCAGCAGTATTTCGCCACGCTGTCACGCACCTTGCGCGAGCTTTTGACGCGGCATTCGTACTCGTTCCTGTCCGACCCCGCCATGACCGAGCGCGTGCGGCAGATCACCGCGCGCTATGGCTTCGTCGAGTACTACCTGTACCCGAATCCGGTCGGCATCCTGATGCTGACGGCGCAAGGCCATGCCACCCTGATGGTGATCGAAACCCGCGCCGGACTGATGAGCCAGGTCGAATCGGCCGAGGCCTACGACGCGCCGGCGGCGCTGATCGAAGGCCTGCGCGAAGGCCGCCTGGTGCCCTTCTTCTGGCCTGGCAACGGCATGTACACGCCGGCCTGCGTGGACTGGGAGCAATATTGCCTGCCGGCCGAACGTTGCGAGGGGCGCGAGGAATATGTCTACGCCCTGTTCGACCTGCCGCGCCACCTGCTGCAGGAGCCTGTGGTCAGCCAGCAGGCCTTCCTGGCCGACTTCGCGCGCAATCCCGACGCGCTGACGGGCCGCAAGCGGCCCTGACGTTCAGCCGGCCGCCCATTCGGCTATTCAGGCCATTCAGGCCGGCTGCGGCCCGCGGTTGCCGCCTCGCACCATGTCAAAGCGGAACAGGCGGCACTCGATATTGCCGTTGTAGAGCGGCGTGCGCCGCGACTCCTTGAGCCGCAAGCGCTTCGGCATCGCCAGGTCCCCGGTAAAGACCCAGGCCTGCCAGCCTGCGAAGTTCTGCTTGAGCGTCGTGGCAAAGGCGCTGGCGAACTGGTTGGCGGCGGCTTCCTCGGCTTCGTCGCGCGGCATTTCATCCTGGGACTGGCGGCGCTCGCCGCGCACCACGATCCGTTCACCGTACGGCGGATTCATCAGCAGCAGGCCAGGCTCGGCGAACGGCGGCTGCGTGAAACGCGCATCCACCTGCTTGGTACGCGCTGAGTCGGGCAGGCCGGCGCGCGTCCAGTTGGCCTGCGCCATGGCCAGCATGTCAGTGGAGATGTCCGATCCGGCAATCTGCAAGCCCTCCGCCGAGGCGAGCATGCGCGCGCGCTGGGCATCCGCCTTGAGCTTCTGCCAGGCCTTGGTGTCGGCGCCCTTGAGCCATTCGAAGGCAAAGCTGCGGCTGCCGCCCGGCGCGATATCCAGCGCCACCTGCGCGGCTTCGATCAGGAAGGTGCCGCTGCCGCACATCGGGTCGTAGAACGGGCGGTTGGTCTGCCCCCGCACCCAGCCCGCCAGGCGCAGGATGCCCGCTGCCAGGTTCTCCTTGAGCGGGGCCTCGCCCTTCTCCATGCGCCAGCCGCGCTTGAACAGCGGCTCGCCGGTGGTATCGAGGTACAGCGTGCAGTCGTGCTCCGTCAGGTGGGCATAGATGCGCACATCCGGGCTGACAGTGTCCACGCTGGGCCGCGCGCCCAGTCGTTCGCGCATGCCATCGCAAACGCCGTCCTTGATGCGCAGCGCGGTGAAGTTCAGGCTGCGCAGCGGCGACTTGGTGGCGGTCAGGTCCACGCGGATCGACTCGTCGGGCGAGAACCACTGCTCCCAGCGCTGGTTGCGTACCAGTGCGTAGATATCGTCCTCATGCCGGTAGCCGCGCGCGGCCACGCGCATCAGCACGCGGCTGGCAATGCGCGAGTGCAGGTTGACGGCGTATGCCGCCGCCAGCTCGCCCGAAAAACTGACGCCGCCCGGCACCTCGCGATGCACCTCGAACGGGGCCAGCGACGCCATTCCGGGCCGCGCGGCGATTTCGCGCAGTTCTTCGGCCAGCGCGCCCTCGAGGCCGCGCGGGCAGGGAGCAAAGAAAGCTTGGGTCATGGATTCGGGTTTCCTGCAAACAAAAACGTCCGCCGTGGCGGACGGGAAGATCAGATTAGCCTAGGCGACGGTTCAACTGGCCGCCAGTGCGCGGTCCAGGAAGTCGAGCCGGTCCTGGCCCCAGTAGGGCTGGCCATCGTAGACGTACCACGGGGCGCCGAACACGCCCGCCGAGATCGCGTCCTGCGTATTCTGCGCGTAGGCGGCCTGCACGGCCTGCCCCTCGCTGGCCTTGAGCAGGCTGGCGCCATCGAGCCCCGCCTCATCCGCAAGCTGCGCGAGCGTGGCGGCATCCGCGATATTGCGCTGCTGGGCCCACAGCGCCGTGCCGATGGCGCCCACGAGCTGCATGGCGCGCGCAGTGCCGTGGGCGAGCTGGGCCGCGATGATGAGCTTGCTGGCCGGATCGCCGGACACCGGGAAATACGTCGGCTGCAGGTTCAGCGGCTTGCCCAGGAACTCGCTCCAGCGGGCCAGCTCGACCAGCCGGTACGCCTGGCGCTGCGGCGGACGCTGCGCGAGCGGCAAACCGCCGGACACCGAGAATACCTTGCCGAGATCGCACGGCTTCAGGTTGACCTGGGCGCCATGGGCGGCCGCGATGGCGGCAAAGCGCTCATGCCCCAGGTAGACGTACGGAGACTGCGGCGAGAAATAGTAATCGACCTGCTTGCTCATCTTGCGCTCGATTGGGAAAGTCCCTGCGGACCGGGTTTCAGAACGGCTTGACCACCACCAGGATCACCACCGCCAGCAGCACCAGCACGGGCAGCTCGTTGAACCAGCGGTAGAAGGTATGCGAGCGGGTGTTGCGGCCCGCCTCGAACTTCTTCAGCAGCCTGCCGCAGCCGTGGTGGTAGCCGATCAGCACCAGCACCAGCGCCAGCTTGGCATGCATCCAGCCCTGCCCCGGTCCGCGGCCGATGCCGTAGCCGAGGTACAGCCACAGCCCGAACACCACCGCCGGCACGGCCAGCATGGTCATGAAGCGGTACAGCTTGCGCGCCATCAGCAGCAGGCGCTGCGTGCCGGCGGGCTCGGTCTCCATGGCCAGGTTGACAAAGATGCGCGGCAGGTAGAACAGGCCGGCAAACCAGGACACGACAAAGACGATATGAAGCGCTTTGACCCAGAGCATTCAGCGAAGCGTTGCGGCAGCGGTTGTTGTTGTTCGCGGCGGGCACGGCGTGCCCGCCGCAGTTCTCAGGTGCGGATCTCGCCGTGGCCGAACACTACATACTTCAGCGACGTTAGCCCTTCCAGCCCGACCGGGCCGCGTGCGTGCAGCTTGTCGTTGGAGATGCCGATCTCCGCGCCCAGGCCGTACTCGAAGCCATCGGCAAAACGCGTCGACGCGTTGATCATCACGCTGGCCGAATCGACCTCGCGGATGAAACGCATGCCGGTCGAATAGTTCTCGGTGATTATCGAATCGGTATGGTGCGAACCGTATTCGTTGATATGCGCGACGGCCTCGTCCAGGCCGGGAACGGTCTTGATGGCGAGGATCGGAGCCAGGTATTCCAGGCGCCAGTCTTCCTCGGAGGCATCGACGAGTCCGCCGAAGCCGGCGGCCTCCAGCGTGGCGCGGGTTGCCGGGCAGACGCGCAGCTCGACGCCCTTTTTCTGGTAGATGCGGCATAGCGGCGGCAACGCGCGCGCGGCGATGTCCTGCGACACCAGCAGCGTCTCCATCGTATTGCACGGCGCGTAGCGCTGGGTCTTGGCGTTGTCGCAGACGCGCACGGCCTTGTCGAGGTCGGCGTCGGCGTCGATGAACACGTGGCAGATACCGTCCAGGTGCTTGATCATCGGCACGCGCGCTTCTTCCATCAGCCGCGCGATCAGGCTCTTGCCGCCGCGCGGGACGATCACGTCGACGTATTCGGTCATCGTGATCAGGCGGCCGACCGCGGCACGGTCCGTGGTTTCGATGACTTGCACGGCCTCGGGCGGCAGGCCGGCGGCAGCCAGCCCCTCGGCCACCAGCGCGGCCAGCGCGGTGTTGGATTCGATCGCCTCCGAACCGCCGCGCAGGATGGTGGCATTGCCCGACTTCAGGCACAGCGCCGCCGCGTCGATGGTCACGTTGGGCCGCGACTCGTAGATGATGCCGATCACGCCGAGCGGCACGCGCATCTGGCCGACCTGGATGCCGGTCGGGCGGAACTTCATGTTCGAGATCTCGCCGATCGGATCGGCCAGCGCGGCAATCTGCTCCAGGCCCTCGGCCATGGTCTTGATCGCCTTGTCCGACAGGGTCAGGCGGTCGACAAAGGCGGCGTCCTGGCCGTGGGCGCGGGCACGCTCGACATCGCGTGCGTTGACGGCCTTGAGCTTGTCCGCATCACGGCGGATCGCCGCGGCAATGGTCAGCAGCGCACGGTTCTTGTCGGCGGTGGAGGCACGCGCCATCGCGCGCGATGCCGCGCGTGCCTGGCGGCCGACGCGGTCCATGTATTGGTTGAGGTCGAGCTCGGTCATGTCAGTGGCCGGCCGGGAGGACGGCCGTCAATGTGTGTTCCTCCCCTCTCCCGCGCGCGGGAGAGGGGTTGGGGGTGAGGGTCGGAGCGTCTCGTGGCGATATCGCCCGATTTACCGCCTGCCCTCACCTCCGGCCCCTCTCCCGCAAGCGGGAGAGGGGAGCAAACCTTCGCGGATGCAAGCCTTAGCGCGCGATCATCAGCGCCAGTTGCTGCAGGCCATCCCATGGCTCTGCCGGCAGCGGGCCGCTGCCCGGTGGCGGCAGGTCGGACAATCCCTTCACCTGCCGGTCCAGCCGCGCGGCCATGGACAGCGCCGCATCGAGCCGCGCCTGCGTCAGCCGCTGCGCCGCCTGCGGCACCAGGCGTTCGCGCGGGCCCCAGACCCGCAGCTCGCGCATCAGCACGGCGGCGGGCTTGCCGGCCGCAATGCCTTGCCGGACCTTGGATAATACGCGAATTTCCTCGGTCAGCGCCCACAGCACCAGCACCGTGGCCTCGCCCTCGCCGCGCAGTCCTTCGAGCATGCGCACCAGGCGCGGTACGTCGCCGCCCAGCATGGCTTCTGACAGCTTGAAAACGTCGTAGCGGGCCACGTTGAGCACCGCATCGTGCACCTGGTCGAAGCTCAGTTCGCCGGGCGGGTACAGCAAGCCGAGCTTCTGGATTTCCTGGTGGGCCGCCAGCAGGTTGCCTTCCACCTTGTCGGCAATGAACTGCAGCGCGCGCCGGCCGGGCTCGCCGCCTTCCACGCGCTGCTGCTGCAGTGCCAGGCGCTCGCCCACCCAGGCCGGCAGCCGGGTACGGTCCACGGAGTCGACCTTGATCGACACGCCCGCGCCCTCCAGCGCCTGGAACCAGGCCGACTTGGACGCGGCGAAATCGAGTCGCGGCAGCGTGACCAGCATTACCACGTCGGGCGACGGCTGGGCCGCCACGGCGCGCAGCGCCTCGCCGCCATCCTTGCCAGGCTTGCCCGACGGAATGCGCAGCTCGACGATCTTGCGGTCGCCGAACAGCGACATCGACTGTTGCGCCTCGACCAGCTGGCTCCAGTGGAAATTGCGCTCGGCCACGAGTACATCGCGCTCGGAGAAACCCGCCTCGCGCGCGGCCTGGCGCAGTCGATCGACCGCCTCGAGCACCAGCAGGTGCTCGTCGCCGTGAACCACATACAGCGGCGCCAGGCCCTTGGCCTTGGCCTGCCGCAGGTGGGCGTCAAGTCCGTCTAGCTTGAGCTGCATGCCGGTGCGGTGCGTCCGTTCGCGCTCAAATGGCCTTGACCGCGGCCAGCCGGCGCATCAGCTGCTGCACGATGTCGCGCTGCATGTCGCGGTAGAGTTGCTGCTCTTCGTAGTCCTTGGCCAGCGTATTGGCTTCGTTGTAGGTCAGGTCGCGCGTGAGGATGAGTTGCGACGGCGGGATCAGCTCCTTGCCGGCGGCATCGCGCAGGCGGAAGCTGAAGCGCTGCGTCAGGCGGTATTCGCGCACCACCCCTTCCGTCGTGATCGACAGGATGGTCTTGGTACGGGTGTCCTGCAGCACGTCCAGCAGCGCGTCGGCCTCTTTCTGGTCAGCCACGATCACGGTGTCCGATCCGCCGCGGATCGCGCGGCGCAGATCCGAACCCATCAGCGTATTGGGCGGAATGCCGATGTAGAGCCGCTTGAACGCGAAGTCGGCATTGCCGCGCATGTGGAAGCCGCAGCCCGCCAGCAGGCCGGTAGCCAGCATGGCGGCGAGCAGCTTGCGGCGGCCCTTGTCCAGTCGATCCATTCTCGGCAATTCCTTCATCCGCTTGTCGGTTTCCGATCCCTGCGCTTACAGCACCACGTTGACCAGCCGGCCAGGCACGACCACGATCTTCTTGGGCGCCTTGCCCTCGGCAAACTTGGCCACGGTCTCGCTGGCGGCGGCCGCGGCCTCGATGGCGGCGCGATCGGCGTCAGCCGGCACGGTCACGCTGCCGCGCACCTTGCCGTTGATCTGCAGCACCAGTTCGATCTCGCTGCGCACCAGCGCGCTTTCATCCACTTGCGGCCACGGGGCGTCGAGCAGGTCGCCGGCTTCGACGGCGTAGCCCAGCGCCTCCCACAGGCCATGCGTGATGTGCGGCACCACCGGGTACAGCACGCGCAGCAGGATGCCGAAGCACTCGCGGCGCGCGGCCGGCGAGGCATTCTTGGCGCCTTCGAGCGCATTCAGCATCTTCATCGTGGCCGAGACCACGGTGTTGTACTGGATGCGCTGGTAGTCGTAGTTGGCCTGCTTGAGCACGCCATGGATCTCGCGGCGCAGGTCCGCATCCTCCGCGCCCGGCGCGGCACCGGCGCCATCGTGCACGGCAGCGGCGTTGGCATAGCCATAGTTCCACACGCGGCGCAGGAAGCGCGAGGCGCCTTCCACGCCCGAACCGCTCCACTCGAGCTGCTGCTCGGGCGGCGCGGCGAACATCACGAACAGTCGCGCGGTATCGGCGCCGTACTGGTCGATCAGCGCCTGCGGATCGATGCCGTTGTTCTTGGACTTCGACATCTTCTCGACGCCGCCGATCACCACCGGCTGGCCGTCGGCGATCAGCGTGGCACCCACCGGGCGGCCGCGCTCGTCGGTCCGCAGGTCGACCTCGGCCGGGTTGTACCAGTGCTTCTTGCCCGAGGCGTCCTCGCGGTAATAGGTCTCGTTGAGCACCATGCCCTGCGTGAGCAGGTTGGTGAACGGCTCGTCGAACCTGACCAGGCCCAGGTCGCGCATGACCTTGGTCCAGAAGCGCGCATACAGCAGGTGCAGGATCGCGTGCTCGATGCCGCCGATGTACTGGTCCATCGGCATCCAGTAGTCGTTGCGGGCATCGACCATGGCGGCCGCGTCCGGGCAGGTATAGCGCATGTAGTACCAGCACGAATCGATGAAGGTATCCATCGTGTCGGTCTCGCGGCGCGCCGGCTTGCCGCAGGATGGGCAGGTGCACTGCAGGAAACGCGGGTCCTTGTTCAGCGGGTTGCCGGTGCCGTCCGGCACCAGGTCCTCGGGCAGCACCACCGGCAGGTCCTGCTCGGGCACCGGCACCACGCCGCAGCTGTCGCAGTGGATCAGCGGGATCGGCGTGCCCCAGTAGCGCTGGCGCGAAATGCCCCAGTCGCGCAGGCGCCAGGTCACCTTCTTCTCGCCCAGGCCCATCGCGCCGAGGTCGGCGGCGATCGCCTCGACCGCCGCCTGGTAGCCGAGGCCGTTGTACTTGCCGCTCTCGACGCAGACGCCGTTTTCCTTGTCGCCGTACCATTCCTGCCACGCTTCGGTGGAGTACGGCTGGCCCTTCACGTCGATGACCTGCCTGATCGGCAACTGGTACTTGTTGGCGAAGGCGAAGTCGCGCTCGTCGTGCGCGGGCACGCCCATCACGGCGCCGTCGCCGTAGCTCATCAGCACGTAATTGCCGACCCACACGTCGACCTTCTCGCCGGTGAGCGGATGCGTGACCTGCAGGCCGGTCGGCATGCCCTTCTTTTCCATGGTCGCCATGTCGGCTTCCATGACCGAACCGTGCTTGCATTCGTCGATGAAGGCAGCCAGTTCGGGATTGTTCGCGGCGGCGTGCGTGGCCAGCGGGTGTTCGGCGGCCACGGCGCAGAACGTCACGCCCATGATCGTGTCGGCGCGCGTGGTGAACACGTACAGCTTGCCGTCGTTGATCGGCTTGCCGTCGTCGCCCGGGATGTCATGCGTGAACGCGAAGCGCACGCCCACGCTCTTGCCGATCCAGTTCTGCTGCATGATCTTGACGCGCTCGGGCCAGCCGAGGTTGTCCAGGTCGCCGAGCAGCTCCTCTGCGTAGTCGGTGATACGCAGGTAGTACATCGGGATCTCGCGCTTCTCGACGATAGCGCCCGAACGCCAGCCGCGGCCATCGATGACCTGCTCGTTGGCCAGCACGGTCTGGTCGACCGGATCCCAGTTGACGGTGCCGGTCTTGCGGTAGGCAATGCCCTTCTCGAGCATCTTCAGGAACAGCCACTGGTTCCAGCGGTAGTAGTCCGGGCTGCAGGTGGCGACTTCGCGCGACCAGTCGATGGCCAGGCCCATCGACTGCATCTGCTTCTTCATGTAAGCGATGTTGTCGTAGGTCCAGGCGGCCGGCGCCACGCCGTTGTTGAGCGCGGCGTTTTCCGCCGGCATGCCGAAGGCGTCCCACCCCATCGGCATCAGCACGTTGTTGCCATTCATGCGCAGGTAGCGCGCCATCACGTCATTGATGGTGTAGTTGCGCACGTGTCCCATGTGCAGCTTGCCCGACGGATACGGCAGCATCGAGCAGGCATAGAACTTGGGCTTTTCCTTGCCGTCGGGGCCGGTGGCATGCTCGGACACGCGGTAGGCGTCGATCGCCTGCCAGTGCTGCTGGGCGGCTTGTTCAACGGCGGAAGGAAGGTATTTGTCTTGCATGGTCGGGACAACGTTCAGGACAACGGTCTGCGCGGCGTCTGAGAGGCCCGCATCCGGGGGACAGGAAGGCAGACGGCGGGCGCCCGCGGCGCCCGCCAGTCGTGCAATGCGAAAGAAGCTGATTATAACCGTGCGGCGATGCCATCACGGCGGCGACCGGGCCAGGCCAGGCCGCCAGGCCAGGCCTTACTTCAGGCCCAGCACGTCCTGCATGTCGAACAGGCCGTTCGGCTTGTCGGCCAGGAAGCGGGCAGCACGCACGGCGCCATCGGCATAGGACTGGCGGCTCGACGACTTGTGGCTGATCTCGATGCGCTCGCCGATGCCGGCGAACATCACGGTGTGGTCGCCGACGATGTCGCCGCCGCGCACGGTGGCAAAGCCGATGGAATTCGGATCGCGCTCGCCGGTGTGGCCTTCGCGCGCGTAGACCGCGCAGGTCTTGAGGTCGCGGCCCAGCGCTTCGGCGATCACTTCACCCATCTTCAGTGCCGTACCCGAGGGTGCATCGACCTTGAAGCGGTGATGGGCTTCGATGATTTCGATGTCGTACCCCGTGGAAAGCAGCTTTGCCGCCACTTCCAGCAGCTTGAAGGTGGCGTTGACACCCACGCTCATGTTGGCGGCGAAGACAACGCCGATGGACTTCGCGGCTTCCGCCAGCGCGGCCTTGCCGGCTTCGTCGAAGCCGGTCGTGCCGATCACCATCTTGACGCCCAGGCGCTTGGCGACGGCCAGGTGGGCCAGCGTGCCTTCGGGCCGCGTGAAGTCGATCAGGCAGTCCGCACCGGCCAGGCCGGCCTCCAGGTCAGCCGTGATCGCCACGCCGGTATGGCGTCCCAGCAGCAGGCCGGCATCCTGGCCCAGCGCGGGCGAGCCCGGCACATCGAGCGCACCCGACAGCGAGACCCCTTCCGTGGCAAGAATGTGTTCGATCAGCATGCGGCCCATGCGGCCGGATGCGCCAGCAATGGCGATGTTCATGGTGTTTTACCTGGCGATATCGGAAAACGGCCGGTCGCAAAGCGCCGGCCGAAAATCTCGGGGCGGCCGATCCGGGCCGCGGCGGAGCGCTTAGTTCGGCTGCGCAGTGGATTCCTGTTGCGCGTCTGCCGCCGGTGTCGCCGCCGAAGCTGCCGGTGCCGCACCTTCCTGGGCGGCGGGTGCTGCAGGGGCCTCTTGCGGCGCGGCCGTGGCTGCCGCCGGCGCGGGCGCAGGTGCAGGCGCCGCGGCCTGGGTGCCGGAACTTCCCCCGATACCGGGCTTCTGCTCCTTCAAGGCTTTCTTCATGCCGTCGATCTCGGCAATCAGCTCATATTCGGACGGCAGCTCGTCGCCGCCAAACTTCACCAGCTTGTCGCCATCGAAATAGACCGTGAAGCGGCGCTGCTGCACGACCGGGGTATTGCCGCGGCGGAACGAGAAAACGTAGTCCCAGCGATCGTTGTGGAAAACGTCAGTCAGCAGCGGCGTGCCC
Source organism: Cupriavidus sp. 22TCCZM01-5 (assembly GCF_057798915.1). NCBI lineage: Bacteria > Pseudomonadati > Pseudomonadota > Betaproteobacteria > Burkholderiales > Burkholderiaceae > Cupriavidus > Cupriavidus sp. 22TCCZM01-5. The sequence goes on from NZ_JBYOJR010000009.1 coordinate 14,584, forward strand.
AGCAGGAACTTCACCTGGTCGCGGGTCATGCCTTCGTGCAGTTGCGAAGCCGCCTCACGCGAAACGAAGTTGCCCTGCACGATGTTGATCCGGTACGGCGTGATGACGTTGGCGACCTTGCGCGAGGTGGAGTCGTAGGTCGAGCAGGCTCCCGCCAGCAGGGCGACGGCCAGCAGGGAAAACACCAGCGTCGGACGCATGGCAGACGAACGGAATGAACGCATGTATCTCGCTTCCAGAGGGAAAGGAAAGTGCCGGCAGGGGCATTTCCGCCGTTCGGCGGTTACCTGGTCGGCCACGGCATCCGGCGGGCTGAAGCCGCCTTCGCTGGCCCTGGCACCGGGCGACTTTTGTCGCCAAAACCCTTATGATTCAACTATCCAGACATTGTACTCTAGGGAGTCACGCCCATGCCGAGTCCGGCGGACCTCAAGAATATCGGCCTGAAGGCGACCGTGCCGCGGCTGAAAATCCTTGAGATTTTTCAGACCAGTGAACAGCGCCACCTGAGCGCTGAAGACGTCTACCGAATCCTGCTCAACGAGCATATGGATATCGGCCTGGCGACCGTTTACCGCGTGCTGACCCAGTTCGAGCAGGCGGGCCTGCTTTCGCGCAACAACTTCGAATCGGGCAAGGCCATCTTCGAACTGAACGAAGGCAAGCACCACGACCACCTGGTGTGCCTCGATTGCGGCCGTGTCGAAGAGTTCTTCGACGGCGAGATCGAGCAACGCCAGCAGAGCATCGCTCGCGAGCGCGGCTTTGCACTGCAGGAACACGCATTGTCGCTGTACGGCAACTGCACCAAGACCGATTGCCCCCACAGACCAAAACGATAAGCCGGCCGCTGCCTTTGCGCGGCGGGACGCAAGCATGAAAAACCGGCGCCACCGCGCCGGTTTTTCATGGGTCCGCGTACGACGCGATCAGGGTGTTTCGATGTCCGGTTCGGCCACCATGCGCAGCGACCTGGCGGCGGGCATGCCGACGAATTCCCCGACCACCTGGCGGAACAGGCCGCGCGCCCACACGAGCATCGGGTGCGTATTGCGGCTGCGGTGCCAGAACATGTTCAGGCCTACCGTGGTGTTCAGCTCGGCCGGCAACGGGAATGCCTTGAGTCCATAGGTTTCGCAGGCCATGTCCTTGGTCAGGGCATTGACGGTGAAGATCATGTCCGTCTGCGCGGCCAGTTCTGCCTGCGCGCGCCATGAATGCACGGTCAGCGTGGCGTTGCGCTTCAGTCCGCGCTGCTGCAGTGCGTAGTCGAGCGGAATCAGCGACGGCGCCGGACGGCCCGCGCCGCCGGAGTGCGCCATGAAGATATGGCCGCAGTCGAGATACTGCTCCAGGGTGCATTGGCCTTTCAGCAGGGGATGGTTCTTGCGCGCGCATACCCACAGGCTCAGCGACGTCACCATCTCCTCGACGATTTCCGGATGCCGCGTCGGAAACGGCGAAAACGCCAGGTCAAGCTCGTTGGCGCGCATCGACGCCACGTCGCTCTCCCAGGAATGGGATTCGACGAGCTTGATATGGAGTTCCGGCGCGAGCTGCTTGATGCGCAACACGAAGCGGTTGAACACCGTGTCGCCGAGTTCGGCGGCAAAGCCGATGCTCAGCGTGCCGGTCGCGACAGCCGGATCGAAATTGTCGGCATCGCCCTCATTGATCGACGACCACAAGTCCAGCATGTCGCGGATCTTGGGGCCCAGTTCGAGCGCGCGCGGCGTGGGCGTGAGCCCGTGCGGCACGCGGATGAAAAGCGGATCGTCGAAGATCTCGCGCAGCCGGCCGAGCGAATGCGACACGGCCGGGGCGGTCATGTGCATTTTCTCCGCGACATAGGTCGCGTTCCGCTTGCTCAGCAGTTCGGTGAAAATCACAAGAAGCTTGGTGTCCACGTTCACCATGATCAGGCCTTGTTCGGATTTATTCTCATGAAAGATGGCCCCGCGACTTGCACTGGCTGCACATCAGATATCAACGGCTCGTTATTAGTGTAAGAGGAAAAAACGGCAGCGGAAAGCAGATTCGGCATTTCGATACTGGCAATGGTGGACATTTTCCCATCAGTATTAGGAAATTCCGTGCCATTTCACGATTTTTCAGCGCTTGCGACCGCCTGCAATTGCATCTGCGTCGGCGTATAGTCGGGTTTCCCCCGACTCCACGCATGCGCTCATGTCATCACATATTCATCCGGTTGAGCTTGCGAAGGCGTACCGTCTGTTGAACCACGGTCCCACTGTACTGGTCAGCGCCGCTGCCGACGGGCACCGCAACATCATGGCCGCCGCATGGGCCATGCCACTGGATTTCGCGCCGCCCAAGGTTGCGGTGGTGCTGGACAAGAGCACCTGGACGCGCCGGCTGCTCGAGCAGAGCGGCGAGTTCGTGCTGCAGGTGCCAACGGCAAGCCAGGTCGACCTGACCGAAGCGCTCGGCTCCAGTTCCGGACAGTCACTCGCCGAACAGCAAGGCACGGACAAGTTCGAGGCGTTCGGCCTGGATGCCTTCGCTGGTACCGCCGTGGGCGCCCCGCTGCTGGCCGGCTGCGCGGCGTGGCTGGAATGCCGGCTGCTGCCCGAGCCGCCGATCCAGCAGACCTATGACCTGTTCCTCGGCGAAGTCGTCGCGGCACACGCCGATGCGCGCGTGTTCAGCAACGGACGCTGGCATTTCGACGGACACGACGCGCTTCGCACCATCCACCACGTGGCCGGTGGCCATTTCCTGGTCGACGGCGACGCCGTGGACGCGCGGCCGCTGGCGGCACGGCGCGGCGGCTGACACGCAAAGAAAAACGCGCCCGAAGGCGCGTTTTTCGTGTCAGGCTGACTGGATTACTTGGCCACCACGCGGGCCATTTCCAGAACCTTGTTCGAGTAGCCCCACTCATTGTCGTACCAGCTCACGACCTTGATGAAGGTGCCGTCCAGCGCGATGCCGGCTTCAGCGTCGAAGATCGAGGTGCGCGCATCGCCGCGGAAGTCCGTGGCCACGACCTTGTCTTCGGTGTAGCCCAGCACGCCCTTCAGCGCGCCCTGGCTCTGGGCCTTCATCTCGGCGCAGATTTCTTCGTACGAGGCCGACTTTTCCAGCTCGACGGTCAGGTCGACCACGGACACGTCCGAGGTCGGCACGCGGAACGACATGCCGGTCAGCTTCTTGTTCAGCTGCGGGATCACCACGCCAACGGCCTTGGCAGCGCCGGTCGACGACGGGATGATGTTTTCCAGGATGCCGCGGCCGCCGCGCCAGTCCTTGTTGGACGGGCCGTCAACGGTCTTCTGCGTGGCGGTGGCAGCGTGAACGGTGGTCATCAGGCCGCGCTTGATGCCCCACTTGTCGTTCAGCACCTTGGCCACCGGTGCCAGGCAGTTGGTGGTGCAGCTGGCGTTCGAGATGATCGCCTCGCCCTTGTACGTGTCGTGGTTGACGCCGTACACGAACATCGGGGTGTCATCCTTGGACGGGGCCGACATGATCACCTTCTTGGCGCCAGCGTCGATGTGCTTCTGCGCGCCTTCCTTGGTCAGGAAGATGCCGGTCGACTCGACCACCACGTCGGCGCCGACTTCGCCCCACTTCAGCTCGGACGGATCCTTGACGGCGGTCAGGCGGATCTTCTTGCCGTTGACGACCAGCGTGTTGCCGTCGACCGACACTTCACCGTCGAAGCGGCCGTGCACCGAGTCGTACTTCAGCATGTACGCCAGGTAGTCGGGCTCGAGCAGGTCGTTGATGGCAACGACTTCGAGGTCCTTGAAGTTTGCGACGGCGGCGCGGAACACCATGCGCCCGATGCGGCCAAAGCCGTTGATGCCGATCTTGATGGTCATGTCTATCTCCTGAGATGCCTGATGCTAGAAAACTGGGGCGTCGGGTTGTCCGCCGGAAAATTATTGCAGCGCGTCCTTGACGGTCCGGACCACGTTGTCGACGGTGAAGCCGAAGTGCTTGAACAACACGCCCGCCGGGGCCGATTCGCCGTAGGTGTCGATGCCCACAACAGCCTGGACCTGGTATTTCCACCAGAAATCCGTCACACCGGCTTCCACGGCCACGCGCGGCACGCCCGCGGGCAGCACGCTGGCCTTGTAGGCGGCTTCCTGCTTGTCGAACACGCTCGTCGACGGGACCGACACCACGCGCACGTGCACGCCTTCGGCGGCGAGCTGGTCGGCGGCGCCGACCGCCAGGCCGACTTCGGAGCCGGTGGCCAGGATCGCGGCGTCAGGGCGGCCGGTCTTCGGGTTGGCGCCGTCGCGCAGCACATAGCCGCCGCGCGCGATATTGGCGCGGGTGGCGTCGTCACGCTGCTGGAACGGCAGGTTCTGGCGGCTGAAGATCAGGCAGCTCGGGCCGTTCTCGCGGCGCACGGCCTGGGCCCAGGCCACGGCGGTCTCGGTGGTGTCGGCGGTACGCCAGACGTCCATGTTCGGGATCAGGCGCAGGCTGGACACATGCTCGATCGACTGGTGCGTCGGGCCGTCCTCGCCAAGGCCGATGGAATCGTGCGTGAATACGAACAGCGAGCGGATCTTCATCAGCGCCGCCATGCGCAGCGCGTTGCGGCTGTAGTCCGAGAACGTCAGGAACGTGGCGCCGTAAGGGATGTAGCCGCCGTGCAGCGCAATGCCGTTCATGATGGCGCTCATGCCGAACTCGCGCACGCCATAGTTGATGTGGTTGCCCCAGGCATCGACACGCACCGCCTGGCTGCCCGACCAGTTGGTCAGGTTCGAGCCGGTCAGGTCGGCCGAGCCGCCCAGGAACTCGGGCAGCACCGGGCCGAAGGCCTCGATGGTGTTCTGGCTGGCCTTGCGGGTAGCGATGGTTTCGGCCTTTTCCTCGCACTTGGCGATGAAGGCATCGACGGCGGCGTCGAAGCTGCCCGGCAGCTCGCCGCGCATGCGGCGCTGGAATTCACCGGCTTCGTACGGATGGCGATCGGCGTAGCCTTCGAACAGCGCGTTCCAGGCCTTTTCCAGGGCCAGGCCGTTGGCCTTGGCGTCCCAGGCGTCGTAGACCTCGGCCGGCACTTCGAACGGGGCGTGGGCCCAGCCCAGCGCCTCGCGCGTGGCCAGCACTTCGGCGCCGCCCAGCGGGGCGCCGTGCACGTCATGGCCGCCTTCCTTGTTGGGCGCGCCCTTGCCGATCTTGGTGCGGCAGCAGATCAGGGTCGGCTTGTCGCTGGCCTTGGCCTGCGCAATAGCCAGGTCGACGGCGGTCACGTTATGGCCGTCGACGCCGCGGATCACGTTCCAGCCGTAGGCTTCGAAGCGCCTGGGCGTGTCGTCGTTGAACCAGTGCACCACGTCGCCATCGATCGAGATGCCGTTGTCATCCCACAGCGCAATGAGTTTATTGAGCTTCAGCGTGCCGGCCAGCGAGCAGGCTTCGTGGCTGATGCCTTCCATCAGGCAGCCATCGCCGAGGAACACATAGGTGTGGTGATTGACGATGTCGAAGCCCGGGCGGTTGAATTCTTCGCCCAGCAGGCGTTCGGCCAGCGCCATGCCGACCGCGTTGGTGATGCCCTGGCCCAGCGGGCCCGTGGTCGTTTCCACGCCGGGGGTAATGCCGTACTCCGGGTGGCCCGCGGTCTTGCTGTGGAGCTGGCGGAAATTCTTCAGCTCTTCGACCGGCAGGTCATAGCCGGTCAGGTGCAGCAGCGCATAGATCAGCATCGAGCCGTGGCCGTTGGACAGCACGAAACGGTCGCGGTCGGCCCACTTTGGATTGGCCGGATTGTGCTTCAGGTGCCGGCCCCACAGTGCCACTGCGATATCGGCCATGCCCATCGGCGCACCCGGGTGGCCGGAATTGGCTTGCTGGACGGCGTCCATGGCAAGCACGCGAATGGCATCGGCCATCAGCTTGGCAGGCTGGGAAGCGAAAGGACTTGTGGCGGGATGAGCGAGGGCGGACATGCGGGCGTAGTGGCGCTGGGCCTGGCGGCAAGAAAACCGCAATTTTAGCAGATGCCGGGAGCAAATCCGGTCGCCGGGGTGCCTGCGGCCAGGCCGGGCACAGGGCGGTAATCGCACGGGATGTCGTCCGGTTCCGTCCGCACATTGCCGTTACCGCACTTTCGGCGCCGGGGCGCGGACTTCGACAGCGCCGGCCCGCACGCGTAAGATGCACACTCGCACCGCGTGCCTTCAGGCAGCGCGAGGTTTCCCCGACAGGAGACGATCATGACGAGACCGGCCAACACCCCGAGGCTCACCCCTTACCTGACCGTCAGCAACGCACGCGACGCCCTGGACTTCTATCAGCGCGCCTTCGGCTTTGCGGCCGGCAACGTGGTCGACGAGAACGGCGTGCCGACCCATGCCGAAATGCACTATCAGGGCGAACTGATCCTCATGTTTGCACCCGAAGGCGCCTGGGGTAGCACGGCGCGCACGCCGCGCTCGCTCGGCGTGGAGTGCCCGCAGACCTTTTACGTATATTGCGACGACGTCGACGCCATGCACGCGCAAGCGGTGGCGGCGGGGGCCGTCAGCCTGATGGAGCCCGCCGACCAGTTCTGGGGCGACCGCTACTGCATGGTCGAAGACCCGGACGGCTACCGCTGGGGGTTCGGCAGACCGGTGGCCGGCAACCAGGAAGGCAAGGCAAGCTGATGCCGCCGCGTTTCTTTGTCGACAGTGCCGGGGCATTGCTGGCCGCCGGCACGGATTTCGAACTGCCCGAAGCCGTGGTCCGTCATGTGCAGGTGCTGCGCCTGGCGCCCGGCGATGCCATCACCCTCTTCGACGGGCGTGGCGGCAGCCATGCCGCCACGCTGACCGAACTGGGCAAGCGCCATGCGCTCGCGCGCGTAGGCGACCACGATACGACCGAAGCCGAGCCACCGTTCCACGTCACGCTGGCACAAGGGCTGGCCGGCGGCGACAAGATGGACTGGCTGATCGAGAAAGCCGTCGAGCTTGGCGTCGCGGCGATCCAGCCGTTGCAGGCCGCCCGCTCGGTCGTGCGGCTGAGTGGCGAGCGCGCGCAGAAGCGGCAAGCGCACTGGCAAGCCCTGGTCGAAGCCGCTTGCGAGCAATGCGGACGCAATCGCTTGCCGGCGGTCGCGCCGGTCGCTAACTTGGATACGTGGCTGCGTATCGAGGGCGAAGGTGCGCGGCTGCTGGTGTCGCCGCGCGCCGTTCAATCGCTGCCCGCTTACGTGGCGGCCAACCGGGAAACGATGCTGGCCGGCGGCGTCACGCTGCTGGTCGGACCGGAAGGCGGGCTGGCGCCGGAAGAAGAAGAGGCGGCTTTGCGTGCCGGCTTCACCGCCGTGTCACTCGGCCCGCGCATCCTGCGCACTGAAACTGCCGGGCTGGCATGCCTGGCAACCCTGAACGCCTTGCTTGGCGGATTCTGATGGCGGCGCACGCCATCCTTCAAAAAGGAGTCGACCATGGGACTACTCGATAGCGTGCTGGGCGGGGTGCTCGGGCAACTCGGCGGCACGCGCCAGGGCGAAGGCGAAAGCGCCGGCGGCCTCAACCCCAAGCTGATGATGGCGCTAGGACTACTGGCCATGATGGCGATGCGCCACAAGGGCGCCGCGGACGACGCGGCGCAGGCCAGCCAGGAAGATGGGCTGGGCGGACTGGGCAGCCTCGGCGGTTTGCTGGGCGGACTGACCGGTGGCGCGGGTGGTGGCGGCACCGGCGGGCTGGATCTGGGCTCGCTGCTCGGCGGCCTGCTTGGCGGCCAGGGCGGCGCCCCGGCCAACAGCCAGGCGCTCGGTACCGCGGCCGGCGGCATTGGCGCGCTGCGCGATGTGCTTGCGCAAGCTGGCCTGGGCGAACAGGTCGATTCGTGGATCGGCGTTGGCAGCAACCAGCCGGTCACGCCGTCGGCGCTTAGCGACGCGCTCGGCGACACGGGCGCCCTCGCCTCGCTGGCCAGCTCCACGGGCATGTCCCAGGAAGACGTGGCAGCGCAACTCAGCGAAGGCCTGCCCGAACTCATCGACCGACTGACTCCGCACGGGCACCTGCCGTCGCAATCCTGAGCGGTCCCAGTCGGATCGGCATTAAAAGCCAAAGCCCGCGACCATCGGCGACGATCGCGGGCTTTGTTTCTTCTTGAACCGGAGCACTAAGCCCCGGAATGCGAACAGCAATCAGGCGAACGAATAGAACACGCGGAACTGGACTTTGCGCTCGGCCCAGAACTCGGCCGCATCGCGGAACACATCCAGCAGCACCTCGCGCGCTTCCTTGTCGAACTTCTGCGCAATCGGCAGACCTTCCAGCACGATCACGAATCCGGGTTGCTGGCCGGCCTTGTGGATCATGTCGGTCAGGCAATCGGCCAGCGCGTCGAAGTTCTTGCCGAAATGCTTGGGGAACGTGAACGATGTCGCGATCGTTTCCAGGATCTCCGCCTTGCTCGCGCAATGGGCGCAGTTCGCATACAGGAAATGCTGGCCAAGTTCGGCGGCAGCCTGGGCAAGGTCAGGCACGCGGAATGCGCGGATCGACTGGACGATGTTCGGGCGCACCGACTTGAACAGGTTCATGGCTCCCTCGGCCCCGTCGGCCCAGTTCGCGATGGCCGGCACAGCGGCCGGAGCGGCGGGCGGAAGTCTGTGCGTGAGCTCTTGGCGCGGCATCATCAGCACGTTGTCGTAAAGGTTCTGGGCCTGATGCTGTGCCCGCTGCCAGCCATCTCCGGCGCCGCGCTCCTCGCGGGCGGCAAGGGCGTCGCCCAATCCGAAAATGTCAGTCATCATTTGCTTATCCGTTTGAAGCTGTTGTAGTGGTCTTCTGTGTAGTAGCAGTCGTTGGCCGCGCGCTGGTCGCCGCCGCAAACGATCCGCCTTGCTCCCCGGTTCCGGCTGTTCTGGCTCTTGACCGTATATTCACGGTAATAACCGCGTTGTTGTTGAGGGAGGCTGCGTTCGTAATTGCCGAACCGCGAACCATCCTTCTCATAGGGAAACGGGCCGCCGGCCTCAATGCGCTCCAGCGTCTGCCGTGCTTCATTGGGCAGTTGCTGCACGGCAATGGTTCCCGGCAGTCCCTCGGCCTGCTGCTGCCTTGCCAGCGTTGGCTGCGTGAGCGCCAGTGCCAGGACCAAGCCCGACAGGGCTCGCGCCAGCTTGCGCGGGCCGCGCATGGGCCGCTGCCGCTGCTGTTTCAGGGGAATCTGGAAACCCACGTTGGTCTGTCTTGGTTGAACCGGAAATCGAGCCTGCCGCCTGCTGGGTAGACAAGTAATCCGGGCCACCCTGGCCGGCATGCAAGCCGCCGACCTCACCGGAGCGCCCGTGGCGAGCGCCTGTATCAAAGGCGTAAGGGTACGCGCATGCAAGCAATTAATCAATCCCGGCCCGGCGCCAGCGCGAAATCCTCAATTGTTTCAACATGTTAACAGAATGTGTGCGCATACTAACCGGCGATGTCACCGCGCAAAAAAAGCCGGGCAAACCCGGCTTTTTCGCAGTCTGAGTCGTACCCTGGCTTAACGCTTGGCTGCGGCGTCCACCACGACCAGCGAGGTCATGTTGACGATCCGTCGCACCGTCGCCGACGGCGTCAGGATGTGCACCGGCGCTTTCACGCCCAGCAGGATCGGTCCGATGGCGACGTTGTTGCCCGCTGCAACCTTCAGCAAGTTGTATGAGATGTTGGCCGCGTCGATATTCGGGCAGACCAGCAGGTTGGCTTCGCCCTTGAGCGAACCGTCCGGCACCAGGGCGTCGCGCAGCTTCTGGTCGAGCGCGCTGTCGCCGTGCATCTCGCCATCAATCTCGAGTTCCGGCGCACGTTCGCGCAGAATAGCGAGGGTATCGCGCATCTTGCGTGCCGAAGGGGCTTCGGACGAGCCGAAGTTCGAGTGCGACAGCAGCGCCACCTTGGGCTCGATGCCAAAGCGCTTGAGTTCTTCGGCGGCCATCAGCGTGATCTCGGCCAGCTCATCAGCGGTCGGGTCAACGTTCACGTGCGTATCCACCAGGAAGATCTGGCGGCCCGGCAACACCAGGCCGTTCATGGCCGCGTAGACCTTGCTGGTACCGCCCAGCACCTGGTCGATGTAGCGCAGGTGCGCGGCGGTATTGCTGACGGTGCCGCAGATCATGCCGTCGGCCTCGCCCTTCTTGACCAGCATGGCGCCGATCAGCGTGGTGCGGCGGCGCAGTTCGAGCTTGGCGTACTGCGGGGTCACGCCTTCGCGCGCCATCATCCGGTAGTAGACATCGGAGTAATCGCGGAAGCGGTCGTCGTGCTCGGGGTTGACGACGGTGAAGTCCACGCCCGGACGCAGACGCAGGCCGAAGCGTTCGATGCGGTGCTGCAGCACTGCCGGGCGGCCGATCAGGATCGGGTTGGCCAGCTTTTCATCGACGATCACCTGCACGGCGCGCAGCACGCGCTCTTCCTCGCCTTCGGCGAAGACAATGCGCTTCTTCGCCATTTCCACCTTGCGGGCAGCGGCGTAGATCGGCTTCATCAGCGTGCCCGAGTGGTACACGAACTGCTGGAGCTGCAGGCGGTAGGCGTCCATGTCCTCGATCGGACGCGAGGCCACGCCGGACTTCATGGCGGCTTCGGCCACGGCCGGCGCCACCCACACGATCAGGCGCGGGTCGAAAGGCTTCGGGATCAGGTATTCCGGGCCGAACGACAGGTCCTGGATGCCATAGGCCGAGGCTACGATATCGCTCTGCTCCTGGCGCGCCAGCTCGGCGATCGCGTTGGCGGCAGCGATTTCCATCTCGCGCGTGATGGTGGTCGCACCGCAGTCAAGCGCGCCGCGGAAGATGAACGGGAAGCACAGGACGTTGTTGACCTGGTTCGGGTAGTCAGTCCGGCCAGTGGCCATGATGGCGTCCGGGCGGACTTCCTTGACCAGCTCGGGCGCGATTTCCGGGTTCGGGTTCGCCAGAGCGAGCACCAGCGGCTTGTCGGCCATGCGCTGGACCATGTCCTGCTTGAGCACGCCGGCGGCGGACAGGCCGAGGAAAATGTCGGCGCCGTCGATCACCTCGCCAAGCTTGCGCTTGTCGGTCTTCTGGCAGAAGCGGGCCTTTTCCGGGTCCATCAGCTCGGTACGGCCTTCATAGACCACGCCGGCCAGGTCGGTCACCCAGATGTTCTCGATGGGCAGGCCCAGGTCCACCAGCAGGTCCAGGCAAGCCAGCGCCGCGGCGCCTGCGCCCGAGGCCACCAGCTTGATGCTCTTGATGTCCTTGCCGACGACCTTCAGTCCGTTGATGACGGCAGCGGCGACGACGATCGCAGTGCCGTGCTGGTCATCATGGAAGACGGGAATCTTCATCTTCTCGCGCAGCTTGCGCTCGACGTAGAAGCACTCCGGTGCCTTGATGTCTTCCAGGTTGATACCGCCGAAGGTCGGCTCCAGCGCAGCAATAATCTGCACCAGTTTTTCGGGGTCCTTTTCGTCGACCTCGATGTCGAAAACGTCGATACCGGCGAATTTCTTGAACAGCCCGGCCTTGCCTTCCATGACCGGCTTGGACGCCGCGGCGCCAATGTCGCCCAGGCCCAGCACGGCGGTGCCATTGGTGATCACGGCCACCAGGTTGCCGCGCGCGGTGTAGCGGAACGAATTGGCGTGGTCGGCGACGATCTCCTCGCACGCGGCGGCCACGCCCGGCGAGTAGGCCAGGGCCAGGTCGCGCTGGTTGGACAGCGGCTTGGTCGGCGTGACGGAGATCTTGCCGGGAGTCGGAAACTCGTGGTACTCGAGCGCCGCTTTGCGCAGCGCCTCACGCTGCTGCTGTTTCAGATCGTCTTGGGACGGGGACTGCTGAGGGCTGGTCATCGGCGCATATTCCAATCGGTGGAGCCGTCATTTGACAGGGCTTCGGATGATCGGCGGACCGGCTCCACGTGCCCGCCCATCTCTTCCTCTGGACCCAACATTTTACATTGTGAAATATAATTTCACAATAAGCGTTTTACGGGGACCAGCATTGCGTTTCGGTACAATATGCCCCAAGCCGCAGGCCTTGAACAGCAAGCAACAGTCAATGCTGCCGCCCGCTGCGGTATCTTGCCGAGCTTCGGGCCCGGCATCATTCTTGTCCCGATCCGCCTTTTCTGCGCCGGCGCCGCCCTGGCCAGCTTAGTCCCATGCCCACGATCCGCCGCGCGCAGCTCTCCGAGTTCGACCTGATTCGCCGCTTCTTTACCCGGCCGGTGCACAAGGCCGTGCTCGGCGTGGGCGACGACTGCGCACTGATCGACCCGCGGCCCGGCCATCACCTGGCCATCAGCACCGACATGCTGGTCAGCGGCCGCCATTTCTTTGCCGATGTCCCGCCCCGCGCGCTCGGCCACAAGGCACTGGCGGTCAACCTGTCGGACCTCGCGGCCATGGGCGCCGAGCCGCGCGCGTTCACGCTGGCACTGGCGCTGCCCGAGGCCGATCCGGCCTGGCTGGAAGAACTGGCTGAAGGCATGCTGGCACTGGCTGATTTGCACGGATGCGAGCTGATCGGCGGCGACACCACGCGCGGGCCGCTCACGCTCAGCCTGACCGTGTTTGGCGATGTACCGGCGCGCGGCGCGCTGCGGCGCGATGCCGCCCGACCCGGCGACGACATCTGGGTATCCGGCACGCTTGGCGACGCGCGCCTGGCGCTGGGCGACTGCCGCGGCGAATGGCTGCTGCCCGAACCGGAATTCAGCCGCGTGCGCCCGCGCATGGAAACGCCGTCCCCACGCATTGCGCTGGGCCTTGCGCTGCGTGGCGTGGCGCATGCCGCACTGGATATCTCCGATGGGCTGATCGGCGACCTTGGCCACATCCTGGCGCGTTCGCAAGTGGGCGCCTTGCTCGATGTCGATGCGCTGCCGCGCTCGGAAGTGCTGGCCGGCCAGCCCGAAGCCCTGCAGCGCGAGTGCGTGCTGGCCGGCGGCGACGACTACGAACTCTGCTTCACCGCGCCGATCGGCAACCGCGAGGCCATCGCCGCGATCGCGGATCGCCTGGAATTGCCGCTGACCCGGGTCGGCGCGATCACGCCCGAGCCGGGACTGCGACTGGTCGACCGCCATGGCAGCCCGGTGACCTACGCCGGCGCCAGCTTCGACCACTTCGCCTCGCCCTGACAGCCGGCACGCGAGCGTGTCATGATGCCGGCATAGGCTGCGCCGGCATGCCCGGGAGGGAACCCCGGGAAACTGGCACGCAAGGCGCCGCAGACATAAAACATAAGCACACGAGCCAAATTCTGATGTCGACCTCCCCTCCCGCGGCCGCGCCGCGCGACCCCGCCATGACCCTCGAAGCCGGGCAAACCGCCAAGGTCACCCGGCCCACGGCCCGTTTCATGCTGGCGCACCCGGCGCACCTGATCGCCCTCGGCTTCGGCTCCGGCCTGTCGCCGGTCAGCCCCGGTACCGTGGGCACGCTCTACGGGTGGCTGTCCTTTGTCGTCATCTCGCTGTGGATCGAGCCGACCACCTGGCTGTGGATCATCGGCGCCGGCTTCCTGATCGGGCTATGGGCCTGCGCGCGCACAGCGCGCGACATGGGCGTGCACGACCACGGCAGCATGGTCTGGGACGAGATCATCGCGTTCTGGCTGGTGCTGACCTTTGTCACGCCCACGGGCCTCTGGGGCCAGTTCGCCGCCTTCCTGTGGTTCCGGCTGTTCGATATCGCCAAGCCGGCGCCCATCGCCTATTACGACCGCACGCTCAAGGGGCCGGGGCTGCGCGGCGCGTTCGGCGTGATGTTCGACGACATCTTCGCGGCGTTCTACACCCTGCTGGTGTTCGCGCTGTGGCGGTCGTTCTGACGTCTTCGCCTCAGCCGCACCGTTCGTCAGCCAAGTCCCCTCAATCGCCAGGCAACTTTCATTTATGTCCATCAGCCGCTTGCTCGACCAGCTGGCCATCCAGGCCGGCGTAGCCCTTGCCGAAAGATCGCTGATGCTAGCCACGGCCGAGTCCTGCACGGGCGGGCTGGTGGCCGCCGCCATCACCGACGTGTCCGGCTCGTCCGGATGGTTCGAACGCGGCTTTGTCACCTACTCGAACGAGGCCAAGAGCACCATGATCGGCGTGCCCGCCAAGCTGATCCGCGATCATGGCGCCGTCAGCGAGGAAGTCGCGAAGGCCATGGCGGAAGGCGCGCTGCTCAATAGCCGCGCGCAGGTATCGCTGGCGATCACCGGAGTAGCCGGGCCGAACGGCGGCACGCCCGACAAGCCTGTCGGCATGGTCTGCTTTGGCTGGAGCAACCGCATCACCACGCGCACCGACACCCAGCGCTTCAAGGGCGACCGCGCGCAGATCCGCCGCCAGGCCGCGGAGCACGCCATGCGCGGGCTGCTCGAACTGGTACGCAACGAGGCCTGAAACGACAAAGGGCCGCGCCCGGTGCGGCACGGCCCTTGTTGTCCAACTTTGCCCAATTGTCATGATGCTGCCCGCCGCCAGGGCGGCGCGGCTCACCCGTGGCGGTAGCGGTTGATGAGGTCCCGCGTCTGCAACGCCACATTGCGCGCCGCCGTGGCGAAATCCTTCTCGCCGCTGGCATAGAGGATGGCGCGCGACGAGTTGATCATCATGCCGGTGCCGTCTGCCGTGCGGCCAGCCTTCACGGTGGCTTCGATATCGCCGCCCTGCGCGCCGATGCCCGGGATCAGCAGCGGCATATCGCCGACGATCTGGCGCACGCGCGCGATCTCGTTCGGGAAGGTGGCGCCGACCACCAGGCCCATCTGGCCCGTGGTGTTCCAGCGCTCCCTCGCCGCCTCGGCTACCAGCTGATATAGCGGCTTTCCATCCACCTGCAGGAACTGTACGTCCGATCCGCCCGGGTTGGATGTCCGGCACAGCACGATCACGCCGCGGTCCGGATAGGCCAGGTACGGCTGCATCGAATCGAAGCCCATGTAGGGGCTCACGGTCACGGCATCCGCCTTGTAGCGCTCGAACGCTTCACTGGCGTAGTGCTCCGCGGTGGAGCCGATATCGCCGCGCTTGGCGTCCAAGATCACCGGGATACCCGGGTGGGCATCATGGATATAGTGGATCAGCTGCTCGAGCTGGTCTTCGGCGCGCTGCGAATGGAAGTAGGCGATCTGCGGCTTGAACGCGCAGACCAGGTCGGCGGTGGCGTCGACGATCTCGCGGCAGAAGGAGAAGATCGCGCCGCCCGTCCCGGTCAGGGACAGCGGCAGCTTCTGCGGGTCAGGATCAAGTCCGACGCAGAGGAGGGAATCGTTGCGCTGCCAGGCGGCAGACAGCTGCTCGATGAAGGTCATGGGCTACTCGATATCCTGGTTGCGCCGGCGCCGCCGGCGCATGGCGGGCGACCCGGCCGCTGCGGGCTGGGGCGGATGCGCCCCTCCTGTATCGCAGCATATGTCGTTTCCGGCAATTTTACCCGCTGCGTGCTAGCGTTTTGCGCTCAAAGTCAAAACAAAGAGCGGCGTGGCACGCAGCCCGCCATCCATGTCTCTCGATCGCGGCGGCCTCATCCTGCTGGTCATCCTGACCGTTGCCTGCAGGCCGGCGCGGCGCGTGGAGATTTCACTTAACAAGCCCCCCCGCGTTGGGCTACACTCGCGGCCATCACAATCCCGGAGAAACTACGTGGGCAGTAGCATCGGGTGTTCGAGTTGCCGCGGTAACGCAGCTTCGTCGGATGCCATGTCACTGCGGGCTACGTAGACGAATCGCCGGAGCCGCCACGCGCTCCCGCCTCGTCGCATCGCCCGCAGAATCCATGCGGGCGAGTGTTTTTCCGTGTCGCCGGCGGCCGCCGCAGCGCGTGCCGTGCCATTGCGGATCTTCCCTCTCCCGGCCTGCCAGCCACCCCAGGCAAACGCCATCGCCTTGCGCCCGCCGGCCTGACGCCGTTTCGCGCAGCGCGATCACGCTTGCCCGTGATTCCGCACTGAACCGGTCCGGACCACCTGGGATGCGGCGAGCCAGCCTGCGCTTGTCTTCGCGCTTGTCTTTGTTTTTTCGTCGCAATCAGCATTAGCAATAAGGAATCCCGGGGATGATCAACCTGTTCGTCCTGCAAAAAGGCCGGCTTGCCCAGGAGCAGGTCGACGAGCGCAACGAGCTGCTGCAGCACAAGCCGATCTGGATCGACGTCGTCAGCCCCGACGACGAGGAGCTGGCCTGGATCAAGGAAGCCTACGGCGTAGCCCTGCCGGAACTGGAAGACCTGGGCGACCTGGAAGCGTCCGCGCGTTATTTCGAAGGCGAGGACGAGAACATCCACATCCGCACCGACTTCCTGCTCGACGAGGAAGAGGCGTCGCGCAACGTGCGCGTGGCCTTCGTGCTCACGCGCGACGTGCTGTTCTCCATCCATGACGAAGACCTGCCGGTGTTCCGCCTGGTGCGGCTGCGCGCGCGCATGCGCCCGGGCTCGGTGCGCAACGCCAAGGACGTGCTGATGGACCTGTACGCGACCGACGCGGAATACTCGGCCGACTCGATCGAGGAAGTCTACGAACGCCTGGAAGAAGCGAGCCGCCGCGTGCTGGCCGAGAACGTGACCGACGCCGCCGCCGCCGACGTGCTGGAAACCATCGCGCGCGAGGAAGACCTGAACGGCCGCATCCGCCGCAACGTCATGGACACGCGCCGCGCGGTGTCCTTCCTGATGCGCAGCCAGCTGCTGTCGGCCGAGCAGCAGGACGAGGCGCGCCAGATCCTGCGCGACATCGACTCGATCGAGAACCACACCGCGTTCCTGTTCGACAAGATCAACTTCCTGATGGATGCGACCGTCGGTTTCATCAACATCAACCAGAACAAGATCATCAAGCTGTTCTCGGTGGTGTCGGTGGCGCTGATGCCGCCCACGCTGATCGCCAGCATCTACGGCATGAACTTCAAGATCATGCCGGAACTGGACTGGGCCGCGGGATATCCGTGGGCGATTGCGCTGATGGCGGTGTCGGCGGCCATTCCGCTGGTGTATTTCCGGCGCAAAGGCTGGTTGAGCTAAGGGTCCGGGGCTGACTCCAGGCGGCGGTTGACGCCCGTTAATCCGGCAGCGTCGCCGCCCCCATCCGCCTTGCGATGATCCCTGCCTTCACCTTGAAGTTGATGCGCACGTTGGCGCAGTACTGCTTCTTGTCGAAGCACTTCGGCGCCGGCAGCGCCGCCGCCAGGCGCGCGGCCTGGCCCACGCCGAGCTTCGCGGCGCTGGTACGGAAATAGTGCTGGGCCGCGGCTTCCGCGCCGAACACGCCCTCGCCCCACTCCACGGAATTCAGGTAGATCTCGAAGATGCGCTGCTTGTCCAGCCAGAACTCCAGCATCCATGTGATGGCCAGTTCCTGGCCCTTGCGCAGGTAGTGCTGCTCCGGCGACAGGAACAGGTTCTTGGCGAGCTGCTGCGTGATGGTGGAACCGCCGCGCACGACGCGGCCGCGCTTCTTGTTGCGCTCCCAGGCATCGAGCATGGCGTCGATCTCGTAGCCGGGATGATTGACGAAGTCCGCGTCCTCGCTCGCGATGACCGCCCGCTTGAGGCTGCGCGAGATCTGGTCGTACGGCACCCAGCGGCGGTCGATGTTGCAGTTCCAGACGTTGAAGCCGCACAGGCGCCAGCGCTCGGCGCGCATGAATGACGTGGACGAGGGCGTCACGTACTGCCAGGCCGCGATCTGCAGGAAGAAGTAGGCCTGCATCGCAAGAATGCCGGCCGCCACGCACGCGATCAGGTAGCCGGCCCAGCGCATCGGGGCAAACGCCGTGCCGGCGGCGCGCAGGGTGCGCTGTCGGGTGGCCACGGGGTGCTGGCGGCGGTTCAGCCCTTGCGCTCGGCCTGCAGCGCGGCGCGCAGGTCGGCCAGCACGGGCGCGGTGCGCGGACGTACGCCGCGCCAGATGTAGAAGGCCTCCGCGGCCTGCTCGACCAGCATGCCCAGCCCATCGGCCGTGCGCGCGCCGCATTGCGCGGCATGGCGCAGGAACACGGTCGGCTCGGCGCCGTACATCATGTCGTACGCCAGCACGCCTTCGCCGAGCAGGAACGCTGGCACCGGCGGCAGTTCGCCATGCAGGCTGCTCGACGATGCGTTGATGACCACGTCGCAGGCCTCGTCCTCGGACAACTGCTCGAGTGCATCGAGACCGCCGCCCCACAGCTCCACGCCGTAGGCGTCGGCTGCTTCCACGAATTCCTCGAGCATGTCGCTCGCGCGGGAAGCCGTGCGGTTGGCCACCACGATGCGCGAAGGCCGGCATTCGATCAGCGGCAGCATCGCGCCCATGGCCGCGCCGCCCGCGCCCAGCAGCAGCACGCGCTGGCCTTCCAGCAGCGTGTCGAGATTGTCCTGGATGTCGCGCACCAGCCCAATGCCATCGGTGTTGTCGCCGTGGATCAGCCCGTCCTCGATCCACATCGTGTTGACCGCGCCAGCAGCTTCGGCACGCTCCGTCAGGCGGTCGGCCAGGTCATAGGCCTGCAGCTTGAACGGCACGGTCACGTTGAAGCCGTGGCCGCCGTCGGCCAGGAACGCGCGCACGGTCTCGGCGAACGCGTCGAGCGGCGCTTCCAGGCGGCCGTACTCGACGGCCTCGCCGGTCTGCTGCGCAAACGCGGCGTGGATGAATGGGGAGCGGCTGTGCGCGACCGGGTTGCCGACCACGACGTAGCGGTCAGCCGGCTGGGTAGGTTCAGTGGAGGTCATCAGCGGGCCTGCAAGCGGGTTTCCAGCCCGCTGCGCGAGAACTTGAATGTGGAAATGACTTCGAGGATGTCCTGGCGCGCCGTCATCTCGGCCGTGAACGGGCCGAACGGCGCGGCAGCGCGGACAATGGCAACGGCCTGGCGGTCCAGCGCCGGATCGCCGGAGCTCTTGACCACGTCGATGGCATCGACGTTGTAGCCGTCGCGGTTGTAGCCAAGCTTGCCCAGACGGTTCACGTTGATCACCAGGATCAGCTGGCCGTACAGCGGCTTGCCCTTGCTTTGCGGGAAATCGCTGGTGCCGCGCGCCTCGATCTTGCGGCGCAGGCGGTCATAGTACTGCGCGTAGTCGACCTCGCGCGCGCTCGTGGCGGTGAGCTGGTAGCGCTTGGGCCGCTTGGCGTAGTGCTCCATATTGCGGCCGATCTCCGCTTCCAGCTTGGCCATCTCGTCCGTCGAGGTACGCTCGTCCTGGCCGCGCAGTGGATTGTCCTGGCGCTGCTCGCCAGGCTTGAGCGGCTGGCTGCGCACGGCCGGGGCAGCTTCGCGCGACTGCGTCATCAGGCGCTGCTGTTCCAGCTCGAGCTGCTCGACGCGGCGCTGCACCTGGCGCACCAGGTCGCCGTCCTGCGACACGGTCTGTGCCGGCAGCGGCGTGGTGGCGCGCTGCTGGTCGTGGTCGCCGCCGCCATCGAGGTTGGCCTGTGCCAGCACGGTCGCGTTGCGCGGCTTCTGCGCGGACTTGGAATTGACCAGCACCACGTCCAGCGCCGCATCCGTGCGCTTGATCTCGAACACCTCGGGTGCCGCGATCCGGACCATCAGCAGCACCACGTGCACGACGACCGAGATGGCCAGCGCCTTGGCCAGCGTATTGCTGGCATGCCACCAGTGGCGGGGATCGACGAGAGCGGCGTTCACGATGGAGAGCTGGCTGGACAGTGGCTTGGGGGAATCGCTTGGGAGATTCGCCGGGGCCGCATGGCGTCATGCGCCCCCGGCCCGGCGGCTGCTCCGGGTCAGAAGGGCATTGTATGTGAGCCGCCGGCTTTTCCGAAGGGATCAGCCCTGGCTGGGGACAATGGTGTCGCGCGCGGCAGACGCCCCGTCCCCACTGCCATCTGCGGCCGGGTCGCCCGCTTCGCCGGCGGGAGGCTCGGCGCCTTCCGCGGACTGCTCGGCAGCGTGCTCGGCTGCCATCTCCGCCGCGGCTTCTGCCGAGACTTCAGCGGCTTCCTCGTCGCTTTCGAGTTCTTCCTCGGGCAACGCGCCCTCACCGGCAAAGACTTCGAGCACCCGGCACGACACATCGAGCGAGATCTCATCGATGTCGCCGATCTCGAGCAGCACCTGCGTGCCGCGCTGCGCCTGCGCCAGTTCGGGCACGCGCGTGACCAGCGGGATCTCGGTGAAGCGCACCGCGCCTTCCTTGAGCGTGGTGGCCATCATGCGCTCGCGGCCTTCCTGCTGCAGCCAGCGCAGGCACCAGTAGCGTTCCATGGTCGACTGGTGGTCCGCATAGGCCGCGTAGGTGCCTTCGAAGTCCGCCACCGCGGCCAGCAGGTCGGCGTCCTTCGGCTTGAACGGCGCCACCAGCTTGGCCGTGATGCCATGCTGCGCCACCGCCAGGATCTGCCACTGGTTGACCAGGTCGACATAGCGGCGCAGCGGCGAAGTGCTCCACGCATACTGCGCCACGCCCAGCCCTTCGTGCGGGGCCGGGTAGGTCTGCATGCGGGTGCGGTGCATGCCCCAGGCCTTCTGCGTGCGGTAGATGCCCGGCACGCCGTTGTCCGCCAGCAGCTTGCCCCACGTGCTGTTGGCCAGGATCATCAGCTCGGCCACGATCTTGTCCAGCGGCGATCCGCGCTTGCGCTGCTCGATGCGCACGCGCTGGCTGCCGTCGGCCTGGTCGTCGAGGTAGAAATTGAAATCCGCGCGATTGTGCGATTCGGGCCGCAGGCCACTGGCCAGGCGGGCCTTCTGGCGCTCGTCGTGCAGTGCGCCGGCAAAGTGCCACAGGCGCGTCAGTTCGGCGCGGAACGGATAGTCACCGCTACCATCGGCCAGCGACGCCTCGGTGATGACATCGTCGAGCAGGTTATGACGCAGGTTGGCCGCGATCATCACCATCTCGGCGCGCGTCTCGCTGCCCAGCACCTGCCATTGCAGTGGCTCGACCGTCACGTAGAGCGACAGCGCCGGGCACTGGCGGCCTTCCTGCAGTGTGTAGCGCTCGACCACGGCGTCGGGCAGCATGGTGATCTTGTCGCCCGGGAAGTAGACGGTGGAAAGGCGATTGCGCGCGACCGCGTCGAGCGGCTCGCCACGGCGGATGCCAAGCGCGGGCGCGGCAATGTGGATGCCGACGCGCAGGTTGCCGTCCGGCAGCTCGGTGACCGACAGCGCATCGTCGATCTCGGTGGTAGTCACGTCATCGATCGAGAACGCTTGCACGTCGGCCACGGGCAGGTCGGCCTGCGGCTCGGGTACGTCGATCTCCGGGAAGCCCGTGCCCTTCGGGAAGCACTCGGCAAGGAACTTGGCCTCATGCAGCGCACGCGCGCTGGCCACGCCGCCGGCCGCCACCATCAGGCGCATCGGCGACATGCCGAGCGCAGTGCAGGCGGCGTCCATCGCCTTGTATTCCAGGCTGTTCTTGTCCGGCTTGAACAGCAGTTGCAGCACCTTGTTGCGGAACGATTCCGGCAGGGTCAGCGCCTTGAGCTGGTCTTCATATTCGGCCTGCAAGAGTGCCTGCTGCTTCTTGCGCTCGAGCGCCGCCAGGGCGGCCTTGAGCTGGTCTTCCGGCGCGCGCTGGTAGCGTCCGCGACCCTTGCGGCGGAAATACACCGGGTTGCCGTGCAGGGCCATGGCCAGTGCCGCCTGCTGCACGGGGCCGGCATCCGCGCCGTAGTATTCGGCGGCCAGCTCGGCAAAGCCGAATTCGGCTTCGGGTGCGCATTCCCACAGGAAGTCGAGGTCGATTTCGGCGGTCATCTCGCCGGTCTGGCGCACCAGCTCGCTCGCCGACGGCTGGGCAAACTGCAGCAGCACGTCGCGCGACTTGACCTTGGTGCGCTTGCCGGCCGGCAATTCGACCTGGTAGGCCTCGCCCTGCTGAGTCAGCACGGTGCCGGCGCGAATCTCGCCGCCTTCTTCGAACAGCAACTGCATCGATCGGTACTTTCAGAAATGCCGGGAACCCTGCCGCTCGGGCGGCACAGACGAGGGTTCCGGGGAGATAGAGTGAGTGCCCCTGACGGGCAGGCTGGCCGCAAGTGCCAAAGTCAGAATGATACCGCACTGGTTCCGGCCGCCTGCCGGCGACCGGCACGGCGGGGGTATGGCGCGGGGTATGTCGCGTAGTGCGGCCGGATGAAGGTGACGTCAGAGCGACATGCCGCCGCTGGTCTCGATGGCGACGCCGTTGATGTAGCTGGCGTCGTCGCTGGCCAGGAAGGCGTACACGCTGGCGATCTCCGACGGCTCGGCCAGGCGGCGCAGCCAGCAAGATTCCTTCATGCCATCGAGCACCTTCTCCGGCACGGTCTGCAGGATCTCGGTGTTGACGAAGCCCGGGCACACGGCGTTGACGCGCACGCCCTTGGGCCCGAGTTCGCGCGCCCAGGTCTTGGTGAAGCCGATCACGCCGAACTTGCTGGCCGCGTAGTTGGTCTGGCCGAAGTTGCCATACAGGCCGACCACGCTCGACGCGTTGAGGATCACGCCCTTGCCCTGCTCGGTCATCACGGAAGCCACGGCCTGCGCGCAATTGAACACGCCCTTCAGGTTGACGTCGATGACCGCATCGAACTGCGCCTCGGTCATCTTGGCCAGGCGCGCATCCTTGGTGATGCCGGCGTTGTTCACGAGCACGTCGATGCGGCCATGCGCGGCCAGCACCGCCGCGACCATGGCATCGACCTCGTCGCGGCGCGTCACGTCGACACGGTAGGCGGCGACGGTGGCGCCGTTGGCGGCCAGCTTCGCCGCGGCCTCGCGCACACGCGCTTCCTGTACGTCGCAAAGGATGACAATGGCGCCTTCGGCGGCAAAGCGCTCGGCGGTGGCAAACCCGATGCCGGCGGCTGCGCCGGTGATGATGGCAACGCGACCCTGCAATTTCATGATGTCTTTCTCTTTATAGCTCTGGGTAGTGTGTAAGTCAGTCGGGGCTCCGGTCTGATGGACAACTTTGCCGGAGTCCCCGTGAAGGCCGTGCCAGCAGGTCCGGCAAGAAGACCTCTGTCACAAGCATGACGCCGGCGCCGCGCCGGAATACGGAACGGCGCGCCGGCAGCATCGGCACCGGCGCCATGGCCGGCAGGATCCGCTGCAGCGCCTGGCGCAGCGGGTGGTGCGGCAGCAGCCGCGCAAACTCGAACGGATCGCGCCGCACGGTCGGATCCACAAACAGGCGACCGCCCAGGGGGCGTTCGCCGAGCCCGCGCAGGAAGGGCCAGTCACGGCGCGCGTGGCGCTCGCGCACGACGGTGTGCGCGTAGATGGCCGGCTGCTCGTCGCAGATCAGCAGCACTTCGCGCGTGAGCGCCGGTTCGCGGCGGCATTGCCCGAGTGCCTGCCATTCGTCCAGATAGGGCCGCGCCGAATCCTGGCGCAAGCGGTGCACACGGAAGCGTTCGGAAGCGGCCACCAGCCGTGCGGTCAGCGAGCCTTCGCCCGTGACCCAATGCCGCAGGTTCGGCGGGATCGCCGGGTCGAATGGCAGGTGGCAGGTCCAGCCGCAGCGGCGCGCGCTCTGCGCGCTCATGCCGCGCGGCCCGGCACCACGCCGCCAGGCCCGTAGCCGCAGAAGGCCAGCACGTCGTCGACGTAGTCCGCAAACTCGCTGATGCCGTGATCGCTGCCCGAGATCACGCGGATATGCGCGCCCGTGCAGGCGGCGACCATCTCGCGGTAGTCGAGCACTTCATCGCCGGTGGCAGCCAGCAGGTAATAGCGTTCGGGATGCGTCAGGGCATCGACGCGCAAGTCGAGCAGTTCCTGCATATGGCGCGGCTCGACCGTGACCGAGCCGCCGCCGTGCCACAGCGGTTGCTCGCCGATGTATTGCTGCAAGTCGGTCCACGGGTGGATAGCCGGGTTCAGCAGCACCGTGCGGCAGCCATGGCGCTCGCCGAGCCAGCGCGCGTAGAAGCCGCCCAGCGAGGACCCCACGATCGCGATTTCCTGGTCGCCGCCCGCGCGCGCCGCGCTGATGGCGGCTTCGGCCTGGGCGATCGCCCGGGCAGGAGAGACATCGAGCAAGGGGCAGGCGTAGTAGCGCCCCACGCCCCATTCGCGCATGCGCTCCTGCACCAGCCGCGCCTTGAACGACTGCGGCGAGGAGCGGAATCCGTGCAGGTACAGCAGCATATCGGCTGCCCTTAGCCTGCGGCGCCCTGGCCCAGCGCGTCCAGCAACTTCTGGTGCACGCCGCCGAAGCCGCCGTTGCTCATGACCAGCACCTGGTCGCCGGGCCGCGCCGCGGCGCGCACGGCCTCGACCAGTGCGCCGAGATCGTGGAAAGCCGCGGCCTTCTTGCCAAGCGGGGCCAGCGCGCCAGCGAGGTCCCAGCCGAGCGCGTCCTTGCCGCTCGGGGCGCCATAGCCGAACACCAGGTCGGCCTGCTCGAGACTGGCCGGCAGCTGCGCCTTCATCACGCCGAGCTTCATGGTGTTGGAGCGCGGCTCCAGCACAGCCAGGATGCGCGCGCCATCGACGCGGCGGCGCAGGCCTTCCAGCGTGGTCTGAATCGCGGTGGGATGATGGGCGAAGTCGTCATAGACGGTCACGCCGCCGGCCACGCCACGCACTTCCATGCGGCGCTTCACGTTGGCGAAGCGGCTGAGCGATTCGATGGCCTGCGCCGGCGGTATGCCGACATGGCGCGCGGCGGCAATGGCGGCCAGCGCGTTCAAGCGGTTATGGGTGCCCTGCAGGTCCCAGGTCACGCGGCCCTGCACGGCCTCGCCGAACCACACGTCGAAGGCATCCTTGCCGCCGTCGCCGCCTGCGTCGCTTTCGCGCCAGTCACCAACGCCAAATTGCTCCACCTCGCTCCAGCAGCCACGCTCGAGCACGCGGGCCAGGCTGGCTTCGAGGCCATTGACGACCAGGCGGCCCTGCCCCGGCACCGTACGCACCAGGTGGTGGAACTGCGTTTCGATCGCCGCGAGATCCGGGAAGATGTCGGCGTGATCGTATTCCAGGTTGTTCAGGATGGCCGTGCGCGGACGATAGTGGACGAACTTGCTGCGCTTGTCGAAGAAGGCGGTGTCGTATTCATCCGCCTCGATCACGAAGAAGTCCGATTCCGTCACGCGCGCCGAGATGCCGAAATTCTGCGGCACGCCGCCGACGAGGAAACCGGGGTTGTAGCCGGCATCCTCCAGGATCCACGCGAGCATCGACGTCGTGGTGGTCTTGCCGTGCGTGCCGGCCACGGCCAGTACCCACTTGCCCGCCAGTACGTGCTCGCCCAGCCATTGCGGGCCCGACACATAGGGCAGGTTGCGGTTGAGGATCGCTTCCATCAGCGGATTGCCGCGCGACACCACGTTGCCGATCACGAACAGGTCCGGCTCAAGCGCGAGCTGGGCGGGATCGAAGCCCTCGATCAGCTCGATACCCTGGGCCTCGAGCTGGGTGCTCATTGGCGGATAGACATTGGCATCGCAGCCGGTCACACGGTGACCGGCCTGCTTGGCGAGTACCGCCAGGCCGCCCATGAAAGTGCCGCAGATGCCAAGGATATGAATATGCATGGGGTTCCCGGAAAGACTTGGGACCGGTCGGGCCGGTCGGCTTGCCAGCCGTGGTCCAGCGGACCATGCCGGGCAGGAAGACTTCGATTGTACCCGAGCGCTTGCGCGCTTCGCTGCACTGCGGCAGAGCTCTGCGCACCGGCCGGGCGCGCTGCTCCGGTATCATCGGCACATGCCACGACATGCCCTTTCCGACCCTGCCCGCCTGCGCGAGGAGATCGCACAGGCCGCGGCACGCATGATTGCCGAAGATGGCGCCGATTACGCCACCGCGAAGCGCAAGGCCGCGCGCCAGTTGCTCGGCGACCAGCGCGTGGCTGGCGAATGGCTGCCCGATAACGAGATGATCGAAGCCGAAGTCCGCGCTTATCAGGCACTTTTCCACGCCGAGACGCAGCCGCGCGTGCTGGCGCTGCTGCGCCGGGTAGCCATCCTCGCGATGGAGGACCTGGCTGGCTTCCGCCCGTACCTCGTGGGCGCCGTGCTCAATGGCACCGCGACCGAGCATTCGGATATCTATCTGCAATGCTTCTGCGACAGCGCCAAGGACGCCACATTGCACCTGCTCAATGCCGGCGTCGACTTCGAGACCAGCGAGTCCCGTCACTTCAATGGCCGCGGCGAGGTTGAAACCCTGAGCTTCCTGTGGAAAGGCCAGTGGCCCGACCGTCGCGAAGCCCGCCTGCTGGCCGGCGAAGTCCGTGCCGAGCTGGGTGCGCCCGTCGGTATTCATATTGCTCTGTATGATGCCGATGACGAACGCGGCGCCGCGCGCTCCGATGCGAGCGGCCGCCTGGCCAGGGCCGATATGCAGGCCGTGCGGGCGCTGCTTGCCGACGCAGATGGGTCGAACTGAGGCCAGCCGAGCCTGTCAGAAGATCACCATTTGCCGGCATCTGGGCCGAACCGCTGCCCGCTTACCGAGACCCCATGAACGCTCCCACCCAGAAACCTGTCAACCGTTCCCGCCTGTGGCTGTGGATTGCCGTGGCCGTGGTGGCCTGTGCCGCGGGAGCGCTGGCCGGTCATTTCATGTTCTCGCCAAAGCCAGCGTCCTCGCAGGCCGTGGAAACTTTCTTCCAGACTCGCCTGCCCGACCCGAGTGGCACCGATATCGATCTTGGCAAGCTGCGCGGCAAAACCGTGGTGGTCAACTTCTGGGCGCCGTGGTGCGGGCCCTGCGTGGAAGAAATGCCGGAGCTGACCGCGCTGCATGCCGAGTACGCGGCCCGCAAGGTCGAGTTTGTCGGCATCGGCATCGATTCAGCCGCCAATATCCAGCAGTTCGTGAAGAAAGTGCCGGTTGCCTATCCTCTCGCGGTGGCTGGCTTCGCGGGCACGGAGTTGTCGCGCAACTTCGGCAATGCCGCTGGCGGCCTGCCTTACACCGTCGTGATCAATCCCGACGGATCCGTGAAATACCGCAAGATGGGACGCATCACGTCTGACGAGTTGCGCGCGGTTCTGCCACGATCCTAGGTGCAGCCGGCGCCATAACAGGCTTCTTCATGCAAGTTCACGGAATCGGTGCCGAACTTGCATCGAAACTGCGCGCATATTGCGCCCGGCGCCCCAAAGTGGCCTAATCAACGCGCCAATGCCGGGCAAGCGCATGAAGCCTTGTATCGCGTGCTAGACAAATCCCTCTAAGCTACGGTAATCTCCGCGCAATTTCGTTGAACTGGTCGAGCCGCCGTGACTGCAACCCGCTCCAATCGTCGCTCAGCCCGCTACCGCAAGGTGCTGGTCCTGCATGGGCCAAACCTCAATTTGCTGGGCACGCGCGAACCGGAGACCTACGGGCATACCACGCTGGCCGATATCGACGCAGCACTGGGGCGTCACGCCGCCGACGCCGGTATCGCGTTGTCGTCATTCCAGTCCAACCACGAAGGGGCGCTGGTCGACCGCGTCCACGCCGCGCGTACGGAAGGGGTGGATTTCATCATCATCAACCCGGCCGCCTATACGCACACCAGCGTGGCGCTGCGCGATGCGTTGGCCGGCGTGGCCATTCCGTTTGTCGAAGTGCACCTGTCGAATGTGCATCGCCGCGAAAGCTTCCGTCACCATTCCTATTTCTCCGACCTCGCGGTCGGCGTGATCTGCGGATTGGGCTGGCACGGCTACCTGCTGGCGCTGGACTATGCCCTCGGGCTGGAGCAGCCGCCGCCAAAGGGCTGAAGCCCGCCGGCAAACAAGCTTTACCCGAAAAACATGACGCGCGCCGCCTGGCGCCGCGCCTGCAGCGTGTGCGAACACCGCGGGCGTGGACAGCCGGTCGCCGCACCGACGATTTCTTCCGCCGCGGCCCGCCAGGGCGCGCCCGGACAACCTGATTCAGGAGGATAAGAAGATGGACCTGCGCAAGCTGAAGACGCTGATCGACCTGGTGGCCGAATCCGGCATCTCGGAGCTGGAAGTGACGGAAGGCGATGGCAAGGTACGCATCGTCAAGCAACCGCCGCAAGTCATCGCCGCGCCGATGGCCATGCCGCAGATGCAGGCACTGCCGGTCATGCCTGCCGCCGCTGCAGCCAGCGCCCCGGTAGCCGCCGAGCCGGCCGCCGCCCAGCTTCCGGCAGGCCACGTGGTGACCTCGCCCATGGTCGGTACTTTCTATCGTGCCCCGTCGCCGGGCGCCGCGCCGTTCGTCAATGTGGGCGACACCGTCAAGGAAGGCCAGACCGTCTGCATCATCGAGGCCATGAAGCTGCTCAACGAGATCGAGTGCGACAAGGCCGGCGTAATCAAGGAAATCCTGGTCGAGAACGGCCAGGCAGTGGAATACGGCCAGCCGCTGTTCGTCATCGGCTGATGCTGTCCGGCGAGCCGCGCAGCCCTGCCCGATGCGGCGCGGGGCTGAGCGGCTCGCCGGATCTCGTGGATGTCCGCACGTTGCGGCCCGCATCCCATGCCATGAAGCGGCCCCCTGGCACCGCCAGTTCCCCGGCCGCGCGCCCGGTGTGCCGCTGAGGCACCTGGCGGGACCGCTCCCGTTCTCGCAGAGAGAGACCATGTTTGAAAAAATTCTGATCGCGAACCGCGGTGAAATTGCCCTTCGCATCCAGCGCGCCTGCCGCGAGCTGGGCATCAAGACCGTGGTGGTGTACTCGGAAGCCGACAAGGAAGCCAAGTACGTGAAGCTGGCCGACGAAGCCGTGTGTATCGGCCCGGCCCCGTCGCCGCTGTCCTACCTGAACATGCCTGCCATCATCTCGGCCGCCGAGGTGACCGACGCGCAGGCGATCCACCCGGGCTATGGCTTCCTGTCGGAGAATGCCGACTTTGCCGAGCGCGTGGAGAAGTCCGGCTTCGTCTTCATCGGCCCGACCGCCGAAAGCATCCGCCTGATGGGCGACAAGGTCTCGGCCAAGCAGGCCATGATCAAGGCCGGCGTGCCGTGCGTGCCGGGCTCGGATGGCGCGTTGCCCGAAGATCCGAAGGAAATCCTGGCCATCGCGCGCCAGGTGGGCTACCCGGTCATCATCAAGGCCGCCGGCGGCGGTGGCGGCCGCGGCATGCGCGTGGTCCACACCGAGGCTGCGCTGGTCAACGCCGTCAACATGACGCGCGAGGAAGCCGGCCGCGCCTTCGGCAACCCCGAGGTCTACATGGAGAAGTTCCTGGAGAATCCGCGCCACGTGGAAATCCAGATCCTTGCCGACCAGCACAAGCAGGCCATCTGGCTGGGCGAGCGCGACTGCTCCATGCAGCGCCGCCACCAGAAGGTGATCGAGGAAGCGCCCGCGCCGCACATCCCGCGCCGCCTGATCGAGCGCATCGGCGACCGCTGCGCCGAGGCCTGCCGCAAGATGGGCTACCGTGGTGCCGGCACGTTCGAGTTCCTGTACGAGAACAACGAGTTCTACTTCATCGAGATGAACACGCGCGTGCAGGTCGAGCACCCGGTCACCGAGATGATCACCGGCATCGACATCGTGCAGGAACAGATCCGCATCGCCTTCGGCGAAAAGCTGCGCTTCCGCCAGAAGGATGTGCAGTTCCGTGGGCATGCGATCGAGTGCCGCGTCAACGCCGAAGACCCGTTCAAGTTCATCCCGTCGCCCGGCCGCATCACCGCCTGGCACATGCCTGGCGGTCCCGGTGTACGCGTGGACTCGCACGCGTATGATGGCTACTTCGTCCCCCCGAATTATGATTCGATGATCGGCAAGATCATCACCTACGGCGCCAGCCGCGAGCAAGCCATTGCCCGCATGCGGATCGCGCTGTCGGAGATGGTGGTGGACGGTATCCAGACCAACGTCCCGCTGCACCGCGAGCTGATGATGGACGCCAACTTCGTCGAAGGCGGCACCAGCATCCACTATCTCGAGCATCGCCTGGCGCAGCGCGAAAAAGCCTGACGCGGCAGCTGCCGCACCTGCTGTACAAAAGGAAGCCCGTGGCATTTCAGGAATGTGTGATCGAAGTGGCGCAGGACCAGGCCGAAGCCTGGTCTGACGCCTTGTTCGACCTTGGCGCGCTGTCGGTATCGGTGGAAGACGCCGACGCCGACACGCCGGATGAGCAGCCGCTGTTCGGCGAGCCCGGGCTCGAGCCGACACGGCTTGCCTGGAACCGCTCGCGCGTGGTCGCGCTGTTCGGCGACGACACCGACCCGGTGCTCGCGGTCGCGGCCGCGTCGAATGCACTCGGCATCGATCCGGTGCCGGCCTATGTGCTGCGCGATGTCGAAGACCAGGACTGGGTGCGCCTCACGCAATCGCAGTTCGAGCCGATCCGCATCGGCGAACGGATCTGGGTCGTGCCGTCGTGGCACGAGGCGCCGGAGCCGGACGCCGTGGTACTTGAACTCGACCCGGGTCTCGCCTTTGGCACCGGCAGCCATCCGACCACGCGGCTCTGCATGCAGTGGCTGGAACAGAACCTGAAGGCCGGCGAGACCGTGCTCGACTACGGCTGCGGCTCCGGCATCCTCGCGATCGTGGCGAAGAAGCTCGGCGCCGGCGCTACGCTCGGCATCGACATCGACCCGAACGCCGTGGAAGCGTCGCGCTACAACGCCGAGCGCAACCAGGTCCAGGCCGGGTTCGCGCTGCCGGAGTCGGTCTCCGAGGCGACCTACGATCTCGTCGTCGCCAACATCCTCTCCAACCCGCTCAAGCTGATGGCCGCGATGCTGAGCGCCCGCGTGCGCTCCGGCGGACGCCTGGTGTTGTCCGGCGTGCTCGAGCGCCAGGCCGAGGAAGTCGCGGCCGCCTATGCCGCCTGGCTGCCGCTGACCGTCTGGCGCAGCGAGGAAGGCTGGGTCTGCCTGCACGGCACCCGTCCCTGAGGTGCGCCGATGGCCGCCGCCAAGCTCGTCACGCGCTGCCCGGCCTGCCGCACCGCTTTCCGGCTGGTCGCCGACCAGCTGCGTCTGCGTCAGGGACTGGTGCGTTGCGGACACTGCGAAACCGTCTTCGATGCGCGTGAGCACCTGATCGAAGTGCCCGCGCCGGCTGCCTCGGCCTCCTCGCGGCCGCCACAGCAGGCGCCGGAACCGGTTGCGGCTGCGCCTGCCGCAACCGCGCCAACAGCGTCTTCCACTCACTTCGATCCTGGTTACGACCCCGGGTACGACGTGCCCGCGCTCGATTCGCCCACCATGATGATGGCGCCGGCCGAGGACGAAGAGGCACCCGCCGAGGTGGAAACACCGGGCGGGCAGGACGCTGGCTCTCCATCCATAGAACCGGCTGCCGAAGACAGCGCGCAACCCGCAACGCAGGAAGCCGAAGCTTCTGAAGCCGAACCGTCGGAAGCGGAGCCTGCCGACTCCGGTCCCGTCGAGGCCGCCAACGGCAAGACTCATGCCGGCCAGGAAGCCGATCAGGCATACGCCGCGATCGGGGCCGCTCATGCTCCGTGGCCAGCGCTGGACAGCTCTGCCCTCGACGACCAGGAATCGTCCACGCGTACGACCGGGGCCGCGGCACCGAAGGCGTCCGAGGACCAAGTTGATGCACCGGTCGACGCACCTGTCAACGCACCGGTCACCGAAGAGGCCGCCGAATCCGGCGAACCCGTGCTGCGCAGCGCCAGCGAGTTCCTGCGCGCACGGTCAAGCGACAGCACCGAAACGCCAGGCAGCGCACCCCACACACCGGCCGAAGCTGCGACACCCAAAGCACCGCACGAGCCTGACAACGACTACGGCCGCAACTATGGCCCCACTTACGGGCCGAGCACCAGCGATGCGTTCAGCGCCACCGCCGGCGCCATTGCGCGCGAGGACGTCGAGCGGCGCTGGGCACGCCAGGAGCCGCAACTGGGTCCGGCATTCGCACCTGATTTCCTGCGCCAGGCCCGCGAGCGTGAACGCGAACGCGCGCGCGAGGCCGCGGCGACGCCTGCTCCGCCGCGCCTGCGCTATGGCTGGCACATCGCCGCCGGTGTATTGGCCATTGGGGTGCTCCTGCAGGGGCTCTACCTGATGCGAGGACAGCTCGCGGGACAGTTCCCGGCGCTGCGCCCCATGCTGGAAGCCGCGTGCAGGCCGCTGGGCTGCGTGGTGCCGCCATGGCGCGACATCGACGCGCTGCGCATCGATACCTCCCAGTTGCAGAAGCAGGATGAAGGCAGCGATGCCTACATCCTGGCGGTCACGCTGCGCAACCAGGGCCGCGCCACCACCGCCTTGCCGGCCATCGAACTGGTCATGACCGACCTGCAGGACCAGTTACTGCTGCGGCGCGTCCTGGAGCCATCCGAGTATCTGGAACCGGCGCAGAAGCCTTTCGCCACGCACGGCCTTCGTGCAGGCACGGAGCTGCAGGTTCGGGTACGATTCCGGACTCAGCAGGCGGCGGCCAATTACCGCGTGCTGATTTTCTATCCATAGGGCCTGTTCACGCGCAAGGCGCTCGCGCTTTTCACGGTGGACGGTCCCTGGATTCCGCAGGCTTGCTGCCAAGGGCCGAATCGAGTCCGGCCGCAAGCTGCGCCCCCCGAAGATCCTGAACAGGAAGGAGCAGTGATGAGCAACGTGACTCTCGGCGGCAACGCCATTGAAGTGGCAGGCAAGTTCCCGCAACCCGGCGACAAGGCCGCCGACTTCAAGCTGGTTGGCAAGGACCTGAAGGACGTGACGCTGGCCGACTTCGCCGGCAAGCGCAAAGTGCTGAATATCGTACCGAGCCTGGACACCCCGGTGTGCCAGGCGTCGGCGCGCAAGTTCAACGAGGCTGCCAGCGGCCTGGCCAACACCGTGGTGCTGACGGTCTCGGCCGACCTGCCGTTCGCCATGGGCCGCTTCTGCACCGCCGAAGGCCTGGCCAACGTGGTGCCGCTGTCGACGATGCGCGGCGCCGAGTTCAAGGGCAACTACGGTGTGGACATCACGACCGGCCCGCTGGCCGGCGTGACCGCGCGTGCCGTGGTGGTGCTGGACGAGAACAACGTCGTCAAGTACAGCCAGCTGGTGCCCGAGATCAAGAACGAGCCCGACTACGACGCCGCGCTCGCCGCACTGAAGTAAGCCGCCCGGCATCCCGCAACGGCCGCCTGCATTCCCGGGGCGGCCGCTTCCGTTTTCTGAAACCCTGCGGGCCGCGCACGGCCCGACCACCCCAAGTACCTGGAGAGAGCATGGCCAGCCTGATCTGCGGCTCCGTCGCCTACGACACCATCATGACGTTCGACGGACGCTTCCGCGAACACATCCTGCCGGACCAGATCCACATGCTGAACGTCTCGTTCCTGGTGCCCGGCATGCGGCGCGAGTACGGCGGCTGCGCCGGCAATATCGCCTATACGCTCAAGATGCTCGGCGGCGAGCCCGTGGTCATGGCCACGGTGGGCGCGGACGCCGAACCCTACCTGCAGTACCTGCGCGCGCTGAATATCGACACCACGCACATCCGCGTGCTGCCAGATACGTTCACGGCGCAGGCCATGATCACCACCGATCTGGACAACAACCAGATCACCGCCTTCCATCCCGGCGCGATGAGCCAGTCGCAGCTCTCCAACGTGAAGGATGCGCTGGGCGGCAGCCACGCACCGAAGCTCGGCATCGTCGCCCCGGACAGCCGCGAGGGCATGCTCCACCACGCGCGCCAGTTCGCCGAGTCCGGAATTCCGTTCATCTTTGACCTTGGCCAGGCAATGCCGCTGTTCAACGGCGAAGACCTGCGGGAGTTCGTTGAACTCGCGAGCTACGTGACAGTCAATGACTACGAAGCGCAGGTCCTGCTGTCCCGCACTGCCTGGACCAGCGCCGAGGTTGCCGCCAAGGTTCGTGCCTTCATCGTCACGCACGGCGAACGCGGCGCCAGCATCTTTGCCGATGGTCAGCAGTACGCGATCCCGGCCGTTCCGGCCGAGCGCATCGTGGACCCGACCGGCTGTGGCGACGCCTTCCGCGGCGGCCTGCTGTTCGGCATTGAAAACGGGTTAGACTGGGAAACCACTGGCCGCCTGGCATCGCTGATGGGATCGATCAAGATCGCGCAGCAGGGTCCGCAGAACCATTGGTTGTCGCTCGACGAAATCGGCAACCGCTTCCAGTCTGCATTCGGCTACCGCTACGCCTGACCTGCGGCGAGGGCGTGGCACGTTTACGGGCATTGAAATGAACAACAAACTCCGAACGGGTGTCATCGCCCTGTGCGCCGTGGCGGCGCTGATCAGCGGCTGTGCCACGGACTCCAGCTCCAACAGCGTCTACTCGACAGGCCAGGCACAGCGCGAGCAGACCGTGCGCTACGGCATGGTCGAAGGTGTGCGCGACGTCATGATCCAGGGCGGCCAGACCGGCGCCGGCACCATTGCCGGCGGCGCGATCGGCGGCGTCGCCGCAGGCAGCCTGATCGGCAGCGGCAACGGCTCGGTGGCGGCCGGCATTCTTGGCGCGGTGCTTGGTGGCATTGCCGGCAGCGCGGCCGAGAACAAGGTCAATCAGCGGCGCGGGCTGGAGATCACGGTCCGGCTGGAAAATGGCGAGATGCGCGCGATCACGCAGGAAGCGGACGAACTGTTCCGGCCCGGCGACCGGGTGCGCTTGCTGACCTCCGGCGGCGTGACGCGGGTCACGCACTGATTCACCTGCGTCCCGGCGACTGGAGGCGCCGCATCCGAGAGAATGCGGCGCTTTTCTTTTGGGAGGACAGGTCAGGCTGTCAGGGACAGCGCTTCCATCGCCCCTTCCCCTTCGCAGCGGCAGGCCCAAAAGAAAAAACCCGCCGGGCAAGCGCCGTCGGCGGGTTGGCAAGACTGGTGTCTTGCTGGCCGGATACGGTGTATCCGGCCACTATGGCACGCTGTACGTGCCCGGGCGACTCCTTGCGGATGTCGTGGCCCCCACTCGACCGAGTGAGGCTTACGGACGGTTGCCCGTCGGGAACGGCCAGGCAGCGGCCGGGTTCAGCGCGGTCTTGGCAGCGGCAGCAGGAGCAACGGCGGGCGCAGCGGCAGGAGCCGCCGCAGGGGCAGCCTTGGCCTTCTTCGCAGCCGGCTTCTTGGCAGCAGCCTTCTTCGCAGCCGGCTTCTTGGCGGCGGTCTTCTTGGCAGCAGCCTTCTTGGCCGGCGCAGCCTTCTTGGCAGCGGCCTTCTTGGCCGGTGCTGCCTTCTTGGCGGCGACCTTCTTCACTGCGGCCTTCTTGGCCGGTGCTGCCTTCTTGGCGGCGACCTTCTTCACTGCGGCCTTCTTGGCCGGTGCTGCCTTCTTGGCGGCGACCTTCTTCACTGCGGCCTTCTTGGCCGGCGCTGCCTTCTTGGCCGGCGCTGCCTTCTTGGCGGCGACCTTCTTTACTGCGGCCTTCTTGGCCGGCGCTGCCTTCTTGGCGGCGACCTTCTTCACTGCAGCCTTCTTGGCGGCCGGCGCCTTCTTGGCGGCTACCTTCTTCACTGCAGCCTTCTTGGCGGCCGGCGCCTTCTTGGCGGCTACCTTCTTCACAGCGGCTTTCTTGGCCGGTGCAGCCTTCTTGGCTGCCGGCTTGGCGGCCTTCTTGGCCGCCGGCTTCTTCTTCGCAGTCGTTGCCATGGATAACTCCTTCACTAGAGAGTGAATATCGAATGACCTAGGTTGGCGACCCGACCGACCCGAGGCGCAGCACTTTGCCACTACCCCAGTCGAGCGAGCGATTCATCGGCGCACGGCATTACCTCCGCCGCACGCTAATGAATTCGGTAGCAGGGCCGTCGCCCACGGCGACGCACTGGCGGCAAGACGGGCCCGCATGCGGGCTCCGGGCACTTGCCGCGCCCCGGAATATTCGATCAGCCCACGCCGCCCGTCGAGTCGGCGCGCAGCCAGCAATGAGGAGATATCGGACGGCTTGCCTGCGGTGCGGGCCTGGCCTCGCGCACGGCAGACGGCATTCATCTTGAGGTAGCTGGCCCATCCCGTCACTGGGCCAAAGGAGACTGCACGCGTTTTAAGAAGCCGTTCCGGCCTGGTCTGCGTCAAAGTTCTCGTGCTCCTCAGCTACCTGCATCACTGTGTCACTGCATCGAAGCTCGCATCGCGCTCTTCGTTCAATCTTGTTTGTTTGTTCCTGCTTCGCTGCAATGAAGTGGGACTCTTGTCAAGGCGAATCATAATTCGTTTGCACGATGATGTTAAGAAAAAAGTGCAAAAAAACTTGCGCGCGCGCGCAAGTCGATCTAGATCGCGAGCACCGCTTCGCGAAGACATCGCCAACACCATCGCGCAACCTCGTCCGCATGCGTCGGCGCATGTCCTCATCAGCGACGCGAACAGGCATCGCGACGCGCGCGAATGCACGCACTCCGACACGATCGGCGAGCGCTTCGCATCGCGCGTGAAAGCATCGCAATGCCTGCACCGCACTCATCGAAAGCGCGCGCGCAACACGCATCGTGCCGACTGGAAAGCCGCATGAATAAAGGCTTTCCGGCAGGCGAAGCGAGGCTGTACAAGACGCGCTGCCATGCACGCACCGCACGCACGCGATCACGCGCCTCGCCCTTGCGCGCGCTGTCTCGACACCGGACGGCAAGCGCGCCGCGCGCCATGATCCTCTCGCTGCGATGACGCGCGCGATGGTCGCGCGCATCCATGTCGCCGAGCGCGCGCGACACTGATGCGCCAACGCAACGGTTTGCATCGAAGCAACAGCTCGACGACCTCCGAAGCGTTGCGATCCGGCAAAGCTTTCGCAATGAAGACGCGTCGCGATGTCCGCAGGCAACGATCCGCATGCGCGTCGACACCCGTCACGCGATGCCGATGTCAGTGAAGATCGACGCTTTGCACAACCCGTTCCTGTCGCGCGAAGGATGCCGGTGAAACATCGCAACGCGGCCGCCTAGAGGATTGCTTCAGGCACGCGCGGTACACGCTTTGTTGCGACACAGAATTCCCGCAAACGGCTTGCCGATGCGGCTTTCGGAGAAACGTGCAACAGCGGCGCGGAGCCTGCGCGCGCCGGGGCGCTGATTGCGAAGCGCAAGCCGCGCCAGTAGATTGGCGAGCACGCTTGACGCCGCACAGACTGTGCAACTGGCAGCAGCATGGCTGCCGGCACCGGCGCAAGCAACCGCCACCACCCGAGAGGAGACCTCATGCGCATCCACCCCCAAGCCAACCCCGCGCGCGCGCTGCTGCGCGCCGGCATGTTCGCCGCCGTCTTGTTCGCGAGCGCCGCGGCGCACGCCCAGGCCACGCCGAGCGGCAACTGGAAGACCATTGACGACACCACCGGCAAGCCACGCGGCCTGATTGAGATCACCGAAAAGAACGGCGTCTACAGCGGCCGGCTGGTGAAGACCTTCGTCGAAGGCGACGGCAAGCCGAAGGTGTGCGACAAATGCACCGATGCGCGCAAGGACCAGCCCATCATCGGCATGACCATCCTCTCCGGCCTGCGCAAGACCGGCGATAACGAATGGAGTGGTGGCGAGATCCTCGACCCCGAGAACGGCAAGGTCTACAAGAGCAAGATGTCGCTGTCCGACGATGGCGGCAAACTCAACGTGCGCGGCTTCATCGGCATCAGCCTGCTGGGCCGCACGCAGACCTGGGAGCGCGAGCACTGATGGCACACTGCCGGCGCCCGCCGGTGCGTCAGGGTTTCTCCGCATCACCGCTCCAGGGAGAAGCACCGCAAGACGCACGTCAAGCAGACTGACAGCCAGTCCCGGTAACATCGTCCGGCATTCGCGGCGCAAGCGATGGCCGTCGCGCCGCGAATCGGACCCACACATCGGAGACACCATGCGACAGATCCCCGCCAGCCGCGCGCTGGCCCTTGCCTTGCCATCTCTTGCCGCGGCTGCGGCAATCATCGTTGCCCTCCCCTCGCCCGCGCGCGCAGCCGATGCATGGCCGGCGCACGTCATCAAGTTCGTGGTGCCGTTCACGGCGGGCGGAGCCAATGACCTGGTGGCGCGTGCCGCGGCCGACGCCGTCAGCAAGCGCCTGGGCCAGCCGGTCGTGATCGAGAATCGTCCCGGTGCCGGTGGCGTGGTCGGCGCCGACTTTGTGGCCAAGAGCAAACCCGATGGCTATACCTTCCTCGTCGGCGCGGTCGGCACCGTGACCAACAGCCTGATCCGCACGAAGATGCCCTACGCCGCGGACGACCTGGTACCGGTGTCGCTGATCGCGGTGAGCCCTTCGGTGATCGTGGCATCGCCATCGTTGCCGGCGAACAACCTGAAGGAGCTGATCGACTACTCGAAGAAACAAGGCGGCGGAGTGAACTTCGCCACGGCCGGTAGCGGCAGCACGCCGCACTTCGTCGAGGAGATGCTCAAGGAGAAAGGTGCATCGCTCACGCCGGTGCCATACAAGAGCGGTTCGGAGAGCATCACCGCGGTGATGGGCGGCCAGGTCGCCGCGACATCCGAAGCGAGCGTGGTGGTACTGCCGCATATCAAGGCGGGCAAGCTCAAGGCGCTCGGCGCAACCTGGGACAAGCGCATGAGCGCCGCGCCGGGCATCCCTACCACTGCCGAACAGGGCATGCCTGAAGTCCGCATCGGACACTGGGCCGGCATCTTCGCGCCCAAGGGCACCGACCCCGCCATCCTGAAGAAGCTCAATGCGGAGATGACCGCGGCCATGCAGACACAGGAAACGCGCGAGCGACTGCTGCCTAATGGCATTGAGCCGGCAGGGGGCTCGCAGGAGAGCTTCGTCGCCTTCATCAAGTCCGAACGCGAACGCCTGGGGCGGATTGCAAAGAACGCCAATATGAGCGCCGACTGAGAAATATTTTTAAGCTGACCGGCCGGTCATTTTCGCCAATGTACTGAGGCGGCCCTTCCTGCGAAGGGCCGTTTTCTTTTCGCGCCCAGCCCCTTGGGGCCAGAGGAGTCTTGCGCGGAGCAATTTATGGCGTTTTGCGCACTATTTTGCGCCTGTTTGTTTTTTATTTAAAGCATATGAACACGACAGTCAATGTCTGTGACTTGTCCGCAACGTTAATTGCAACGCAAATCATTCGCATTTATATTCGCACAGCCCAAATCATCCCCCCATGACGGCATCGTCGATTCCCGTGCTTTCGCGCTGGCAGCGGCGCCGGCCGGACCCGCACCGGGGGTCGGACAAGAAACGTACGCCATGAACCGCCGCTCCCAACCTACGCCCATCGCAGCCGCGCTGATCGCGCTGTTTGCCGCCCCCGCAGCCTCTCTTGCCCAGCAGGCACCCGTCCCGACCGCCGCAGCCACGACGCTGCAGGAGGTGGTCGTCAATGGCGCAGCCTCGCGCGATGATTTCAATGCGGGCAGGACCTCCATCAGCAAGCTGCCTGAAGACCTGCGCGACGTGCCGCAGTCCGTCACGGTGGTGAACAAGGCGTTGATGGAATCCCAGGGCGTGAGTTCGCTGGCCGACGCGCTGCGCAATGTGCCCGGCATCACCATCGGCGGCGCCGAAGGCGGGCAGATCGGCAACAACATCAACCTGAACGGCTTCTCGGCCCGCACCGATATCTACCTGGACGGCTTCCGCGATCGCGGCCAGTACTATCGCGATACCTTCGCGCTGGATTCCGTCGAAGTGCTGATGGGTCCGTCGTCGATGCTGTTCGGGCGCGGGTCCACCGGCGGCGTGATCAACCAGGTCAGCAAGAAGCCGCAGATGAAGGCCGCCACCGAAGTGACGGGCTCGGTCACCACCAATGGCCTGGTGCGCGCCACCGCGGACTACAACACGCCCACCGGCGACACCTCGGCCTTCCGCATCTCGGCGATGGCGCAGGATGGCCGTCCCAGCACCCGTGACGAGATGACGGTGCAAGACTTCGGCATTGCGCCGTCGTGGCGCTTCGGCATCGGCACACCCACGGAAATCACCCTGTCGGCACTGCTGCAGCACAACCACGACATGCCGGACTATGGCTTTTCGAACCTGAACGGCCATCCGACCAATGTCGACCGCAATACCTTCTACGGCTTCACCGACGATCGCACCAACCAGGACATCGCGGCGCTGAGCGCGGGCATCACGCACAAGTTCTCGCCCAACCTGCGCCTGCGCAACCAGACGCAGTTCAACTACGTGGAAACCGATGCGCGCGAAACCGCGCCGAACGCGGTCGGCTCGGTCAGTGCGCGCGGCTTCACGCCGCTGACCACCAGTACCCTGCCGCTGGACCAGCTGTTCGTGCGCCTGCAGAGCCACGACCGCAAGATCCGCGACTATTCGATCTTCAACCAGACCGAACTGACCGCGAACTTCGATACCGGCTCCGTCAAGCACACGCTGCTGGTCGGCGCGGAAATCGGCCATGACGGTTACAACAACCAGAACTACTACCGCAACGGCAGCTGCAACGGCCAGCCGCTGGTCAGTGGCACGACCGCCGCGACGGCGGGATACGTTGCCTGCGAACCGCTGGTCAACCCGACCTACACGGCCTCGCCTGCCAACGTGGCCACCAGCACCGGCAATCTGCAAGGCGGCTCGGCCAATACGATAGCCGCCTACCTCAACGATTCGATCGAGTTCAGCAAGCAATGGAAGGCCGTAGCCGGCGTGCGCTATGACCGCTACATCGCCAGCATCAGCAACTCCATCAACTCATCCAACTCCGCCCGCGCCCCCTTCTTCAGCACCGCGCTGGCCAACGCCGACCAGACCGTCAACTTCACCAGCGTGCGCCTCGGTGGTATCTGGCAGCCGACCGAAGCCCAGTCCTACTACGTGTCGTATGGCACGTCGTTCAACCC
Organism: Cupriavidus sp. 22TCCZM01-5; assembly: GCF_057798915.1. Lineage (NCBI taxonomy): Bacteria > Pseudomonadati > Pseudomonadota > Betaproteobacteria > Burkholderiales > Burkholderiaceae > Cupriavidus > Cupriavidus sp. 22TCCZM01-5. Next base: position 55,169 of record NZ_JBYOJR010000009.1, read on the forward strand.
CTCGCTGGAGCAGCTGGTCGGCACCGTCGGCCAGCAAAGCCTGGACCCGGAGAAGAACAAGTCCTATGAAGTCGGTGGCAAGTGGGACCTGATGGGCGGCGACCTGTCGCTGACCTCGGCGCTGTTCCAGATCACCAAGGACAATGCCCGCAGCCAGATCGACGCCACCACCTACGCGCTGTCCGGCAAGATCCGCGTGAAGGGCTTCCGCGCGGGCGCCACGGGACACATCACCAACAAGTGGCAGGTGTTCGCCGGCTATACCTACCTGGACGGCGAGATCATCAACGGCATCGGCGCCAACACCACCGGCAAGGTGCCCACCAACACGCCCAAGCACACTGCAACGGCCTGGACCAGCTACACCATCCTGCCCAACTGGGAAGTTGGCGGCGGCGCCTTCTATATGTCGGAGCGCTTCGCCAACAACACCAATACGGTCCAGGTGGGCAGCTTCGTGCGCTGGGACGGCATGGTGGCCTACCACCAGCCGAGGTACGACGTGCGCCTGAACCTGTTCAATATCTTCAACAAGATGTATTACGATGCACTGATCCAGTCCGATGGCGGACGCTCGGTGCCGGGTACCGGCCGCACCGCCATGCTGTCGTTCACCTATCGCATGTAAGCAGGTAAGGAAAGCCGCCATGCTGGTCGTCATCCCCCAGGTCCTCAACGCCGAACAGGTCGGCGCGGTGCGCGAACGGCTGGAACAGGCGGGCGATGCCTGGGTCGACGGCCGCGTCACGGCCGGCTACTCGGGCGCGCCGGTCAAGTTCAACCAGCAGATCGACGAACGCTCGGACGTGGCGCTGGAATGCCAGCGCCTGATCCTGGGCATGCTCGAGCGCAACCCGCGATTCATCAGCGCCGCGCTGCCCAATATCGTCTACCCGCCGATGTTCAACCGCTACAGCGAGGGCATGACCTTCGGCGCCCATGTGGACGGCAGCGTACGCATCCACCCGCACGACGGGCGCAAGCTGCGCACCGACATCTCGGCCACGCTGTTCCTGTCGCCGCGCGACAGCTACGACGGCGGCGAGCTGCAGGTGCAGGACACCTACGGCATGCACTCGGTCAAGCTCGAAGCCGGCGACATGGTGGTCTACCCGGCCACCAGCCTGCACCAGGTCACGCCGATCACGCGCGGCACGCGCGTGGCCAGCTTCTTCTGGATCCAGAGCCTGGTGCGCGACGACACGCAGCGCGCGCTGCTGTTCGACATGGACAACGCCATCCAGCGCCTGAACCAGACCGGCGCCGATGAAGATGCGCGCCGGACCCTGGTGGGCTGCTACCACAACCTGTTGAGGCAGTGGAGCGAGACCTGAGCCGGTTAGTGCCATAACGGAAGGAAAAAAAGGCCGGGCGGTGTGTAACCGCCCGGCCTTTTTGCTGGCTGACGATTTCCGTACTGACTTACATCCGGTAGCGGATCGTCGCCATGACGCTGCGGGGCGCGCCCGGCATGTTCAGGTTCGGGTTGGTGCCGTGCGCCGAGACGATGTAGCTCTTGTCGAACAGGTTGTACAGGTTCAGCTGGGCCTCGAAGGCACCGCGGCGATACCAGGCCATCATGTCGGCCGTGACATAGCCGGGCAGCGTCACGGTATTGGCCGGGTCGGCGTAACGCGCGCCCACCATGTTCAGGCCGGCGCCCACGCCAAAGCCATAGCCCAGGCTCTTGGTCAGCCAGACGTTGCCCGAATGCCTGGGCGTGATCGTGGCGCGCTTGCCCTGGAAGGCCGCCGTCGACTTGGTCACTTCGGCGTCCAGGTAGGCGTAGCCGGCCAGGAAGCGCCAGCCGCCGCCCAGCTCGGCCGCGCCCGAGAGTTCCACGCCATCGGTGCGCTGCTCGCCGATCGGGATCAGTGCCGTGCCGGCGGCGTTGGCGACCTTGATATTGGTGCGTTCCAGGCGGAACACCGACACCGTGGCGCTGGCCTTGCCATCCAGGAAGTCGTACTTGGCCCCGACTTCCGTGTTGTTGGTCGTTTCGGGCGCGAGTTGCGTGTTGCTGGCCGCGAGCGCGAAGGCTTCGCCGGACGGCTGGAACGACTTGCTCCACGACACGTAGTAGGACTGCGCCTTCGTCGGCTGCCAGACCAGGCCGGCACGCGGACTCCACGCATTGTCGGTGCGCGACAGATTGGGCTGGCCGGCAATGTTCTGCCGCGTCTCCTGCTCGAAGCGGTCGTAGCGCACGCCCAGCAACGCCTTCCATTGCTCGCTGAGAGTCAGCATGTCCTGCGTGTAGAACGCCAGGGTATTGAACACGCCAAGGTTGTTGGTAGCCGGCGTGCCCGGCGCCAGGCGCGCCAGCGTGGGCAGCACCGGATTGAACAGGTTGAAGTTCGCTACCTTCCCGTCCGCACCGAGCACCGGCTTGGTGTTGTTGACCTGGTTCTTGTTCTGCTGGCCGATCTCCATGCCGTACAGCAGCTCATGCTGCATGCCGAAGAAACTGGCCTTCTGCGTCAGGTCGGTCTGGTTGAACCAGCCATGCTCCTCGCGGCCGACATTGCCGTGGTTCATGGTGAAGGTCTGCGCCGCCTCGTTGACGGAGTTGGTCAGCGTATTGTTGCGGTCCAGCGAATAGTGGTAATAGCGTGTGGCATTGCGGATCGACCAGCTGTCGTTGAAGCGATGGTTGATCGTGGCCGTGCCCGAGTACACGCGGGACTGCGAGTAGTCGGCGTCGCGCGCGTTGGCCGCGCCGTAGTAGCGCGAGGCCGGCACGTCGACCGGGCGGCCCTTGTAGGCCGGGATGCCGAAGTCGGTCACACGACGGTCTTCGAGATAGTCGGCCTGCAGCAGCACGGTGGTCTCGGGTGCGATCCGCAGTTCGAGCGACGGCGCGATCGCCTTGCGATCGAGGAACTGCTGCGAGCGGTAGCTGTTGGCCTTCTCCACCGCGCCCGTCACGCGGAATGCGGCGGCGCCATCGGCGAACACGCGGCCGACGTCGGCCTCGGCGCGGCGGTCGGCCCACATGCCGTAGCTCAGCGCGAAGTCGGTCACGTCGACGCCCGGCTTCTTGGTCACGCGGTTGATCAGGCCGCCCGACGAGCCACGGCCATAGAGCACGGCGGCCGGTCCCTTGATGACTTCGACGCGGTCCACGTTGGACAGGTCACGGAAATAGAGCGCATCGTCGCGGATGCCGTCGACGAACTGGTCGGCAATCGCGGTGAAACCGCGGATCGACACCTGGTCGCGCTGGCCATCGCCCGTTGAGAACGACACGCCCGGCACGTTCTTCAGGGCGTCCTGCATCGAGTTGGCATGCTGGTCGCGCATGACATCTGCCGTGACCACGTTGACCGTCTGCGGTACGTCGCGCAGCGGCGCCTCGGTCTTGGTGGCGCTGACTGTCTTCGCGGGGTTGTAGCCCGTCCCCAGGTCCTGGCTGGCATCGGCCCTGACCGTGACCTCGGGAAGGCTCTGCTGCGATGCGGCAGCTGCGGCACCGGCCTCCTGGGCATGGACAATGCCGGCCAGCATTGGCTGGCACGCGAATACCGTCAGAACGGCGCGGTGTACTGGATGCAGTTTAAGACTCATTTCCCTGTAATTTTTTGTAATGCCGCAACTAAAATGCGACGCATTATCATTTACAGGCGACACAAGGTCAAATTTGCGGCGAAATATCCTCCTCGGCTTTGTTGTTAAAGAGTCACTCAAATCACATTTTTGATCTCCGTCAGACCCCTGCCCGTGCCCGGCGATTACCCGAACTGTTCCGCCAGCGCATCGCGCGCGGCCGCGATGAAATCCGGCTCGCCGCGCCGGCCAGGCAACAGGAAGAACTCCGCTTCGGGCAACGCCGGCAGGCCCAGCCGCCGCTGGCTTGCCGCATCGAGTGGCGCCACGCCGGGGCCGATCGCCGACGCGTTCAGGCACGAAAGGCCCAGCCCCGCAGCCAGCGCCAGGTGCAAACCCGCCACGCCCGAAGCGGAGTGCGCGATCTCGAACGGCCGATGCTTGCGCACCAGCAGCTTCACCACGAACTGGTGCAGCGAGCACGAGTCGGGCAGCAGCACAAGCGGCAGCGTCGGCGGCAAGTTGCCGGCCTCGCCCTGCGCCGTCACCCACGACAGCAGCTCGCGCCGCAGCAACGTCCCGCGCCGCGCCGCCGCCTGGCCGCGCGTGCCCACGATGCGCATGCTCAGGCCGACATCGAACGCGTCCATGTCCGCCGTGGCGTCGATCACGGCGCTCTTCATCACCGTGACGTGCAGGCGCAGCAGCGGATGGCGTTCGCGCAGGCGGCGCAGCATGCCGGCGATCTCGGCGGGCCGGAAGTAATCGGTCACCGCGAGCCGCAGCTCGCCCTCCAGCACGCGGCCGCGCAACTCCTGCAGCGCCATGTCGTTGAGCGCCAGGATGCGCCGCGCATGCTCGAGCAGACGCATTCCCGCGGGCGTCGGCACCGCGCCTTTGCGCCCGCGCGTGAGCAACGGCAGGCCGGCGCGCTCCTCGAGCTTGCGCAATTGCTCGCTGACGGAGGACTGCGACAGGAACAGCCGGGGCGCGGCTGCGGACAGGCTGCCGCTATCGGCCACCGTGACGAAGGTGCGCAACTGGTCGGTGTCGAATCCGCGCATGGTGATCCCCTGATTCCTGATGAACACATTGATTCGGAGAATCCGATGGTTCATATCGGAACTTCCCGCTTTTCCGATGGTACACCGTCACCTACCATGACATCACCAACGCAATCAGACAGGAGCCAGCCATGCCCCACATCAACCTGCAGATCTCCGGCCAGCCCGACGCCGCCCTCACCCGCCGCAGCGCCGCGGCAGTGGCCGAACTCACGCAGCGCGTGCTCGGCAAGAAGCCCGATGTCATCGCCATCGCGGTCCAGTACGTGCCGCGCGAACAGTGGATCATCGGCGGCGAGCCGCTGTCCGAAAGCGGGCGCAATGCCTTCCATCTGGATATCAGCGTGACCGATGAAACCAATACCAAGGCGGAGAAGGCTGCGTACCTGAAAGCTGTGTTCGAGGCACTGTCCGAGCTGATCGGCAACGTGCATCCGGTCTCGTATATCCACGTGATCGATGCACGTGCCGCGGCTTATGGATATGGCGGGCTGACGCAGGAGTATCGGCATCAGCATGGGTGAAGATGGCGGGTACCGGTCGGCTACGTACAGGCTGACGGGACAATTTCAGCCTTAATTCCGCTCTCGTGTTCTTGTAGATTGGTGACTTGTTAACTAGTGTGGGCGCAGCAGCCATGCGTACCACCCACCGCGAGGGAAAGCCACCATGAAGCATGTCACCCTGCCCGATGGCGAGCGCGTGCCCGCGCTTGGCATGGGAACGTGGAATATGGGCGAACACCCCGCCGCGCGTGCCGAGGAAATCGCTACGCTGCGGCTGGGCCTGGACCTGGGCCTGCGCCTGATCGACACCGCCGAGATGTATGGCGAGGGCCAGTCCGAAGAGATGATCGGCGAAGCCATCGCCGGCCGGCGCGACGAGGTCTTCCTGGTCAGCAAGGTCTACCCGCACAACGCCAGCCGCCGCGGCGCCGTGGCCGCGTGCGAACGCAGCCTGCGCCGGCTCGGCACCGACCGCCTCGACCTCTACCTGCTGCACTGGCGCGGCGGCATCGCGCTGGAGGAAACGGTGGAAGCGCTGCGGGGCCTGCAGCGCGATGGCAAGATCCGCCACTATGGCGTGAGCAATCTTGACCTGTCCGATATGGAGGAATTGTGGGAGGTCCCAGGCGGGGACCAGGTTGCGGTCAACCAGCTCCTGTACAACCTGACCCGCCGAGGCATCGAATGGGACCTGCTGCCGTGGCTGCGGGCGCATGGCGTGCCGGTCATGGCCTATTCGCCGATCGAGCAGGCGCGGCTGGTGCGGCACCCGAAGCTCGTGCGCTTCGCGCAGGCCAACGGCATGACGCCGGTTCACGTTGCGCTGGCCTGGCTGCTTGCACGCGACGACATCATCGCCATCCCGAAGACCGGACACCGCGAACGCCTGCGCGAGAACTTCGGCGCGCTGCAGCACCCGCTCGCGCCGGAACAACTTCAGGAACTCGACCGCCTGTTCCCGCCGCCGAAAGGACCCGCGCCGCTGGAAATGCTTTAGCGGCTGGCGGCCTTACTGCGCTTACTGCGCGCGCGCGAGATAGCGTTCGCGCTCCACGTATTTCGTCAGGTAGGCGCGCGCCTTCTCGCGCGTGTCGGTGGTGACGCGGTCGGCCGCCTGGCGCGCGCCGGACTTGCCGTGCGAGGACGACATCTGGCTGCCGAGATAGGTGCCGAAGGCATCGTGCATCGCCTTCAGGTCGCCATTGCATGCAGCCAGCGCCGAGGACACCACGTCCTTGGTCTGTGCCTTGCCGGATACGCCTTCGTCGGCCTTGTGCTGCACGCAATCCATATAGCGGGCGCGCAGTGCCTGCCAGCCGTTGTCGGCGTTCGTGCTCGCGTTGGCGGCATTGGCGGCGCCGGCGGCCTCGCCCGCATCGGGCGCGGGCGGTTGGGACCCACAGGCGCCAAGCAGCGCGGCAACCAGCAGGATGGATAACTTGGGGGCATGGAGGAGCGTTTTCATGCGTCGGGACTGTACCGCAGCATGCGCGGCCTTGCTGCGAAAAAGTCGACCATTCGCCACAACATTAACAAATGGAAACGACTTCAACGTGTTGCATACGGTCCGCCATTGGTCCGCACCCGGCCGGGCACTATGCTTCAAAGTACACAAACAAGCAGAAGGAGATCCTATGAAGCGCCGCTCATTCCTCCAAACCGGTGCCGGCCTCGTATTGGGCGGCTTGTCGCTGGCCGCTTGCACTACCACGGGTCCCGATGCGAAAAGCGACAAGGCCGCGCGGCGGCGCGAACTGGATTCGGGTGTGGATGCCACGCTCGGCAAGTTGTACGGCAGCGTCAAGGGCTCGCACGACCTGGCCAACAAGGCACGCGGCATCCTGGTGTTCCCGAAGACGCTGACGGCGGGTTTTGTCGTCGGCGGCGAGTATGGCGATGGCGCGCTGCGCTCGGGCGGTGCCACGCGCGGCTACTACCGCCTGATCGCGGGCTCGGTCGGCTGGCAGATCGGCGCGCAGTCCAAGTCCGTCATCCTGATGTTCCTGACGCAGGACGCCTACGACAAGTTCGTGCGCAGCGAAGGCTGGACCGCCGGCGTGGACGCCACCGTGGCGCTGGCAACGGTAGGCGCCAACGGCGTGCTGGACACCAACACCGCGCAATCTCCGATTGTCGGGTTCGTCATGACCAATGCGGGCCTGATGGCCGGACTCAGCCTGGAAGGCAGCAAGATCAGCAAGCTCGATCTGTAGCGCAATCTGTTGAGCACCATCGCGCGCGGTGCCGCCGCTTTTTCCGGCGGCACCGCTGCGACCGGATAGAATTCGTCCCTTTGGCCGAATTCCTCCCATGTGGTTCAAGAACCTGCAGCTCCACCGTTTTTCCGCTCCATGGTCACCCGGCGCCGACGAAGTCGAAGCCAGCCTGGCCAAACATGCCTTCTTTCCCGGCACCAGCCTTGAAATGCAGACGCAGGGCTGGGCTTCGCCGCGCGACAACGGCCAGCTGGTCCACGCCGTGGGCCGCCAGATGCTCCTGACGCTGCGCACCGAGAAAAAACTGCTGCCCGCCACCGTGGTCAACCAGGTGACCAAGGCGCGCGCCGCCGAGATCGAGGAGCAGCAAGGCTACAAGCCCGGCCGCAAGCAAATGAAGGAACTGAAGGAGCAGGTCACCGAAGAACTGCTGCCGCGCGCCTTCAGCATCCGCCGCGACACGCGCGTGTGGATCGACCCCGACAATGGCTGGCTGGCCATCGACGCCGCCAGCGCGGCCAAGGCCGACGAAGTGCGCGGCATGCTGTTCAAGGCACTCGACCCGCTGCCGCTCGCGAACCTGCACGTGAACCAGTCGCCCGTGGCAGCCATGACCGACTGGCTGGCCACCGACACCGCGCCCGCCGGCTTCACCGTGGACCAGGAGATCGAACTCCAGTCCGGCGCCGAAAGCAAGGCCACCGTGCGCTACGTGCGTCATCCGCTCGATGCCGAAGACCTGCGCCGCCATATCTCCGGCGGCAAGCGCTGCACGCGCCTGGCCATGACCTGGAACGACCGCGTGTCGTTCGTGCTGACCGATTCGCTCGCGGTCAAGCGCGTGGCGCCGCTGGACGTGATCAAGGAACAAGCCGACCACACCGGCAGCGACGAAGACGAGCGTTTCGACGCCGATTTCACGCTGATGGCGGGAGAACTGGCTGGCATGCTGAGCGACCTGACCGAGGCGCTCGGCGGCGAGCGCAAGGTCTGAGGCCAGCGCCCGCGATCTGAAATCTTTCGACGGCCGCCTTGCGCGGCCGTTTTTCTGCCTAGCCTTGGAATTGCCTGACTGACGCGCCCCCTTTTCGGAGCCGCCCGTGGACAGATCCAAGGCCACCCCTTCCCCCGCTCCCTCCTCGTCCGGCGACGCCGCCCCGGCTGCCAGCCCCTTTGCCTATCCCGCCTTCAGCGTGCTGTGGACGGCCACCGTGCTGTCCAATATCGGCACCTGGATGCACGACGTGGGTGCCGGCTGGCTGATGACCTCGCTGGCGCCGTCGCCGGCCTGGGTGGCGCTGGTACAGACCGCCACGTCGCTGCCGGTGTTCCTGCTGGCCCTGCCGGCCGGCGCGCTCGCCGATATCCTCGACCGGCGCCGCATGCTGCTGGTGGTGCAGGTGGTGATGGCCGCAGTAGCGGCCGGCCTGGGCATCGTCGTACTGCTGGGCGGCGCCACGCCGGCGCTGCTATTGCTGTTCACGTTCGCCATGGGCGTGGGCGCCGCCATCACGGCGCCGGCCTGGCAGGCCATCGTGCCGAGCCTGGTGCCGCGCCAGGCACTGCAGCAGGCAGTGGCGACCAATAGCGTGGGCATCAACATCAGCCGCGCCATCGGGCCCGCGCTGGCGGGCTTCATCATTTCCGGCATCGGCGTAGCCGCGCCGTTCCTGATCAATGCCGCCAGCTTCCTGGCGGTGGTTGCCGCGCTCGCGTGGTGGCACCCGCCGGCCCCGGCCACGCGCCGCCTGCCTGCCGAAGACCTGCTCGGCGCGATGCGCGCCGGCGTGCGCTTTGCGTGGCACAGCCAGGCGCTCAAGGCCACGCTGGCACGCGCTGCCGCATTCTTCCTGTTCGCCAGCGCCTACTGGGCCATGCTGCCGTTGATCGCGCGCCAGATATTGGCCGGCGGTGCCCAGCTCTACGGCGCGCTGCTCGGCTGCGTGGGCGTGGGCGCGGTGCTGGGCGCGCTGGGGTTGGGCCGGCTGCGCCAGTGGCTCGGGCCGGACCGCGTGGTGGCGCTCGGCACGCTGGGCACCGTGGTCGCGCTGCTGCTGTTCGCGACGATCCACAACCCGGTTGCGGCCGGCGCCGCGAGCCTGGTGGCGGGCGCCTCGTGGATCGCCGTGCTGACCACGCTGAACGTGTCGGCACAGACCTCGCTGCCGGAATGGGTGCGCGCGCGCGGCCTGTCGATCTTCGTCACGGTGTTCTTCGGCTCGATGAGTGCCGGCAGCATTGTCTGGGGCCAGGCGGCAAGCCGCCTCGGCATCCCTGCCGCGCTGCTGATCGCCAGCGCCGGCGCGTTGCTCGCCATCGCGCTGACGTGGCGCTACAAGCTACAGCAGGGCGATTCGTCACGCCTGGCGCCGTCCATGCACTGGCCGGCCCCGCAAGTAAGCGACGAAGTCGGCCATGACCGCGGCCCGGTGCTGATCACCATCGAGTACCAGGTGCAGCCCGAAAACGCGGCACGCTTCGTCGCCACGCTGGACGAACTGAGCCAGGCGCGCCTGCGCGACGGCGCCTTTTCATGGGGATTGTTCGAGGACGCCGCGCGGCCCGGACGCTATCTGGAGTGCTTCCAGGTCGTGTCCTGGCTGGAGCACCTGCGCCAGCACGAGCGCGTGACGCTGCACGACCGCGACATCCAGGAACGCGCCCTGACCTTCCACACCGGCGATCAGCCGCCCGTAGTGTCGCACTTCATCGCGCCAGCGGCACCGCCCGAAGCATGAGGCTCAGCCGAGCCAGTTGACCTTGGGGAAGCGGCCGGCAAACCCTGCCGGCATCGGCATCACCTTCTTCTGGTGGTAGTCGAAGAACACGAAGCCGGACTTGGCCATGGCGATCAGCGCGCCGTCCTGCGGGCGCGTGATGCGGAAGATGATGTCGCCGCCGTACTTGTTGAAATCCATCACGCCGACCTCGAACAGCAGCTGGTCGCGCGCGTGCGCTTCATTGCGGTACATGGTGGCCAGGTCCGTGACGATGATGCCGAGGCCCTCGACCTGGTCGCCCTCGCTGCCGAACTCGAAGAGGAAGCGGGCGCGCGCCTCGGAAATCATCGAGATCATCGAATCGTTGGCCAGGTGGTTGGCCGAATTGATGTCGGTGACGCGCACGGTCAGGTGGGTCGAATAGCAGAACTGGTCGTCGGGGAGGTCGAGCTGAAGACGGGCCATGGCGGCATCGGGCAAAGTGGACAGGAAGCCGCCACCAGGCGTGGCGCAGGATCATTCCATCCCCGCAGGCTGGCGGCGAGGCGCCCATCATAGTCGATCCGGCCGGTTCGGCCAGCAGGCCTCAGGGATTGAGCGGCGGCAGCGCTGCCGGCGTGGCCCGACGCGCGCGGACAGGCCGGTGCGCGGGGGCATATTCCGGCAACAGGCGCGCCAGTTCGCCACCGCTCCATGGCCTCGCGCTGGCACCGGCACCGAACAGACGCCGTTCAAGCTCGCCGACGGCGGCCGCCAGCGCCGCGTTGCCGGTGCCGGCCACCCATTCCGACGGCGCCTTGCCCCACGCTGTGTGCGACCAGACACCCAGCGCGCGATAAGCCGCCGCCGCGTCGTTGTCGCGGCAAGCCTGCAGCAGCACCGCGAGCCGCGCCTCGCTGCCGGCCGCCCTGGCGCTGCGCCGTGCCGCGAGCGCCCGGCGCAGGCGTGCCACGCGCGGCCGGGCCCAACGCAGCAGCAGCCACGCCGGCAGCAATACCAGGACGCCGCCGGCCGCCCACAGCCACCGGCGCCATGCGGCACCGCGCTCTCCGGGCAAGGGCGCGGCGTGGGGGCCGGTCGGTGACAGTCCTGCCAGCCCCGGCGCGGAGGCCACGTCCACCTTCACCTCGGGCGCCTCCGATTCGCCGGGCTTGCGCGTGACCGGATCGAACCATTCCACCTTGATGGCGGGCAGCGTAAAGGTTCCGGCGTGCTCGAACACATAGGTGATGCGGTCCGTGCGGCTGCCGCCCGCATTGCCGGCGCTGTCCTGCGCGGCATCGCTGAGTTGCGGATCGCCCGCGAACACGCGCACGCCTGACGGCGCCTCCACCTTCGGCGGCCGGATCATCATGGCCTGGGTCTGCGGCGCGAACGTGGTGACGGTGCGCACCAGCGCATCGCCGGCATGGAAATGCGCCTGCGGGCCGCTGACCGGACGGTCGAAGTGCTGCGTGACGATCAGCCGCGCCACCGGCAGCGTGGCTGCGGCGCCCGCAGCGCGAATGGTTGTGGCCGGCAGCGTCACGCTGCCCTGGCGCGGCTTGCCATCATCACCGGAATAAGTGAACGCGATGGAGACCTGTGGCAACTGGAAATCGCCGCCCTGCTCCGCGGCAAACAGGTAGGTCTTGCGGATGCCGGCATAGCTCGCGCCATTGATGGTCTCGACCGTGTTCTGGCCGCGGTCGTCCGGCATGGTGACGATCGCGCCGGGCACCTGCAGTGTCGGAAAGACCGGTGCGGACAGGAAGAAGTTGGGCGCCAGCACCGTCACCTCGATGCGGATCTGCTGGCCCGGCAGCACGGGCTGCTGCGCCGCCACCTCGACACGCACGAGTGGGTCGGCTGCCAGCGCGAGCGCGCTCGCCAGCCACAGCGCAAGACCGGTGCACCAGATGCCGAGACCCCGGCCCGCGCGCGTCATGGCTGGGCTCCGGCGCCCGGCCGCGCCTGGCTCTGCTGCAACGCGAACTTGCGTTGCAGCAGCTCGGTCGGCGTGGTCTGGATCGCGCGCATCCAGGTCTCGGCGCTTTCCACCGCACCCATCTCGCGCTTCTTGCCTGCGCCCTCGGGTGGCTTGGCATCCCTGTCGTATTTCACTTCGTCTGGCTTGATGTCGGGCGGCTCCTCGCCTTCCTTCGGCTTGTCCGCCTTCGCCGCCAGCTTTTCCATGAGCGCCAGGTTGGCCGTGGCCGCAGGCCATTGCGGGCGGCGCTTCAGGGCCTGCCGGTAGCGCGCCGCCGCATCCTTGTACTTGCCCATCCGCGCGAGCGCGTCGCCCTGGTTGAAGTCGCTCTCGGGTGAATCGACCAGCGCGAAGCTCTGCACCGCCCGTGCGTACTGCCCCGCGCGGTACTGCGCCACGCCGCGCCACATGGGATCGTCGAACAGCGCCGCGGCGCCGGCAAAATCGCCACGTTCGAAAGCGCGCCGGCCCTGCTGGTCATGCGTGAGCCACAGGTCGACAAAGCGCCACGCGCGCGGCGCTTCGGCATCCGGCGCCGATGCTTGCGCGCGCAGGTCCCGCTGCGGCGCCGCCAGCGCCACAGCAAGCAGCACGCCCGTGATCCAGCGTACGGTCCAGCCCTTGCGGAACCACAGCACGCCGAGCAGCGCGATCGGGATCGTCAGCCTCCAGCCCTCGTCCTTCCAGCGCGTGTTGTCCGCCGACTGCTTGCGCGCCAGGTGCGATTGCACGTGGCGCTGCACCCAGGCGACGTCGTCGTCGCTATCGGGCGTGAACGTGGCGACCGGCACGCCGGTGTCGTCGCCAAAGCGCTTGAGCGCGGCCATGTCCATGCGTGCGAACACGCGCACGCCGTCCTTCTCGACAAAGCCCTCGGGGCCACTGCGCAGCGGTCCGCCGCGCTCGGTGCCGATCGCCAGCACCACCGGCTGGCTGCGCCCGCTGCCGGCCTGGGCCTTGAACCCCCGCACGGCAGCGGCCTCCACCCCGTCGGTCAGGAACAGGATGGTGCCGGGCACTTCCTCATGCGCAAGCGCCGCGTCGATGGTGCGCAGCGCGAGCGCGGTGTCCTTGCCCGGCGCGGGCATGATGCGGGTCTGCAGCGCATCGACAAAGGTCTGCAGCAGCGTGGCGTCGTCGGTCAGCGGCAGCACCAGGTGCGTGGAGCCGGCGTAGGCCCAGATGGCCGTGCGCCCGCCATCGCGCCGCGCGAGCAGCGCCTTGACCTTGAGCTTGGCGCGCTCGAGCCGCGTAGGCGTTACGTCGATCGCGTCCATGGTCGGCGACAGGTCGATAGCAATCGCCAGCGGTGCCTTGTCGTCGAGGAATGGCGGACGTTCGCGCTCCCACGTGGGACCGGCCAGCGCGATGGCGCCGAGTGCGAGCAGCAGCGCAGTCAGGTGCACGGGACGGATGGCCAGCCGGCGGCGCTCGCCGACCATCAATGCATCCAGCAAATGCGGGGCAATCGCATCACGCCAGCGGCGCCGAACATCGCCGCGGCGGCGCACGGCCCATACCAGCAGTACCGCCGGGACCAGCACCAGCAGCCACCATGGGCGCAGGAAGTGAAAGTCCGCGAGCGCCTGCATCACGGCTCCTGCGCTGCCGGTTCCGGCGCTGCAGGCCGTCGCGGACGCGACAGCCACGCCGACCACAACGCCATGACGAGCTGGTACCACAGCACCACGCCCACCGCGGCGCCGAGCGGCCACTTGAACAGCTCCCGGCGCGGCCGCCACGACAGCGTCTTGTGGTTGTGCGGCGTGATGCGGTCGAGCGTGGCATAGATGCTTTCGAGTCCCGCCTGGTCGGCGCCGAAGAAATAGCGCCCGCCCGTCTGCGCGGCAATGCGCTGCAGCACGCCAAGATCGACGCGCTGCTCGCCCTCGGCGGACGGATCGCCGATGCCGATCGTATGCACGATCACATGGCGCTCCTTCGCGATCTCCGCGGCGCGTTCGGGCGGCATCTTGCTGGCGGTGTCGTTGCCGTCGGTCAGCACGATCAGCACCTTCTCGGGCGCCTGGCTCTGGTCGAACATCTTGATGCCAAGGCCGATGCCATCGCCAAGCGCCGTGCCGGGGCCCGCCATCCCCGGCAGCAGGTCATGGATCATGGACTGCACGAGCACATGGTCGAGCGTAAACGGCGCCAGCGGGTACGGCGCGTCACCGAACACGAGCAGGCCGATGCGGTCACCGGGACGGCGCGTCACGAACCGGCTGACCACGTCGCGCACCGCCTGCACGCGCGGGATCAGTGCGCCGGCCGGGTCGCGGAAATCGCGCGTGTCCATCGACTGCGACAGGTCCAGCGCCAGCAGCAGGTCGCGCGCGGGCTGCACCTTCTCGATGGGCGCCTCCAGGAACTGCGGGCGCGCCAGCGCCGTCACCAGCAGCGCCCACGCGAGCGGCGCCAGGATGCGCTGCAGCCAGTTGCTGTGCGGCACGACCGCTCCCGGCGCCGGCTTCAGCCCCGCCGCGCTCGCGACCTCGCCGAAGAACGGCAGGCGCACCGACGGGCTTTCTTCGCGATACGGCGGCAGCAGCCACCACAGCAGCAAGGGCAGCGGCAGCAGCACGAAGAACCACGGGTATTCAAACTGGTACATGGTGGCGGGCAATCCATTGCTGGCAGGCCGCGGCCGTGGCCGCCACCTGGCTGTCGGGCCATTGCGCCAGCACCGCGGCATCGCGGTACTGCGCGTCGTTGACCAGCGTCGCGAGCACCGGCACCGCCGCGCCGGCCTTGCCCGCGTGGGCTTGAAGGAACCTGGCCCACTCGGCGCCCGCCATGCTGGCGACCTGCGCGCGCGGCCACGCCGCCAGCGCGGTGCGCTTGAGTAGTTCCGCCATGGCGGCCAGCGCTTGCGCCCGTGCCTGCGGCGACACGGCCAGGCCCGCACGCAACCGTGCCAGCTCGGCCAGGGCCTCGCGGCGGTAGCGGTTCGCGCGGTAACGGCGCCACCAGCGCCAGGCTGTGGCGGCCAGCAGCGCCAGCACGATCGCGCCCGCCACCGGCCAGCCGATGGTCTGCGGCCGCCATGACGGCGGCGGAGGCTCGACCACTTCGGCCATCTGCCGGAGATCGCCGGCAATCGTCGCGCTATCCGGCGCCGCGGTGCTGTGCGTCAGGTCGCTCACGGCCGCCCTCCCTGCCGGGCGCGCAGCGTGGCCTGGCCTTGCGGCAGCGCCTGGCCAAGCAGGCGGCGCAATTGCAGCGGCGTCTCCTCCGCGGCCGACAGCGGCAGCAGCGGCACGCCGATGGCGCGGTGCCAGCCCAGTAGGTTGCGGCTCTGCGCATCGACGAATTCGGCGATGCCCTTGCGCGTGGAGGCGTGGCCGAATCCCAGCTCGACCTGCAACTCGCCGTCGCTGACGACAAGGTGGCCGGAGTCCGGCAGTTCGAGCAGGAACGGGTCGTAGACCAGCATCGTCAGCAGGTCGTTGCGCGCGCTCATCGACAGCATCAGGTCGCGCGTGGCCGCGTCATGCCCGTCGAAATCGCTGATGACGATGACCAGGTGGTCATGCCGCGCGAGGCGCGCGGCTCGCTCGAGCGCGGCATTGAGTTGCCCGGCGCCGCGCCGCGCGGGGGCATCGGCACGCAGCGCCTGGTTGTGCCGCGCGATCTCGCCGAGCAGGTGCTCCACGGCCTGCCGGCTGCGGCGCGGCGCGAGCTCGGTGCATTCGCCGTCGCCGAACACCAGGCCGCCGACGCGGTCGCCCTCGGACAGCACGCGCCACGCCGCCAGCGCCGCGGCCTCGGCCGCGACCACGGATTTCATCGCGCGGCGGCTGCCGAAAAACATATTGATGCGCTGGTCCACCAGCAGCAGCACCGGGCGGTCCTTCTCTTCGCTGTACACGCGCACGTGCGGCTTGCCGGTGCGCGCGGTGACGCGCCAGTCCATGCTGCGGATATCGTCGCCGGGCAGGTAGCCGCGCACTTCCTCGAACGTCAGGCCGCGCCCGCGCACCCGGGAGGCATGCCGGCCCGCCAGCACGCTGTGCACGGGCTGGCGCGGCAGGAAATGAAAATCGCGCGCAGCGACTTCGAGCGCCGCCAGCGCCGCGGCGTCCACGCTGACACCGGTTTGCGCGTGCGTGGCAGGACGCTCCCCGGCGGGCACCGGCGAGCGGCCAAGCGAGGCAAGATGGGAACGCATGGCGCCGGCCGCCGCGTCAGGCCACGGCGACCTGCTGCACCAGGCGGTCGATCGCGGCATCGGCGCTGACACCGGCCGCGTGCGCCTCGTACGACAGGATCAGGCGGTGGCGGAACACCTCATGCACGACAGCCTGCACGTGCTCGGGCGAGACAAAGTCATGTCCATGCAGCCAGGCATAGGCGCGCGACACCTTGTCGAGCCCGATCGAGCCGCGCGGGCTCACGCCCACCTGGATCCAGCGATCGAGCTCGGCGTCGACGGTCTTGGGCTCGCGCGTGGCATGCACCAGCGCGACCATGTAGCGCGCCACCGCTTCGCTCACGTGGATGCCGTGGATCTCGGCCCGCGCGGCGAAGATGACCTCGGGTGCGAGCCGCTGTACCGCGGGCGCTTGCGTACCGGCGGCCGCGCCCGATTCTTCGGCACGCGCCAGCGCCACGATCTGCGCTTCGGCGTCCGCTTCCGGGTAGGTCACGTTCACGTGCATCAGGAAGCGGTCCATTTGCGCTTCGGGCAGAGGATAGGTGCCTTCCTGCTCGATCGGGTTCTGCGTGGCCATGACCAGGAACAGCGGATCGAGCTTGTGGGTCACGCCGCCGACGGTGACCTGGCGCTCTTCCATCGCTTCGAGCAGCGCGGCCTGCACCTTGGCCGGCGAGCGGTTGACCTCGTCGGCGAGCACCAGGTTGGCGAAGATCGGGCCGGCCTGGAAGCGGAACTCGCCCTTGCCGCCCTCGGTGTAGTACACCTCGGAGCCCGTGATATCGGCCGGCAGCAGGTCGGGCGTGAACTGGATGCGCGACAGCTTTGCTTCCAGGTTGCGGGCCAGCACCTTGATCGCGCGCGTCTTGGCGAGGCCCGGCAACCCCTCCACCAGCAAGTGGCCATCGGCCAGCAGGCCCAGCAACAGGCGCTCGATCATGTGCTGCTGGCCGACGATGGCTTCGCCCATGCGCCTCTGCAGCGCCAGCACGCCGACGCGGTTGCTCATGGGGCATTCCTCGATGGCGCCGGGGCGGAGCTTCGGCGGCCACCTCCGAACCAGGCGTAGTAAGGGTTGTCGGGATCGGTACGCATGACTTGTTGCATATGCAGCGCCCAGGCGTCTCGGTCGCCGTAGTAGGCATCGAGGCCGGCCGTGTAGAAGGTGTGCAGCGTTTCGCGTTCCTGCCCGATATCGGCGATCAGGCCGGCATCGGCTTCGGTCAGCGGGGGCTCGGTCTGCAGCGTCAGCAGGCGCTGCAGGACTTGCGGGAACTCGGCGCGCCGCACCCAGGTCGCATACTCGATGCGGGGGTGATCGTCGGTCACGGCGGGCGCGTCACCAGCATAGCGCTCCAGGCCCGCGCGGTCCGTCACCCAGGTTGCCAGCAACGCGGCCGGCGACGCCACGCCGACCTCGCGCAGCGCAGCCGAGACTTCCGGCTGTGCAAAACGTTCGCGGATGCGCACGGGATCGAGCGTGATGGACGCCAGCGAGCCCACCAGCATCATCTCGTGCAGCTCGGTGGTCCACAGCGTCGCATACGGAAACACGTCGAGGAAACTGCGCACCAGAGAACGCGTGTCTTCGTCGTTCTGCGTGGGCAGCGGCAGCCATTGCGCGACCAGGCCGCCGGCTTGCAGGCGCGCTGCCGCAAGGCGATAGAAATCGGTCGAGTACAGGTTGACCACGCCCGCGGCGGAAGGCGGCGGCGGCTCCAGCGTGATCAGGTCGTAGCGCTGGTCGCTCTGCAGCAGCTCGCGCCGGCCGTCGCGCAGGCGGATCTCAATGCGGTGGTCGCCGGCCACGCCGAAGTTGCCCTGGAACTGCGGCACGGCGCGCAGCACCGGCGGCAGCAACTCGGCCACCACGCGCTGCTCAAGGCCCGGATACGGCAGCGTGGCTCCGGCGGTGATGCCGGTGCCAAGGCCGATCACCAGCGCCGAGCGCGGTGTGCCACTGTGCACGATCAGCGGCAGCAGCGCCTGCAGCCGCATGTAGCGCAGCGACGTCATGGTGTCGCCGGAATTGGACACGCCCTGGATATAGAGGCGGTTGAACGAGTGGCTCGACGACGACTGTTTCACCACCGCCACGGTGGCGCCGCGGCCTTCCTCGTAGAACACCATCTCGCCGCCACGTGCGCGCGCCAGCAGCGTGGCGAGCCGGTCCGCGGGCGCAAACGCCGCGGCAATCACCGCGAGCAGCGCCACCATCGGCACGGCCCAGCGCGCCGGCTTGCGCACGCCCGAGCCGAGCGCCACGGCAATCACGCCGACAATGCCGGCGCCCACGGCCAGTACGGACAGCGTATGGACAAGGCCGATACGCGGCACCAGCACAAACCCAGCCACCACCGTACCGGCGATGCCGCCCAGCGTATTGAGCGCCACCACCGCGCCCACGCCAGCGCCGAGCCGGTGGTTATCCACGCCCACGCGCAACACGAACGGGAACGCGGCGCCCAGCAGCAGCGTGGGCACGAACACCACGCACAGCGCCGCCACTGCGAAGCTCGCGCAGGCGGCCAGCAGACCGTTCGACGTGACCGACTGCGCCCAGGCCGATACCGCCGCCTGCGCCTGCAGCAGCCATTCGCCGAGCACGACGATCTCCAGCAGCGCAACCAGCCCTGCCGCGGCAATCAGCATGGCGAACGCGCCCCAAGGGTCGCGCGCACGGTCGGCCCGGCGCGCAGCCAGCGCGCTGCCGGTCGCAAGGCCCGCAAGATAAGTCGCGAGCACGATCGTGAACGCAAAGGTGCGCGTGCTGATGAACTGCACGATGGCCTGCGACCACACGACTTCATAGCCAAGCGCAATGCCGCCGGCAGCGGCGTAGAGCACCAATGCCAGGCGGCCGTCGCCCGCATCGCGCGCGGACTGTGCGGAGGCTGGCGCGATGGCAGTCGTGGCCGGCTCCTCCACAGGCACCGCGCGTGACGCCAGGGTCAGCGCGGCGACTGCAGCGAGACCGTTGAGCGTGGCCGCGGCCAGCGCGCTGCCCGTGATGCCGAGCCACGGGATCAGCACGAAGCCCGCCAGCAGCGTGCCGGCAATGGCGCCCGCGGTGTTGGCGGCATAGAGGCGTCCGCCATGCGTGCCGACCTGGCCCGTGCGCGACGCCAGCACACGCATCAGCACAGGCAGCGTGCCACCCATGGCCGCCGCGGGCAGGATCACCAGCACGAACGGCAGCGCCCAGGCCAGCAGCCCGGCGCGGCCTTCCAGCCAGGCGAACGGCGCGGCGGCACGCGCCAGCGCCAGCGTGGCGCCAATGGCCAGCACCAGCACGGCGATTTCAAGCCACGCATACAGCCGCAGCGGCTGCGCATGACGGTCGGCCACGCGCCCCAGCAGCCAGCCGCCTAGTGCGAGGCCCGCAAAGAATGCGCTCACGGCGGTGGTGACGGCGTGCACATCCACTCCGACCACCAGCGCGAGCTGCTTGATCCAGAGAACCTGGTAGATCAGCCCGGCCGCGCCGGACGCGAAAAGCAACAGGGCAGGTGCCAGCACGGCACCGTCATGCGCCAGTTGACCCTGCCCTGCCTGCAACGCGGCGCCTTCCGGGCGCCGCGGTTTGTCAGATCTGTGCCGCGCTTGCTGCTTGCCGGCGTTGGCGCCGGCATGCGCTTCTCTCATGGTGCGATCCTGGTGAAGAGGTTGGCCGGAGTGACCCGGCCAACCATTGCCACTGGTATTACTTGCCGGCGCCTGCCCCCTTGTCGATGGACTTCATCACCGCCTCGGTCATCTGGTCGATGGTGAAGCTCGCCGGGCGCTGGCTGGGCGGGTAGTCCTTGAACGTCTGGAGGAACGGCGCCACACGCGACGCTGCATAGCTGACCATATAGGCATTCTTCGCCGTCCAGTCATAGTACTGATCGGAGACGATATCCGCCCGCTCATACGGGTCCATGCGCAGGTTGAATACCTTTGGCACGCGCAGGCAGGTGAAGGGGTTGGCCCACACCTCGAAGCCGCCCGGCTGGCGCTGTTCGCAGAACACGAACTTCCAGTCGTTGTGGCGCATGGCCACCAGTACGCCATCATCGTTGAAGTAGAAGAAGTCCTGGCGCGGTCCGACGTTGGTCTGCCCGGTCAGGTATGGCAGGAAGTTATAGCCGTCCAGGTGCACCTTGAAGGACTTTCCGCTGATGCTGGTGCCCTTGAGCAGCCGGTCCTTGACGTCACCATCGCCGGCCGCCGCAAGCAGCGTCGGGAACCAGTCGAGACCGGACATCATCGTCGTGGACACCGTGCCGGGCTTGATCCTGCCCGGCCAGCGCACCAGTGCCGGCACACGGAATGCGCCTTCCCAGTTGGTGTCCTTTTCGCTGCGGAACGGCGTGGTTGCCGCGTCCGGCCAGGACCACTGGTTGGGCCCGTTGTCGGTGGTGTAGACGACGATGGTGTTGTCGGCAACCTTCAGGTCGTCGAGCGACTTGAGCAGTTTTCCGATATCGCCGTCGTGCTCGAGCATGCCGTCCGCGTACTCATTGCCCGGCATGCCGCTCTGTCCTTGCATGGACGGGCGAACATGGGTGAAGGCATGCATGCGCGTCGTATTCATCCACACGAAGAACGGCTTGTCGGCCTTGACCTGCTTCTCCATGAAGCCGATCGCCGCCGCCGTGGTTTCGTCGTCGATGGTTTCCATGCGCTTGCGGTTCAGCGGACCGGTATCTTCCACCTTGCCGTCGGCGTAGGAGTGAAGGACGCCGCGCGGCCCGTTCGCCTTGACCCAGGCCGTATCGTTCTTCGGGTAGTACGGGCGCTCAGGCTCCTCTTCCGCATTGAGGTGGTACAGGTTGCCGAAGAACTCGTCGAAGCCGTGCGCGGTCGGCAAGTACTCGTTGCGGTCGCCCAGGTGGTTCTTGCCGAACTGGCCGGTCGCATAGCCAAGCGGTTTGAGCGCTTGGGCGATGGTCACGTTCTGCGCCTGCAGGCCGACCGGCGCGCCCGGAATGCCGACTTTCAGCAAGCCCGTGCGCAAGCCGACCTCACCGGTGATGAAGGTGGAGCGGCCCGCCGTGCAACTGTTCTCGCCGTAGTAATCGGTGAGCATCATGCCTTCGTTCGCGATACGGTCGATGTTGGGCGTGCGATAGCCCACTACGCCGTGGCTGTAGGCGCTGATGTTGGTCTGTCCGACGTCATCGCCAAAGATGACGAGGATGTTCGGCTTCTTGCCGGACGGCGCGGTGGCCGCCAGCGCGGGCGCCGAAGCGGCGGGAACCGGCGCATTGGCTGCAACCGGCGGATTCTCCTTGGCCGGCACAGGCGCGGCCGCGCCGGATTCCGGCGCCGCGGCCGGCGCCTGTGCCGCCGGCTGCTGTTCCTTGGGCGGCGTCTCCTTCTTGCCGCAGCCCGCGATGGTGAATACGGCAGCGGCCATGGCCAGCATCACCAGCCTGGAGCCCCCTCGTTTCCCTATGCCCTCTTCAACTCGGTGCATGTCCCGCCTCCGTTCATTGACCCGTTACGGTCGGTTCACTGCTGCCTTCATCGTGCTCATGGCTTGCCGGCCGGATAGACCTGCAGCCAGTCCTGCTTCATGCTGACCACCGTCCAGCCCCTGGCACTGGCCGCGTCAAGCGCCTTGTCGAGCTTGCCGACCTTTGACTGCCGGTCATAGGCGAACTCGCGCTCGGCGTCGTCGTGGTGGACCAGCACGGCCATGCGCGGCCCGTCGCCGCCGGTGGTGTACTCCAGCATCTGCAGGTCGCCGTCCGAATTGCCCACGGCAAGGATCGGGCGGCGGCCGATATGGCGGTAGATGCCGACCGGCTTGCCCGGTCCGTCATCGATGAATTCGAGCTTCGGGTCGCGCACCAGCACCGGCTTGCCATCGCGCGATACGTACTTGACCGCCTGCGAGGAACCGATTACCTGCTCGGGCGGAATGCCGTAGACCTTTTCCGTCCACGGCCGCATGAATTCGATGGTGCCGCCCGAGACGATGTAGGTCCTGAAGCCGTTGGCGCGCAGGTAGGACAGCAGTTCGAGCTGCGGCTGGTAGACCAGCTCGGTGAACGGCCGCTGCAGCTTCGGATGCTTCGCTTGCGCGAGCCACGCACGGATGGTGCGGTCGTATTCGTCCACCGTCATGCCGCTGTTGGCCACGGCAATCAGT
Source organism: Cupriavidus sp. 22TCCZM01-5 (assembly GCF_057798915.1). Lineage (NCBI taxonomy): Bacteria > Pseudomonadati > Pseudomonadota > Betaproteobacteria > Burkholderiales > Burkholderiaceae > Cupriavidus > Cupriavidus sp. 22TCCZM01-5. The sequence goes on from NZ_JBYOJR010000009.1 coordinate 77,485, forward strand.
GACAGCAGCGGCTTCTCGTTGCGCATCAGGGCCTGCATGTCGTTGGCCATGAGCGCCTTGAAGGCGGGATTGCTCTTCCACTCGGGATGCTGCGGCGCGGCCGCCCTGACCTGGTCGAGCAGGAAGTAGAACTGGAAGTAAAGCGGCTGTTCGCTCCACAGTGTGCCGTCGTTGTCGAACACGGCGATGCGGTCCTCTGGCGCGACGAAGGTCGGCGAGCCGGGGCGCGTGGTATCGGCCACGAACTTCAGCAGCGCCTGCCGCGCCGCGCCGTCACGCCAGGAAGGCAGGGCCTGCGCAGCGGCCTGGTACGCCGGGGTGGACTGCGCGCCCGCCGCAGCCGTGCCGCCTTCGGCCGGTGCCGCGCATCCGCCCAGGTTGGCGCCGGCAAAGGCCAGTGCGGCCAGGCACAGCGCGGCCAGCGCCGGACGCAGAAGATTGCGTCCGGACTGCTTGAGGGTGGAGCGTTCCATCACGCGTACTCCAGTCGTAAGCAAGGGGGCGCGGGGAGATGGCGCCGCTATCGCGCCATCGCCAGCGGCGGCTGCCTGCGCTGCTCGGCCCAGCGGCTGTCGTCCATCACCAGCCGGAAGCCAAGGTGCGACATGCTGTTGTACGGATCGGTGCCGCGACGGGCGCTGGGCCGGTAGCTCAGGCAGTAGTCCTCGTTGCAGAGGAAGGAGCCGCCGCGCGTGACACGCTTGGGCGCGCTGACGGGCACGCCGGGCTCGCTCGGATCCCACGACGCCACGGGGCCCGCCGGATCCGCGATCAGCTTGCCCAGCGCAGCCTCGCGCCGGAACTGGTCCGCGCGGTACCAGTCCGCGACCCACTGCCACGCGTTGCCGGTCATGTCATAGAGGCCGTAGCCGTTGGCCGGGAACGTACCGACCGGGCTGGTGCCCAGCGCGCCGCCCGCCTTCGGGCTGATCACCGGGAATGGCTGGCCCTGCTGTCCCTGCCAGACATTGGCCATCTGCTTGCCGTCCGGCGCGAATTTTTCGCCCCACGCGTAGGTGGCCTGCTCCAGGCCGCCGCGCGCGGCGAACTCCCACTCGGCTTCCGTGGGCAGGCGCTTGCCGACCCACTTCGCATAGGCCTGCGCGTCTTCGTACGAGACCTGCACCACCGGGTGGTTGTCCTTGCCCTCGATCGACGTGCCCGGGCCGCCCGGGTGGCGCCAGTCGGCGCCATGCACGTAGCGCCACCAGCGCGAGTAGTCCTGCAGCGGAACGGGCCGTGCGGTGCCCACGAACACCATGCCGCCAGCCACCATCGCGCTGTCGGGCGGGCGCGGCGTGCCGGGTGGCAGTTGTACCTTCAGGGTTTCCCATTCGGGCGCTTTTTCCGCGGTGGTGACGTAGCCGGTGGCCTCGACGAACCTGCGGAACTCGGCATTGGTGACGTGGTGCTGGTCCATCCAGAAGCCGTGGATGCGCACCTTGTGCGCGGGCTTCTCGTTGGCCTGCGCCATCTTGCTGTCGCTGCCCATGAGGAATTCGCCGCCCGGGATATGAACCATGCCGGCCGGTCCACGGACGCCATCTCCGAGCACGGTGTCCTGCGCGTGGCCCGCCTGCCGGCCATGCATCATCCACCAGGTCGCGCCAAAGCCCGCCGCGACGCCTGCGTACACCAGCATCGCAACCATGCCTGCGCGCCAGCGCGGCGCGGCGGCAACCGCTGTCGCAGCGCCCTCCGCCGGCGCCATGCCCGTAGCGGAAATCCGGCGCTTCTTGCCCATGACTCTTCCTCCGCAAAGCACAAGTGGTGCGTAAAGCGCACCGCGAAGCTATCGTTGCAGAAGGAAAAGCGAAACGGAATTCAGTTTTATTGGGCTGTGATTTTAGATATTTCGCATCGACAAACCGCGCGATCTCTGACAGAGCGGCAGCCCCGCCAGTTGTTCGCGGGGGCACAGCAATTCAGCCTCATATCGGCATAACTGTTGCGGAGGTGCGGGCTCGGCGCAGGGGAAATTCATCGATCCACACATTGCCGCCCCGCTTCGGTCGTAGCGGCAACACGAAAATTGCAGGCGCCGCGCGCGCGGGCATTGTGCAAAAAAAGCATCAAGCTTTTGCATACAATTTTGGAATACAATGCTCTCTTTGAACCATGCCCCGGGCCTTGGCCCAGGCATACCCCTGGACAGGAGGAGACCATGACATTCCGCGAAACCAGCGCGACGACGCAGCACGTTGCCGCCCTGGAGCCCGTCGAGAACTACCTGAAAGGCCATGCGAGCGGCAAGGGCGAGTACATCCGCAAGGCGTTCCACCCGGACGCGCGCATCATCTCGTTCCGCGATGGCGTCCTTTGCAGCCTGAGCGTCGAGGAATTCATCGCCGCGCGCTTCCAGGGCGAGCCCGCGGCGGACGAGGCGCAGCGCAAGCGCTTCATCACGCAATTCGATGTCACCGGCAATGCCGGCACGGCCAAGGTGGTGCTGCAATATCCGGGGGTGACGTTCACCGACTACTTCACGCTGCTGGAAGTCAATGGCGTATGGGGTATCGCCAACAAGACCTTCAGCGCTGCGCCGCAGGCGTAAGCCAGCTCACCGTCGCCGGGCGCGCGCCGCCGGTGCCACCGGTTTCGCGCCCGGCCCCGGACAACCGGGCCCTGAGTTCGTCGCGCTCGCTGAAGTGCGGCGCGGCCAGCCACGCGCCAAGTTCGTCGCGCCAGTTCTCCCACGCGTTTTCATCGAACTCGAAATCCTCGTCGAGGTGCCCGCCGTCGCGCAGGTAGAAGCCCGCCACGCGCGTGCCGTCCCAGTAGGCCACTGCCACGTCGGTGAAGTCGGCGGTGGTGCCTGCCGGCATGTCGCGCAGCAGCATCGCCAGGGTTGCCTTGAACGCTTTGAAATCGTCGGTGGGCATGGCGGACTCCGCGGGAGGGGTGGAACGATGCCTCCAGCGTGCTCCTGTTCGCGTGGCCCGTCAATTTGCTGCGTGGGCTTGCCCACAGGGCTTGCAGCGGACACATTCGTCGTCAAGAATGGGCAAGGCCCTCTTCCACCAGGCATCTTTCACCAGGAGTTGACGACCATGCCCGAAGCAAGCATCACCGCACATCTTCCGACGATGGACATCGAGCTCATGCGGCGCAGCCTGCCCGAGCAGGATGCCGACCTCATTGCCGTGCTGGTCCGCGCCACGCCTGCCTTCGCCGCCATCGAGCACTGGCTCGCGCAGTCTCCGCCGCTGCCGTTCGAAGACGTCTTCCAGTGGTGGGCCGACATGGTGCGCGCGGCATGGCAGCCATGGCTGGCGCTCAATCCAGCGCTCGCACTGTGGCTCGCGGCCCCGGCATCGCCCGAATAGGCACCCGGCGACGGGCGCCATTGAGCTTGTTCCGGCACTCCGGCTGACCTAGACTGAATTCCGGCGTTCTTCGCCGTGCACCTGCCGCGGCCGCCGCGCAGCCAGCGTTGCGTTGTCGGCTGGCGTCCGGCCGCGCCCTGCAAGGAGACAAGCGATGCTGCAAACATCCATTTCCGAGCGGGCGCTGTCCCGCAGTTTGCTGGACGTACTGATCCGCGCGGGGCTGATCGCCACGCTGGTCATCTTCTGCTTCGAAATTTTCCATCCGTTCTTCGACCTGGTGGTCTGGGCGCTGATCCTGGCCGTCACGATCTATCCGCTGCAGGTACGGATGCGCGGACATTTCGGCCTCAGCGAGGGGCACATCGCCACGCTGATCATTCTGATCTCGATCGCGATCATCCTGGTGCCGGCCTACCTGCTGGGCCTTGCCGTGTTCGATTCGGTCGAGCGCGCGATCGACATCGTCAAGGGCGGAAACCTGCGCATCCCGCAGCCGCCCGACTCCGTGTCCGCCTGGCCGGTGGTGGGCCAGCAGCTTCATGGGTTCTGGCAGCAGGCCGCCACCGACCTGAGCGGCCTGCTGATGAAGGTTGCGCCGCAACTGAAGGATTTCAGCGTCGTCCTGCTGGGCAAGCTCGCCGGGGTCGGCACGGGCCTGCTGATCTTCGTGTTTGCGCTGATCATCGCCGGCATCATCATGGCCTACGGCGAAATGGGCACGAACAGCGCACATCGCATCGCCGCGCGCATCGTCGGACCGGACCGTGGCGCGCGCATCGTGGAACTGTGCACCGCGACCATCCGCGCCGTGGCGCAGGGCGTGGTGGGCATTGCCTTTATCCAGATGCTGCTGATCGGCGTCGCATTCATCATGAAGGACATTCCCGGGGCCGGGCTGCTGGCGCTGGCCGTGCTGCTGCTCGGCATCATGCAGTTGCCGGCCACGCTGATCACGATACCGGTCATCGTCTACGTCTTCGCCACGGAAGGCACCAGCGTCGTGACGATCGTGTTCGCGGTCTATGTGTTCGTGGCCGGGCTGGCCGACAATGTGCTCAAGCCGCTGCTGCTCGGGCGCGGCGTGGACGTGCCGATGCCAGTGGTGCTCATCGGCGCGCTCGGCGGCATGGTCAGCGGCGGCATCATCGGGCTGTTCATCGGGCCGGTGATGCTGTCTGTCGGCTACCGCCTGTTCTGGCTCTGGGTCGACGAGCCTGCCACCGCACCTGTCGAAGCGGCGGAGCCCAAGCCAGCCGACACGCTGTCACCGGCGCCTCCGCACACGAGCTGAACGACGCCGCCGCAAGGCTGCACGATTAGCGTTCCGTCCCCTGGCGGGCCAGCAGGTCCGCCATGTCGTCGGCGTGCTCCTCCTCCACGGCCAGGATCTCTTCCATCATGCGGCGCGAAGTGGGATCGCGGTCGCCAAGGAACTTGACGATCTCGCGATAGCTGTCGATCGCAATGCGCTCGGCGACCAGGTCCTCGCGGATCATGTCGGTCAGCGTCTTGCCTTCGACATACTCCGCATGGGACCGGCTCGCCAGCCCGTTGGGCGCGAAGTCGGGCTCGCCGCCGAGCTGCACGATGCGCTCCGCGATCATGTCGGCGTGGCCCTGCTCTTCGTTCGAATGGGCCAGGAATTCCTCCGCCACGCTCTTCGAGTTCGGGCCCTGGGCCATGAAGTAGTGGCGGCGATAGCGCAGCACGCAAACCAGTTCCGTGGCCAGTGCGTCATTGAGCAGCTTGATCACGGTATCGCGCTCGGCCGAATAGCCGGCTGTTACGGCACCATCGTCGATATGCTTGCGCGCACGCTCGCGCAACGTTTTTACATCGGTAAGGAATGGGGTTGTCGTCATCACGGGCTCCGGTACGGACGGCGCGCAAGGGGACGCACAATCCGGGGGTGGGATGGCTCTGTGACGCGAAAAACATGCCAGTCGGGAATGCCGCCACCGGCAAGGGCCGTGGCGGCGATGCAAAGGCACCGCCGCATCGCGGCATGAAAAATATGCACGGTGAGTGGTGCGATGGGCGACGCGGAATTTCAATCGGTTGCGCGTGACCGCGCCCACGCGTGCCCAGATCGCCCGAGCGTGCAACTCATCGTCAGGTAATGGCGCCCAGTTGCCAGGGCACGAACTCATTGTGCCCATAACCATGCACTTCGCTCTTGGACTGCCGCCCGGAGGCAATGGTCAGGATGAGCTGGAAGATCTCTTCGCCAAGCTCGTCGATCGTCCTTGTGCCGTCCACGACGGCGCCGCAATTGAGATCGATGTCTTCCTGCTGCCGCTGCCACAACGCCGTATTGGTACCCAGCTTCAGCGAGGGCGCCGGTGCGCAGCCGTATGCCGAGCCACGCCCGGTGGTGAAGCAGATCAGGTTGGCACCCCCCGCCACCTGGCCGGTGGCCGAGACCGGGTCGTAGCCCGGCGTGTCCATGAAGACCAGGCCGTGTGCCCGCACCGGCTCCGCATAGCGATAGACGTCGACCAGGTTGGTGGTACCGCCCTTGGCCACGGCACCGAGCGATTTTTCGAGGATCGTAGTGAGACCACCGGCCTTGTTGCCCGCGGACGGATTGTTGTCCAGGCTGGCGCTCATGCGCGCGCAGTAGGCTTCCCACCAGCGGATCCGGTCGAGCAGCTTCCGGCCGACATCCGCTGACACTGCCCGCCGTGTCAGCAAATGCTCGGCCCCGTAGATTTCCGGCGTCTCCGAGAGAATGGCCGTGCCGCCGTGCGCGACCAGCCTGTCAACGGCCGCGCCCAAAGCCGGATTAGCGCTGATGCCCGAGTAGCCATCGGACCCGCCGCATTGCAGCCCCACCACCAGGTGGCTGGCGTCGACAGGTTCGCGCCGCACCTGGTTGGCGTCGGCCAGCATCGCCTTGACCTGTTCGATGCCAGCCGCCACCGTGCGCGCGGTGCCGCCGGTAGCCTGGATCGTCATCGTTTTCAGCGTTGCGCCGCTCGCCAGGCCCTGGCCTTGCATCAGTCCGTCGATCTGGTTGGTCTCGCAACCCAGGCCGACGATCAGGACCGCCGCGAAGTTCGGGTGGCGGGCATAGCCGCCAAGCGTGCGCCGCAGCAGTTCCAGTCCCTCGCCTTCGCTGTCGACCGCGCAGCCCTGGCCATGTGTCAGCGCCACCACGCCATCCACGTTCGGATAGTCCGCCAGCGCCCGCGGGTTGATGTCGCGCCGGAAGTGGTCCGCAATGGCGCGGGCCGCGGTGGCCGAACAGTTGACCGAGGTCAGGATGCCGATGTAGTTGCGCGTTGCCACCCGCCCGTCGGCGCGCACGATCCCCATGAACTGCGCGCGCGACGCCACCGTCGGCGCGGGCCGTGCGTCGATGCCGAAGGCATGGTCGCGCTCGAACGCGCCAATGGCGAGGTTGTGCGTGTGAACGTGCTCGCCCGCCAGGATCTGGCGCGTGGCAAACCCGATGATCTGCCCGTAGCGGCGCACCGGCACACCGGCCGCCACCGTGCGTACGGCCATCTTGTGCCCGGCCGGCACCAGTCCACGGACTGCAAGGCCATTGTCAAGGCGCATGCCGGCAAGCAGTTGCTGGCGCGCGATGACCACATCGTCATCCGCATGCAGCCAGATCACCGGCTCGACGGCAGCTGCGGCGTTGCGGGCAAGGCCCGCTGGCTGCGTTTGTTCCAGGATGGCGCTCATGCTGCGGCCTCCAGGCTGCCGGGGTTCGTTACCGCATCGCGGGTAAATACGCCATCCACCAGGCGCGGCAGACGCCAGGGATTGGCATCGCGCAGGGCCGCCGGCAAGGCCGCGTCCGGATAGTTCTGATAGCACACCGGGCGCAGGAAGCGCTCGATGGCCGCGCTGCCCACCGACGTGCCGCGCGCGTCGGTGGTCGCGGGATACGGTCCGCCATGCACGATGGCATCGCCCACTTCCACACCGGTCGGATAGCCGTTGAACAGCAACCGCCCTGCCCTGGCTTCCAGCAGACCAATCAGCTCGCCATGGCGCAGCAGATCGGTCTCGCTGGCCATTACGGTCGCGGTCAGCTGGCCACGCATCCGCTCGGCGTAGGCCACGAAGTCGCGCTCCGAATCGAGCGCCACGACGACCGTCAGCGGGCCGAACACCTCCTCTTCGAGCGGCGCGTCTTCGTCGAACAGGACATGCCGTTCAGCCTTGAGCAGATGCCCGCCAATGCTGCTCTCCGCCTCCACCGCCACCAGCGTTTCCAGGCCGGGTACCGCAAGCAGTCCCGCGAACCCGCGCCGGAAGTTGTCGCGGATGCCCGCACCCAGCATGGGCTGCGGCGCGGCCTCCGCCAGGGCCGTGGCCAGTTCCGCCTGGAAGGCATCGAAGGCCGGTGAGCGCACGCCAAGGACCAGGCCGGGACTGGTGCAGAGCTGGCCGCAGCCGAACGTCACCGACGCCGCCAGCTCGCGCGCAATCTGCGGGCCGCGTGCCTCCAGTGCCGAAGGCAGCAGGAAGACCGGGTTGACGCTGGACATCTCGGCGAACACGGGAATCGGCTCCGGACGCGCTTGTGCCATGTCGAACAGCGCCCGCCCTGCCGACAGCGAGCCCGTAAAGCCGACGGCCTTGATCTGCGGCGCCCGCACCAATGCCGCGCCAGTGGCCGCGGCGCCATGGACCATATTGAAGATGCCCGCCGGCGCCCCGCAGCGGGCAATGGCACGTTCCATCGCATCGGCCATCAGTTCAGACGTCACAGGGTGGCCCGGATGCGCCTTCACGACCACGGGACATCCCGCCGCCAGTGCCGATGCCGTATCGCCGCCCGCCACCGAAAAGGCGATCGGGAAATTGCTGGCGCCGAACACCGCCACCGGCCCCACGCCGATGCGGTACTGGCGCAGGTCTGCGCGCGGCTGGGGCTTGCGGTCAGGCAAGGCACGATCGATGCGTGCGTCCAGGAAGTCCCCGCGGCGCAAGACGGCGGCAAACAAGCGCATCTGGTTGCTGGTGCGCTTGCGCTCGCCCTCCAGCCGCGCCGCCGGCAACGCGGTTTCCCGGGACGCTTCGGCAATGAACGCATCCCCGAGCGCATCGATCTCATCGGCCATCGCTTCCAGCAGGGCCGCACGCACGGCCGGGCTGGTGGCCCGGAACGCCGGGAAGGCATCGTGCGCGGCCTGCGCGGCCGCGGCGACTTCCGCTTCGGTCGCCGCATGGAAGCTCACCGGGTGGCGCTTGTCAGTGACAGCATCAACGCTATGGATCGGATGGCCCGTGGCAGCGCTGCGCCGGCCGCCGATGTAGTGATGTCCGAGGATGGTCATGTCAGGAATCTCGAATACAAAGAATACTGCTATGCCGTCACGCGACCCTGGACGAGCCGAGCGGCAACGCTGCCGCACGTCGGGCCCGCGCCCCGACGCTCATCAGGAGCAGCACGCCGACCGCGCCGGCGATGGCCAGGGCCAGCATGCCCGCCCGCTGGCTGTGAAATGCGGCTTCGACCGCGGTCTTCAGCGTCGGCGCGATGAAGCCGCCAAGATTGCCCAGTGCACCAATCAGCGCAATGCCACTGGCCGCGGCGGTGCCGCTCAGGTAGGCGGTCGGCAGCGTCCAGAACAGCGGCTGGACGACGACGAAGCCAACCGTGGCAATGCAGAAGGCCAGCAGCACCGGCACCAGCTCATGGCCAAGCGTCGACAGCCCGATGCCGGCCGCCGCCATCGCCAGCATGGCCATGGCAAATTCCCGTTGCTTGCCCTTCGCATCGGCCATGCCGGTGATCACGCGCAGGGCGATGACCGCGCAGAGCCACGGAATCGCCGTCAGCAGGCCGACCTTGGCGCCGACCGCGGTACCGGTCAGCTCGGAGATGCGCGTCGGCAGGTAGAAGATGACGCCATAGACGCTGACCTGGATCGCGAAGTAGATCGCCACGAAGCGCAGCACCTGCCAGTTGCCCAGCGCGCTCAGTGCCGTGGCGGGACCATGGGCCACCTTGTGGCTGTCTTCCGCCGCGATGGCGGTTTCCAGCGCGGCCTTTTCGTCGTCGCTGAGCCACTTCGCGTCGCGCGGCTTGCTGACCAGGTAGAAGAAGGCGATCACGCCCACCACCACTGCCGCCAGCCCTTCGATGATGAACATCCATTGCCAGTTGCGCAGGCCGAGCTGGCCACCCATCACGTCAAGCAGCAGGCCGGAAATCGGCCCACCGAGCACCAGCGCCACCGGCAAGCCGAAGTAGTACATGCCGAGCGCCTTGCCGCGCTGGCTGGCGGGAAACCAGTAGGTCGAGAACAGGATCACGCCCGGCGAAAAGCCGGCTTCCGCCACGCCCAGGATAAAGCGCAGCACATAGAACGAGGTCTCGTCATGGGCAAACATCATGGCCGCCGAGGCCAGTCCCCAGGTCACCATGATCCGGCTTAGCCAGACCTTGGCGCCGACCCGGTGCAGGATCAGGTTGCTCGGAATCTCGAACACGGCGTAGCCGATGAAGAAGATGCCGGCGCCCAGCGCATAGGCCGCGTTGCCGATGTTCGAATCCACCATCAGCGCCTGCTTGACGAAGCCGACGTTGGAGCGGTCGAGCATCGACAGTGCAAACATCAGCGCCAGGAATGGCGTCAGGCGCAGGCGGGCCTTGCTGACCGCGCTGGCCAGCGGATCGAATTTGGCAGATAGGTTCTGCATGCTTGTCTCCAGTGCGGATCCGCGTGAAGCGGTTCCGAGAAATTACGACGCCCCGTTCTTTTTCGTGCGTGAGGTCGTCGGGTGATCAGGGGTCGCGCCTGCCGGCGCGATCAGAGCGATGCGTCGATCAACCCGCGCGCCGCGAGGTTGGCCATCAGCGCGCGCACGCCGAACTGCCACGGGGCAATGCGGTCGCTACGGCTGACGCGGCTTGCCAGGGTGCCCAGCAGTTGGCTTGAGATCCGGACGATATCGCCGTCCTTGTGCGTGAAGCCGCCGCCCGCCGCGTCGCGGTCTTCCACCGGCGCGAACAGAGTGCCCAGGAACAGCATGAACCCGTCGGGATACTGATGGGTGGGGCCCATGGCTTGTCCGACCAGGTCGAGCGGATCGCGCGTGATCTGGTCCATCGAACTGGCGCCGGACAACACGAAGCCGTCCTGGCCGTCGACGCGCAGGTCCACCTTCGCGCGGCGCACATCGTCGACTGAAAAGCTTTCATCGAAGAGGCGCAGGAACGGGCCGATCGCGCAGGAACCGTTATTGTCCTTGGCCTTGCCCAGCAACAGCGCGCTGCGGCCCTCGAAGTCGCGCAGGTTCACGTCATTGCCCAACGTGGCGCCCAGCACGCGGCCGCGGCTGTCGACGGCCAGCACGATTTCTGGTTCCGGGTTGTTCCATTCGGATGCCGGGTGCAGGCCGATCTCCGTGCAGGTGCCCAGCGCCGACAGCAGCGGTGCCTTGGTAAAGACCTCGGCATCCGGGCCGATGCCCACTTCGAGATACTGCGACCACATGCCCTGCGCGATCAGCAGCGCCTTGAGCTCGCCTGCCTCGGCGGAACCCGGCCGGAGGCTCGACAGGCTGTCGCCCACCAGCGCGTGGATCCTGGCGCGTACCTCGGCGGCCCCCTGCGGATCGCCCTTGGTCTGCTCTTCGATCACGCGCTCGACCAGGCTGCCGGCAAAAGTCACCCCCGCCGCCTTGATCACCTGCAGATCGCACGGCGCCAGCAGGTGCGCGGCTTGCGCGCTGCCGGTGCTGGCCGGCGCATTGGCCAGCAGGCTGCCCAGGCTGCCGATCCATCGGCCCGGCGTGCCGCGTACCGTGGCAACCGGGTCCGCCTGTTCGAGCAGGCCGCTCATGGTCGGCGCGGCTGCGGAGATGTCGAACACGCCATCGGCGCGCACGGCCACCACCGATGGGCCACCAGGCGATGCGTCGGTCGGCGGCAACCACGCACGGCCGACCAGCGTGCCGCGCAGGCCATCGGCGGGCAGGGTCTCCTTGGCGCTGAGGCTGAGCGCAGGCAGGGAAGTCATCGTTGTCTCCACGTACAAATTATTGTCGGCGCGAACATCGGGACCATGGCGGAGTCCGGTGCGCAGGTGCAACTCTATGTGTGGCATCGATAAACATCCAATCGATTATTTGCTAACATCGATTCCATCTGGTTATCAGTATTACCGGGTTAACCTCATGTCCCGACAAGCCGTTGCTCCCCCGTCATCCGTGCTGGCCAGGCTGCGTTTCCGGCACCTGCAGTTGCTGGACGTCCTCGGACGCACCCGCAACCTGCGCGCGGCCGCCGAACAGCTGCACATCACCCAGCCGGCCGCCACCAAGATCCTGAGCGATATCGAGGGCATGCTCCAGGCAAAGCTGTTCGAGCGCCTGCCGCGCGACATGTGCCCGACGCACCTGGGCCTGTTCGCCGTACGCTACGCCAGCACGGCGGTGGCCGACCTCGGCAAGTTCGTCAGCGAACTGGAAACCCTGCGCGCGGGCGGGCACGGCCACCTCACGGTCGGTGCGATCTCCGCGTCGGCGGCGCAGGTGGTGACCGCCGGCATCCGCGAGATCCTGCAGAAGCGCCCGCGCCTGGTCATCCGGCTGGTGGAGCAGAGCAGCGACCAGCTCGCCGTGTGGCTGGAGGAAAAGAAGCTCGACATCATGGTCGGGCGCCTGACCGAGCCGCGCCAGCAGGCGATCTTCGATTTCGAGGTCCTGTCGCCGGAGCCGGTGTGGGTGGTATGCAAGCCGGACCATCCCTTGCTTGCCCAGGCACGACCGGAGCTGGCCGACCTGGCCGAATGGCCGTGGATCCTCTACCCGCCCGCCACTGCCATCCGGCAGCTGTTCGAAGAAACCTTTGCCGCCGCGGGTATCCGCTCGCTGGTCGGCATGGTGGAAACGCCCTCGATCTTCTCCACGCTGGAGCTGTTGCAGGCGACCGAGATGCTGTCGCTGCAGCCGCGCGCCGCGGTCGAGAAGTACGTCGGGCAAGGACTGCTCGGGCGCGTACCCGTGCCGATCCGCCGGGCCATGACGAGCTACGGCATCGTCACGCGGAAGAACGAATTGCGATCCGAGGCCATGGACGCGTTTGTGGAAATCCTGCGTACCGTGGCCAGGCAACAGGGTACGGCCGGGGATGCGATGGCATCGGTGCAAGTCCGGGACGACAGCGCCACCATTGCACCGATGCACCGCTGAGCTCCGGCCACCGGCCTGTCGCGCGCAAACGACGCTGTTGGGCCCTCCGACATGGCAATCTTCCTAAACCGCAAGTCCATTGATCTGAGATCAAGTTCAGTCGCACCGCTCTCCCTACGATCGCTCGGCCTTACCAAGACGATCCAACAAGGAGATTCCGATGCGAGCCATCCCATCACAGATTGCAGTGGCCGCGCTGGCGGCATGCGCGTTGCTGAGCGCCTGCGGAGGCGGAGATGACAGCGGCAGCAGTCCGCCAGTCCCTCCCCCGGCGCCTTCGCCTACACCTTCGCCTACACCTTCGCCTGCCCCCTCGCCGACTCCGGCCCCACCGCATACCGGCGAATCATTGCCGAGCCTGTCGGCTCCACAGCCCGGCTCAACGGCAGCGGTCGGCAATGGCAGCGAGGGGCTATGGTCGGAATTCATGACCGTCACATTCATCGACAGCGGCGCGCGCTTCGTCCGCGCCGAGCTGGTCGGTACCGTGCGCGGAGGCTTTCGGTTTTCCGGTTCAACCTGGAACTTCACGCCAGATACTGTCTCCGAGTTCCTTGTTGCGACGACCGTCACTGGCACAGGGACTATTGCGCTGAACAGCAAGCTTGACGGCTCCTACCAGAGGGCCGGATCGGACACGCCGTCAACCATCGGTGCCACATACGATCCCGCCAATGCGCTCGCAGTGGATCAGGCGAGCATCGAGGGAAGCTGGAAGCAAGACGGCTTCGAGATATCGATCGATGACCAGGGCAATGTCAGCGGCACCTACACGAGCGGCACAAAAATCTGCGCGTTGACAGGCACCGCGATGTTGGCCGAGCCGGGCTCAGCGAAGAATCTCTATCGAGTCAGTGTGACCCCTTCCGTTGCGACGTCGCCTGCAAGCACTGGCTGTGCCATGTCCGTAGACATCCCGCATCAGGGCTATGCCGCGATCCGCTTTGTGCCGTCCGATGGCAGCATCGTCACGACAAGCAACACCCTGTACCGCCGCTCGCTGACCATGGTCGCGACCACCGGCACTGGTGGCTTCTTCAAGACGCAAATGCTCAAGCAATAGCCGGCCGGCAGGTGGGCGGAGAAACGCGGTGGCGCCGAACTCAAAGCGTCGCGGCCACAGGGATCGACGCGTCACCATCGTCACGGTGCGGCCGTGCTACTCCTTCCCTGAGGAAAAGCCTGTCAGCGCTGGCGACGGGCAGGCCAGATCATGCACCTTCGCTTATATCGGTGCCCGAGCCTCCGCCATCTCCATGAGCCGGCAAACCGTTTTCCAGTTCCGCGCTGTCATCGGTACGCCGAGCAGTCGCTCGCTGTTCGCGGCAAGCTTCGATGTTCCAACGCCTGCCGGGGCATGCAGATAGAACACCTTGCCATCGAGACGAAAGCGCTCGGACTCCAGCTTGATGGCGCCGAGTCGTTCCAGGTCGGGACTCGCGGGAGCGTCAGCCAGGAATCCGACCTGCAGGCGGTTTGCATCGCTTTCAGCATCGGGGAACGGATTGCGCTCGATCGCCCTGCGCAGATCATTCTGTGACAGCACCAGCACCGTTGGCTGAAAGCCGCGTCGACGCTTGATCTCCTGGCCGAGCTTCGATGCAATGTGCGCTGCCGCCTCCTTGCTGGCCTCGAATACCACGTTGCCGCTCTGGATATAGGTTCTGACTTCCACCGCACCCAGGCTATCGAGGATGGAAACCAGATCTTTCATCGGCAAGGCGTTCTTGCCGCCAACGTTAATGCCTCTCAGCAGCAGGATGTAGTGCTTCATTGACCCACCTCGGCGCTACCTGGCGCCACGTTTCAATGCTGGTTGCCCCAGGCCCCTCTGGAGAGCGCCTGACGCCGCCGCTTTGACAAGCTTCTGGAAGGTCGGGCATTCAGCATGGCTCGGCGCCGGGCATTCCGCCGCATGCCGCAGGCCGTGGCTCATCGCGCGAAGCCGCGTGATCAGCGCGTCGATCTCGTCGGCCTTTTCCAGCAGCAACTGCCTGTCGATGTGCGCCTGGCCATCAGGCGCGAACATCGAACGGATCTCATCCAGCGAGAGTCCCGCCGCCTGCCCGAGCGAGATCAGCGCAAGCTGATTCACGACGCCTTCTGCAAACCTGCGCCGGGCGCCCTGCGGGCCCAGCGACACGATCAGCCCCTTCTTCTCGTAATAGCGCAGTGTCGAAGCAGGCACCCCCGTGCGTTTGGCGACTTCGGCGATATCCATCAGACGGCCCTTGACTTGAAGTTGACTTCAACTTCTATAGTGGCCACATCGTTTCCGCAAGTCAACTGCAAGGAACCCCATGACACGCCTGCCAGAAATCGCCACGATCGTTGCCATCGGGATGGGTGCCACGGCCTTCATGGACGTCTGGCTGACGTTCCTCAAGCGCATCGGCGTCCCGACACTCAATTTCGCGTTCATCGGGCGATGGGTCGGCCACCTGTTTCGCGGGAGATTCGCGCACGCCTCGATCGGGCAGGCACAGCCGATTTCCGGCGAACGCGCACTGGGCTGGCTCACGCACTATGCGATCGGCATCGCGTTCGCGTGGCTGCTCATTGCGATCGGCGGTGCCAGCTGGGTCCACAACCCCACAGTGCTGCCGGCGGTTCTCGTCGGCATGGCTACAGTCGCGGCACCGCTGTTCATCATGCAGCCAGCCATGGGCGCCGGCTTTGCCGCTTCCCGGACGCCGACGCCGTTCAGGAACTGCCTGCGCAGCGTCGCCAATCACACCGTCTTTGGCTTCGGCCTGTACCTGTCCGCGCGCTGTATCGCATCTCTAATGCAATAAAGAACGCCTTCCCCGAACTACCGCAACGTAAACTGGATTGATCGCCATGAAGAAGCTAGCCATCATCTATCACAGCGCCCACGGCCACACCGAACACATTGCCGGGTGCGTGCAGGAAGGCGCGGCGAGCGTCGCCGATACCGAAGCCCGGCTGATCAAGGCCAGGGACCTGGCCGAAGCCCCGGAGGAACTGCTCGGGTACGACGCCTACATCCTCGGCTCGCCAACCTACCTTGGCGGTGTCTCCGGCACCTTCAAGACCTTCATGGATGCCACTGGGCGCCTGTGGCGAACGCAGCAACTCAAGGGGAAGCTCGCTGCCGGCTTCACGGTGTCGTCGCTGCCTGCCGGCGACAAGCAGTCAACGCTGATGTCGATCTTCGTGTTTTCCATGCAGCACGGGATGCTGTGGGTCGGCAACCCTATCTTGCCCGAGCAGCACGGCGGCGTTCCCTATGACGAGGCCGCCAACCGGCTGGGATCGTGGTCGGGCCTGATGGCCCAGTCTGACCACTCCGCGGCGGCAGATGCGTTCGCCCCCGGCGATGTGAAAACGGCCAGAATGTTCGGCAGGAACTTCGCCGAGACGCTGCACCGCGTCCGCTGAAATGCACGTCCCGCGCAACGAATACGAGGAACGCCCATGATCCCGAGGAAATACGGTCCGCAGTTGTTCAGCCTGGTGCTGTCGGGGCTGATGTCCCTGATCGTTGCCGGCATCTCGACGTATCGCGCTGTCGGCCTGGTACCGGACTTTGCCGGCATGTGGCTCAGCGCATGGCTGACGGCCTGGCTGGTTGCGTTTCCTGCCGTCCTGCTGGTCACGCCGGTTGCGCGCAGGGCTGTGCAGGCACTCGTGGAGGAGTAACAACGCGCTGGCTGTCACCATCCCTATCCATCATTCACTTGCCCCTCCACTCCGGCGGCCGCCGACCCACGAACGCCTCCACGCCTTCGCGGAAGTCTTCGCTGCCATAGCACTGCCGCACCAGGTCATCGGTATCGGCCACTGCCTCCACGGTCTGTCGCCGCAATGACTCCTTCACGACCCGCTGCGTGACCGGCGCCAGCGCGGCGAGCCGGCCGCACAGGGCGTTGACCTCGCCGTCCAGCGCCTCCGGTGCATAGACCCCTTCCAGAAAGCCACACGCCAGCGCCGCATCGGCATCGAGTATCTGCGCGAGCAACAGCATGCGGCGCACGGGCTGCAGCCCCCATGCCGCACGCAGCTTGGCGAGGTTCTGTGCCGACAACGTATTGCCGAGCGTCTTCGCAATCGGCACGCCGAATTTTGCTTTGGGCGTCGCGACACGGAAATCGCATGCCGTGGCGATGGCAAGCCCGCCGCCCACCGCCCATCCTTCGACGACTGCCACGGTAGGCATCGGCAGCCGCTCTACCAGCCCGATGCCCTCGTCGATGCGCGCTTCGTAGCCCACCCCGTCGTCGCCACCGGAGAACTGCCGGAACTGGGCGATATCGGTGCCCGCGACAAAGGCCTCGCCGCCCGCGCCGCGCATGACCACCACGCGCGCGCCAGAGTTGCCCTCGGCGGAAAGCGTGCGGCAGTGCGAGGCAAGCTGCTCGTACATGGCCCACGTCATCGCATTGCGCGCGGCCGGACGGTCGAAGGTCAGCGTCGCGACCTGCCCTTGCCTCGTGAGCGTGACCCGCCCTTCGTCGGGCTGAGCGGTGCTCACGCGCCGAACGCGCCGGCCGCGGCCAGCGACTGCTGTTGGTCCTTCGAAAGCCCCAGCTCCGCCAGGATTTCCTCCGTATGCTGGCCCAGCAGCGGCGGCGGGCGCCGTACCTGTTGCGGCGTGCCGCCCATCTTCACGGCGAAGCCGATATTAGGCACCTTGCCTTCGATCGGGTGGTCGATCTCGATGCGCATCTGGCGGTGCCGGCCGTGCTCGCTGTCGAAGGCCTGCGGATAGGTCAGGATCGGCCCCGCCGGAATGCCGACTTCGAGCAGGTGTTCGATCCAGTAGTCGCAGCCCTGCCTGGCGAAGCTCTCCTCCAGCGCGGCGATCAGTTCCTTGCGGTTGTTCAAGCGCAGCGCGACGGTGGCAAAGCGCTCATCGGCCAGCAGGTCCGGCCGGTCGATGGTCTTGCACAGCAACTGCCACAGCTTCTGGTTGGTCGCGCCCATGACGAAATAGCCATCGGCGGCCTTCATCGCCTGGTACGGCGCGCTCATGCGATTGGCCGTGCCCAGCGGCTCGGGCTCGCGGCCGGTGCCCCAGTATTCGCAGGTGTCCCAGATCGAGAACGCCAGCGCGGAGTCGAACAGCGACGCATCGACATACTGCCCCTTGCCAGTCGCCTTCGCACCGATATATGCGGACAGCATGCCGTAGGTCGCGAACAGCGCGCAGCCGATGTCGGCCACCGGCACGCCCGCCTTGACCGGCGCGCCGCCCGGGTAGCCAGTCACGCTCATCACGCCCGACATGGCCTGCGCCATCAGGTCGAAGCCGGGCCGGCTGGCCCACGGGCCGCTCTGGCCAAAGCCGGAGATGCTGCAGTAGACCAGCTTCGGGTTGATCTTGCTGAGCGTCTCGTAGTCGATGCCCAGGCGCTTCATCACGCCCGGACGATAGTTCTCGACCAGGACGTCGGCCGTCTGCGCCAGGCGATACAGTACCTCGCGGCCCGACTCGGTCTTGAGATCGAGCGTGACGCTGCGCTTGTTGCGGTTCATGTTGAGGAAGCCCATGCTGTCCGGGCCCTTCATCTTGAACCCCATCGAGCCGCGCGTCTGGTCGCCGCCCTCGGGCGGTTCGATCTTGATCACGTCGGCGCCAAGGTCGGCCAGCAGCATGCAGGCATAGGGGCCGGCCATGACCTGGCAGATGTCGAGCACGCGCACGCCGGCCAGCGGCAAGGGGCGAGCGGACGTCTGGTCGCGGGTATCGGCGAAATCTGTCATCGGGTACTTCCTGGATAAGGGTATCGGGTGGCGTGCGCGGGTGCGGGTGCGGCGGCGCGCCCGGCCATCAGGCTTCCGCCTTCACGCCGGCGTCCTTCACGACCCTGGCCCACTTGCTGGACTCGGACACGATGAAGGCGCCGAACTGCTGGCTCGTGCCGCCCGAGTCCTCGGCGCCGAAGCTCTTGAGGCGCTCGACCACGTCGGGCATGGCCAGCACGCGGTTGACGTCCTCGTTCATGCGCTGCACCAGCGCCGGCGCCATGCCTTTCGGGCCCACCAGGCCGTACCACGAGGCCGCGTCGAGGCCGGGGAAGCCGGACTCCGCCAGCGTTGGCACATTCGGATGGCTGGCCGCGCGCTTCAGGCGGGTCTGCGCGATGGCGATCACCTTGCCCTGCTGGATGAACGGCGTGGCGGCGGTCATCGTGTCGAAGGCATAGTCGATCTGGCCGCCGAGCAGGTCCGCCACCAGCGGGCCCGAGCCCTTGTACGGCACGTGCACCACGTCGAGCTTCGCCTGCATCCGGAACATCTCCAGCGCCAGATGCTGGGCCGAGCCGATGCCCGACGAGCCGAAGGAAATCTTGCCGGGCTTCTGCCGGCACAGCGCCACGACCTCCGATACCGTGCGCACCTTCTGCTCGGGCCGACAGGTCAGCATATTGGGCGTGACGCCGACCATCGAGATCGGCGAGAAGTCGGTGCGCGGGTCGTACTTGACGTCGAGCAGCGCGGGCGCGATCGCATGGCTGTTGACGTGGGCCATCAGCAGCGTGGTGCCATCAGGCGGTTGCTTGGCGACATAGGCGGCGGCGATCGCGCCGGTCGCGCCCGGCTTGTTCTCCACCAGCACGCTGGTGTTCCACATGACCCCGAGCTTCTGCCCGATGACACGCGCCAGCACATCGGTGCCGCCGCCCGGCGCAAAGCCGACCACGATCCGCACCGGCCCGTGCACGTCGGCGGCGGCGCGCACGAGGCTGGGAACCGCCAATCCGGCCACGGCCGCGAGCATGAATTGTCTGCGCTGCATTGCGTGTCTCCGTCCTATGACTGGTCGTTATGGGGCCCATGATGCGCAATGCGGCTGCAGCAGGCTATCGCTATTTGGGGGATTCAGGTTTCGCGTTTTGCGCAAGCACCGCCAGCACGCCCTGCGCGGCCGACGACAGCGCGCCGGGCGGTCGGTGGCACAGCACGAACTGCCGCTGAGCCCAGGGCCCGGCGATGGGCAGCCGCACGAACCGGCTGCCAGCGGCCACCTCGGCCGCTATCGCCTCCGGCATCACCCCGCCACCCAGGTTCTGCGCCACCAGTGCGGCAATGCTGTCAAAGCCGCCCACCCGCATGCGCATCCGCAGCACGCGGCCGGCCTCCTCCGCAAGCCGCTCCAGCCCGATCGAGATCGCCGAACTCTCGCCGAGCACGATCAGGTCGCAGTCCAGCACGTCGTCCGTAGTCACCTGCTTGCGCCGCGCCAACGCATGGCCGCGCGCAACCACGAGCATCAGCCGGTCGGCCCGGTATGGTGCAGTCGGCATATCGATCACGCCGAGGCTGCTTTCGTAAATGCCGATATCCACGGTACCGCGGCGCAGGCACTGCTGGACCTCCTGGCTGTTCATCTCCTGCAGATCGATACGCACGCCGGGGCAAGCGCTGGCGCAGCGCTGGATGTCGAACGGCAGGAACTGGATCACGGCGGACTTGGGCGCCGCCACCCGCACCACGCCGAGGTCGCCGCCGACGAACGACGACGCATCGTCCTGCATGCGCTGGACCGTGTGGGTAATGCCGCGGGCGTGGGCCAGCAGCGCGCGGCCGGCTTCGGTCAGGGCCATGCCATGAGGCAGGCGTTCGAACAGGGAGACGCCGAGCTGGGATTCCAGCTCGAGGATGCGGCGGGACGCGGCCGCCGCGGCCAGGTGCAGGCGCTCCGCGCCGCGGGTGATGCTGCCCTGGTCGGCTACGGCGATGAAGAGCTGGATGGTGGTGAGGTCAAAATGGAGGCGGGGATTGCGTGAGGACGAGGACGAGGACGTCACGATGGGTCTGCGCGCCAATGGGCGTCGTTACGTGGGCGAGCGACAGATGGCGGCCAGCGAGACCGCCACGAGCATGTCGGTATGAAGCTGCGTGCTCGCCGATTGTCTGCCTGAGCACCGGCACCGGCAATTGCGGGTTTCCCGCGTACGCACAGCAGCACTGCTTAGGGAGTCAATACACGGCAGGCCTGGCTGAACTCGCGCTGAGCGATGCAGGCGGACTTGTCACGCATAGGTCGCCATGCCGCGGCTTGGCGCCGCGCCAGTCGGCGCCTTCCGTCCCCATTCACTCGTGGCGCTTCTTTTTCTGGGGCGAAGTCGAAACGGGAGATTTCGGCGGCACGAGGAACATCGCGTGACTCAGAGGCGTGGAAGTCGGTTCGCGTGCCTCCTTGGGGGATGCAGGGGTGACACGCGACTCGTCCATGGCGGTCCCTGGGATCCCCGCACCATTTTCGTAGCCAGTAGAAACCGACTCGAGGTAGCCCGGCGGGAAATGTTGCTCGGGTACGACGGATGTCTGGGCCTGGACGACACCGGCGAGCAGCAACAGGACACTGCCGGCGGTCAGGCAACCTCTACGGGAAAGGACGGGGGAAGGATGAGGGATCATGAAAGCCTCCATGTCCATCGCGAAACACAAGGCGTGGGAATACCCCGTGAATGGCAGGCAACTTGTTCGTTCGCAGGGCTGCTGTGCGATGACAGAAATCAGCGCCGGACTTGTATGCCTGAGGTGCGGGGGATGGCAACAGCAAGTGCGAACGTGGATCGCGACAGGCTGTGTATCAAGATGTGTAGTCCACCAATCCGGAAAGTCAATGATGACATGACACAGCCGGTGCATCCGCGTTGCGTATGCCCGCAGGCGCAGGCTGCGCGTCAAAGGAAAAAGCGCACGGTGCTTAATATCAATCTTGAAACACTTGTGATTTCTTTCGATTCTGCGATTCTGCGATTGCCGTGACGCGTGGCGCAGATGCTATGACTGTTCGTGTCAAGCGATCAGGTTTCGCTGCGGTAGGTCATAGGCTATGCAGCCAGTTTCGGGATATTGAATCGAAGGCCACCACCTCCTCACGATCTCCAGCGCCGCTACATCATCTCCCCGCGTCGCCGGCCCGAACCATCGCCACATACCGTTGCACCGCTACAACCACCGCATGAACCATGCGAGCCTGGTTCCCCGGATCACTGACATAAGCCTCGTCAGCCGGATCCACAATGACCCCCGCCTCCAGCAGCACCGCTGGCATCACGGATTGCCGCAGGACAACCAGATCGTCGAAGCGATAAATACCAAAATCTGGCGCCAGTAGTTCCCGCGATTCGCCGGCGATTGGTTCCGCATGATGCAACGTCGGCGCGCGCCCCAGCTTGCGCATTTCTTCGCCGAGGATCTGCGCGAATACATAGCTCTGCGCGAAGCGCGGATTGCGTTGCGACACGAAGATCGAATAGCCGGCGATGGGCCGCGTAGTCCGATATGCATCGAGATCGCCCGCTTTGGCTTTCTCCAGATACTGCATCTGCGCGGAATCGTGGTGGATCGACAGGAACAGGTCCGCCTGCCGTGCATTCGCGTACTGGGCGCGCGCTTCCAGCGACACGTTCTCGGTCGGGCCACGGGTGAGGGCCACATCGAACCCGGCCAGCGTGAGCGCCTGTACCAGCTGCGAGGCCAGCCGGTCGTTGTAGTGCACCTCATGGATGCCACGTACACCCAATGCGCCGCCTTGCGACGGTGTGTGTCCGGGATCGATGACGATGCGGACCGGCCGCGGGCTGGCGGGCGACTGCGACGCGCAGGCGACGGCCGAAAAGCCGGCCGCCAGCCCAGCCAACACTGCCCGGCGGCCGCGAGAGATCGCCCCTGTCATCGGATCAGTTCCAGGACTTCTTGCTGATCATGTCGTTGCGGCAGGTGCCGGCCTTGCATTCGCGCACGCGGTCGCGCAGGTATTCGGCGCGGTCGCGGTTGACGCGGTAGTTGCAGTCGACGTCGATGGCCCCGCTAGACTCGCACGACGCGTCGCGGTACTTGATCCAGGCCAGTTGGGTGTCCTTCAACTGCTGCTTCACGCTGTCGCCGACCAGGCCACGCAACTCGTTGTAGCTCGAATTCAATTCCTTGTCGGATTCGAGGAACAACTTCGCGAAGCAGTACGTCTTGTCGTAGCTGGTGCGGTACTTGTCGCATTCGTTGGCGGCATGCGCAGCAAGCGGAGCCAGCAGGGCGAAGGTCAGGGTGGAAAGGATGGCTTTCATTGGCATTGGAATGACGGAAGAGGAAGAGTGGCTGCAGGCGCGCAACGCGTGCCGCCCGCCACGGGCTGAATGGCCGCGCACAGTTTATCCGGTACGGGCAACTGCCGCACCGGGTCCCTGTCGCCTCACCTGGAGAGGCGCGGCTGTGCCACCTGTCCCGGTAACCGCTTAGTCGATCAGCTTGCCGTGCGCATCGAAGAACGGATGCAGTGGGCCATACTCGCCGATCGCGGCGGCGTGTGTGACCAGGCCGTGCTGCGGATGCCACCAGTGCAACAGGTAGCCGGGCGGCTCCATGCGGAAGCGCGACGGTGCCTGTGGGTCCAGGTCCAGCGCCACCTGATGCGCGGGACCGGGCGCGGTGATCGCGATGGTGCCGGCGAAGCGCCGCGTGATGTGGCGATGCAGGTGGCCACACAGTATGCGCTCGACCTGCGGGTGCAGCCGCACGACGGCTTCGAGCGCCGCCGCATTTTCCAGCCCCTGTTCGTCCATGTGCCCGATGCCCGTGTAGAACGGCGGATGGTGCAGCAGCAACAGCGTCGGCGTGGCCGGCGCGGCGGCGAGTGTGGCCTGCAGCCACGGCAGCGCGGCGGGATCGACGCGCCCGCCCGGTTTGCCCGGCACCGTGCAGTCGAAACCGACGAGGCGCAGCGGCCCTGCGTCGACGGCATAGTGGACCGGCGCCTCGCCGTCGCCATTGGCAAACAGGTAGTCATGATCGGCAAACACCGCCCGCAGCGCGCCGCGGCTGTCGTGATTGCCGGGCAGCAGGCGGTATGGCATCGGCAGGCGCTGCAGGATGTCGCGCAGGAAGCAGTACTCGGCCTCGGCGCCGAAGTCGACCAGGTCGCCGGTGATGATGACGATGTCCGGGCGTTGCGCCAGGGCCAGCAGCGTGTCGATCCAGCGGTGCAGCGCGCCGGCGGTATCGACCATCCGGTAGGACAGTTTTCCGCCGGCCTTGATGTGCAGGTCGGTGACATGCGCAACGAGATAGGGCTTGTTCATGCTGCCTCGGCCTCCGCCAATGTGATCATGTGCGCGGTGTCGACGCGCAATCCGATGCGATCGCCGGCCTGCCAGCCGTCGCGCCGCGTGGTGTCGACGATCAGCGGCGCGCCGGCGCCGACATCCACCAGCAGCCGCGTGCAGTTGCCGAGAAACAGCGCGGTGATCACGGCACCCTGCACATGCGCGTTGTCCGCATGCGCGAGCGCCACGTCCTCGGGCCTGAACATGAGTTCGGCACGCGGGCCGGCCACGGTCTTGGGGTCGCGCGGCACCACGCCGCCCGGCACGCGCCACGCGCCGCCGTGCTCCGCCGTGGCGCAGAGGCGGTTCATCGTGCCGATGAAATCCGCGACGAACGCATTGGCCGGCGCGCGGTAGATCTCCTGCGGCGTGCCTGCCTGCGCGATGCGGCCGCGGTCCATGACGACGATGCGGTCGCCGAGCGCCATCGCCTCCGCCTGGTCGTGCGTCACGTAGACGGCCGTGATGCGCAGGCTGCGCAGGAGCTGGTTGATGTCGGCGCGCAATGCGTCGCGCAGCTTGGCGTCGAGCGCGGTCAGCGGCTCGTCCAGCAGCAGCACGCGCGGCTGCACGGCAATGGCGCGGGCGAGCGCCACGCGCTGACGCTGGCCGCCGGAAAGCTGGTCGACGCGGCGGTCGGCGAACGGCCCGAGATGCATCATGCCAAGCATGTCGTCGATGCGCCGGCGTTGCGTGGCGGCGTCCACGCGGCGCACGCGCAGGCCGTAGCCGATGTTCTCGGCGACCGTCATGTTGGGAAACAGCGCATAGTTCTGGAACACCATGCCGACGCCGCGCTGCTCGATCGGCAGCGCCGTCACATTGGTGTCGCCGAACCAGACCTCGCCGCCAGCGTCCGGCGACTCCAGTCCCGCGATGATGCGCAGCGTGGTGGTCTTGCCGCAGCCCGAGGGGCCGAGCAGCACCAGCGTCTCGGCGGCGCCGATGTCCAGGTCCAGCGGCTGCAGCGCCAGTGCGCCGTCGGCGAAGGTCTTGCCGCAGCGGCGCAGGCGGATGGTCGTGGGTTCATGCATGACGGGTCTCGGTAGGGGTGGCGGGCGCGGCGGTCACGGCCGGCACCTCGGCGCGCACGTGCTTGCGGGCGCGCGCGCCCATGGCGGCCAGCGCCTGCATCAGCACGAGCAGCGGAATGATCATCACGAAGAAGACGATGGTGTAGGCGGAGCCGATCTCGAGCCGCATCGACGCATAGCTGTCCGCCAGTCCCACGGGCAGCGTCTGCGTGGTCGGCGTGTGCAGCATCCAGGTCAGGTTGAACTCGCCGACCGACAGCGTGACCACCATCAGCGCGCCGGCCAGGATCCCCTGGCGGCAGTTCGGCAGGATCACCGTGAAGAAGCGCTGCATGCGGCCGGCGCCAAGGCTGGCGGCCGCGTCCTCGAGCGTGCGGATGTCGATGGCCGACAGGATCGCCAGCACGGCACGCACCATGAACGGCAGCGTGAACAGCACGTGGCCGATCAGGATAAACACCCAGCTCGTGCGCAGCGCCTGCCACTGGCCATAGAGCAGGATCAGGCCGAGCGCGGTGGCAAGGCCCGGGATCGCCACGGGCAACATCAGCAGTTCCTCGATCAGGCGCGTGACGCGGTTGCGGCGCAGCGCCATGTAGTACGCGGCGGGCACGCCGAGCACCAGCGTGCAGGCCAGGCATGCGAGCGCGATGCCGAGCGACAGGAAGATCGTATTGCGGTACAGCGACCAGACCTCCTCGAGCCAGCGAGTGGTAAGGCCGCTGGCGAGGCCGACGAAGATGTTGTTGGTGAGGCCGGCCAGCACGGACAGCACGACCGGCACGATCATGAACAGGCAGACCGCCAGCGTCAGCGCGAGCTGCAGCCAGTAGCGAAGGCCAGGGCGAACGGTAGACATGATCGAGCTCCTAGGCGGTGGCGGCGACGGCATCGCCGGAGAACCAGCGCGCCACCGCGAGCAGGGCCCAGGTCACGCTGCCCAGCAGGATGGAGAGCGCGGCCGCCATGCCGAAGTTGGCGTAGTTGGTGAATTCGTTGTAGATCGTCAGCGGCAGCACGTCGAGCTGCGTGGCCAGCGTGAATGCCGTGCCGAACGCGCCCATGCTGGTCGCGAAGCAGATTGCGCCGCTGGAGAGCATCGCCGGCATCAGCGCGGGCAGCATCACGTCGCGCACCACGCGCCACGGGCTCGCGCCGAGCGAGCGCGCCGCTTCCTCGAGCGAGGTGTCGAGCTTCTCCACCGCCGCCATCACGGTCAGGATCACGCGCGGAATCGAGAAGTACAGGTAGCCGACGAAGAGGCCGGCAAGCCCGTAGGCAAAGGCCCAGCGCTCGCCCGCGAGCCAGTCGCCGACCATCGCCGAAAGGCCGTTGCGTCCGCCGAGCATGATGACCATGAAGCCGATCACCACCCCGGGGAACGCCAGGGGGAACGTCAGCACGGCGACAAGCGCGGGCTTGCCCGGCACGGGGTTGCGCTGCAGAAACGTGCCGGCGATGCCGGCGATGACGAGCGTCGCCAGCGTGACGGCGCCGGACAGCAGCACGGTCACCATCAGGCTGTGCAGATAGCGGGGACTCGTCAGCACCGTCCAGTACACGCCCGCGCCTTGTGGCCCTTCGACGCTGACCGCGACGAGGCGCGCCATCGGCAGGCAGAAGAACGCAAGGAAGACGACCAGTGCCGGCAGTGCGAAGCCGAACAGGAGGAGATTTCGCTTTGTCATGGGATGGGCCTTGCCGTGGCGTCGTCCCCGCGCGAGCGGGGCGCGGGGACGACTGACCATTACCAGCGCGTGCTCAGCGCACTTCCTTCAGGTACTGCTCGCTGAAGGCCTTCTGCACATCGGCCATGCGGCCGAAGTCGACCGGCTTGGCGCGCGCGTACTCGGAGGCCGGCAGGAAGCGTGCCTGGACCTCCTTCGAAACCGCGCTGCTGCGCACCGGGCGCAGGTAGGCATTGGCCCACAGCGCCTGGCCGGCGTCCGACAGCACGAAGTCCAGCACCTTGCGGCCCTCGGCCTCATGCGGGGCCTTGTTGACGAGGCTCATCACGTAGGGCACCACGACCGTGCCTTCCTTCGGGATGACGAAGGCCACGTTGGCGTGGTCCTTGTAGCGGGCGCGGTACGCATTGAAGTCATAGTCGAGCAGGATGGGGATCTCGCCGGAGAGCACGCGCGCGTAGGCGGTCTGCTTCGGCACGATCGGCTGGTTCTTCTGCAGGTCCTTGAAGTACTTGAAGGCGGGGCCGAAGTTGTCGAACGTGCCGCCCAGCGCCTGGTTGACGGCGACCGCGCCGACGTAGCCGACGAATGCGCTGGCCGGGTCGAGATAGCCGATCAGGCCCTTGTACTCGGGCTTCTGCAGGTCGGCCCACGACTGTGGCACGGGCTTGCCGCGCAGCGCGTCCACGTTGACCATGAAGCCGAGCGTGCCCGAGTGGATCGCGAACCAGTTGCCCTGCGGGTCCTTCAGGCCATCGGGGATGTCGTTCCAGTGCGCTGGCTTGTACGGTGCGGTCACCCCGTCCTTCTTGGCCTGGATGCCGAAGGTCACGCCGTAGTAGACCACGTCGGCCACCGGGCTCGCCTTCTCCGCCACCAGCTGCGCCAGCGACTGCCCGGAGTTCTTGTTGTCCAGCGGCACGGTAACGCCGGTCTTTTCCTTGATGGCGCGGATCTGCGCGGCCCAGTCGGCCCATTCGGGCGGGCAGTTGTAGCAGATGGCGGTCTGCGCGAAGGCTCCGTGGCTGAAGGCCGCGGCGGCGAACATCAGGGCGATCCGGCGCAGCGGGCGGCGCCAGGCGGAGAACGGTTGCATGTGAGGCTCCTTGGTTGGCAACTGTCGGTGGTGGAAGGCTGGGTTATGGGATACGCCGGATTCGTGCGGCAACGCGCGGGACATGCGCGGGAATGCCCGGATTCGCACGCGCCGGCGGCGCCGCGATGGTGCCGGTCACGCGCAACGCGTGGGGCAGCAGCGTCACGCGCGCGGGCGCCGGCGCGCCGTCGGGCGTGGCCCGCAGCCGCGCCAGCAGATGGCGCACGGCCCGGGTGCCGATGTCGGTGTTGGGCTGCACCACGGTCGCGAGCGTCGGCTCTACCACGCTGCCGAGCGCGATGCCGTCGTAGCCGAGCACGGAGACGTCGGCCGGCACGCGCAGGCCGAGCCGGCCCAGATCGGCGATCACGCCGATCGCCAGCAGGTCGTTGGTGCAGAAGAAGGCCGTGGGGGCGTCGTCAGCGTCCATCAGCGCGCGGATCTGCGCCGCATTGCTGGCGGTGTGCGACGGCAGGCAGAGTGCCGGGACCGGCTCCAGCCCGTGTTCGCGCATCGCGTCCTGGTAGCCCGCAAAGCGCTGGCGCGCGCGGTCCGAGGCAACAAAGGCGCCAGAGACCACGACGATGCGCCGGTGCCCGGCCGCGATCAGCGTCTCCACGCCCGCGCAGGCGCTGCCGCGGTTGTCCACGGAAACCGAATGCCGACGGCCGCGTGCGCTGGCCTGGTTGTACGCGAGCACATACGGCACGCCCTCGCCGTCGAGTTGGTCCAGCACCGCGCTGCGTGCCGCATCGGCCACGGTCAGCACCATGCCGTCGACGCGATGACGCAGCAGGTACTCCACGCGCTCGCGCTCGCGCGCCGGGTCGTAGCCGCTCGTCACCAGCATCAGCGAGTAGCCGGCGGCGAGCGCCGCCTCCTCGATCCCGCGCCAGCATTCGGCGAATACCGTGTTGTCCATCGTCGGCAGCATCACGCCGATCATCCGGGACTGCTGGGCGCGCAGCTTGCTGCCAAGCAGGTTCGGACGAAAGCTCAGCTTGTGCGCCGCGTCGAGCACACGCTGTGCGGTGCTCTCGCGCACCATGCCGGGTGCGCTGAAAACGCGCGACGCGGTCGCCAGCGACACGCGCGCGGCCTGAGCCACGTCGAGCAGCGTCGCGCCGCCGCTGTCTGGCCTGGGTTCGGGAATGTGTCTTCGCGTCACGGCTACCTGATTCGAGCATTCCGGGCAGCCAGAGCGGCGGGGCCGGATGAAAACGTTTTCATTGAAGGCGGAAAAAATCGGGAGTCAAGACATTCCGTCGCTGCGCCGCGTCACGCGGTCAGCCGGGAAGGCTCGGCCCCCTGCTTCGCTGCGCATTGTCGAAGGCCGGGATGACAGGGCGATGACAGCGGCGCGAGTCGTATTGCCTGCCGCCCTACGCTAGCAATGCCCGCAACTGCCGCGCCATCGCCGGAACCACATCCCGGGCGCGCCTGGCCAGGTTGACTTGCTTGGTCGTGGATGCGGTTTCAATGAGTCCCCGCTCAATCTCATAGCCCTTTCCGCTCATCCACAAGAGAACCTCCATCATGTGCCAGAGGGAGCTGGTGCCTTCATGCGCTGGTGCCGGGAATGAATCCGGATTGGCAAGCATCAGCTTACGCATGTTTTGGCGGGACATGCCAACGGCATCGGCGATATCGGTGAGTCCCACCAGATCGGGAGCGGCTTCGATCAGCGTGGCAGATGGCATTGCGCGCCTGGCATCGGCAAGGGCGCTCATGATGGCAGCGCTGGCGGATTCAGCTTCGCGGTCGAAGGCGAGCGCGATCCGGCCGGCCACGCCCGTTCCTACGATCGCGTCGTCACACCCGGCTTCATAGAGCCGCTCGACCAGCGTGTCGGGATCGCTGTCGTCCTGCGACAGTTGGTATCTGAGGGTGAATGCATACTCCATGGCTAGGTCCTCTTATGCAGCTTAAGCGGTATTGCTTCCTCGTACCGATACGAGCAGTGGTCCACGATCCGCCTGACCCTGTCAGCGTGGTTGAACGGACTCTTCGGCGTGCTATAGATGCTGAAGACACAGAACTCGCCGCTGCGGCATCCCTTATCGTTGGGCTGGCAGTAGATGCGGCCTCATGCATGTCCGTTTCCCTTCGCCTTTTCGACGCGCCAGCCCTGCGACTCCGCGTACCTTAGCGCTTCTTCGACTTCCTTCTTCGGGTGTTTGGCACGGACGACCATCTATATCTCCGAGGCTAGATAAGCAATCGTAGGCTGTCAAGTGACAACCGAGAATTAAGCAAAATCCGGGTGCATCGGAAAAGTGTCGTGCCATGGAGGTAAGGCCGCGTTGAGACGACTCTGGAATCGGCGATTCGGCCGGCGAGTCGTCCTCGCCGCCGAGTTCCCTGTACCGAGCCTCCCGCCAGCTCCGTAGGCGAAGGTCCTTGGCATTCGGACACAGTCCTCACTCACAATAACGGGCAGACATACGGCAGTGACCGTACGCCTACCTCCAGCCTGCGCAACTACAAAGCATTCACGTGTCGCGAATCCAAGGCTTCACACGCAATCGCCAATTGCTCAGCTAGCGCGGTCGAAGCCGACGTCATTGGCAATCGCAGTTCATCAGACAGCCAGCCATGCCTGGCCAGCAGTGTCTTGATCGGACCTGGATTAGGTTCCGCAAACACGAGCCGAATCAGCGGCATCAGGGCATGGAAAAGATGGCGGGCAACGCTCAGGCGCTGGTCAGCCACCGCGCGCCACAACGCCGAGAAGAGATCAGGCCGAATGTGCGCTGATGCAACGATCGCGCCCTGGCCGCCCATGCACAGCGTGGCAAGCAGTTGGTGATCCTCCCCCGCGAGGACGGCCAGGCGGCCATCGGCGATTAGCGCCTGTGTGGTTTCAGCATTCCCGCCGCAGTCCTTGATACCCCGGATATTGCCGTGGTTCGCCAACGCAAGCAGCGTTTCAGCGCTCAGCGTCACACCGGTCCGGTAGGGAATGTCATACAGCACCAGTGGTGCGCGGGATCTGTCGGCCAGCTCGCGAAAATATGCCTTCAATCCTTCCTGCGACGGTCTTATGTAGTACGGTGCAGGCGCCAGGACGCCCGCCAGCGGACGTTCGCCAATCCTGTCCAGACGGCCCAGCACATGCCGGAGATTATTGCCGGCCAGGCCCATCATGACCGGCAACTCCCCCGCCTCGGCCAGCACGGTATCCAGCACCGCCAGCTGTTCCGCCTCATCGAGCGCGGCGGCTTCGCCGGTGCTGCCGCACACCACTAATCCCGCCAGGCCACTGCAGCGGTAATAAGCCACTAGCCGCCGCAGTGCGACGTAATCCACCTCATCGTTGCGAAAAGGGGTGACCAGGGGTAGCCAGATACCACGATAGAGATGTTCCACTTCTTGCATTGCATGCTCCGGATCGACCGATTCGGAAACCGCGCAGGCAAGCGACGGAGCAAGAGGCGCTCAAGACAGTAAGGGGGGAAACTGGCAGACCGTCTTCTACACTGATGCTGTTCCGTCGCTCAACTGACGGAACAGCGCGCTCCGGTCAGGTGAGCGACTGTTTTTTGGATTTGGCGCGCGCGCCCCATTGCGGTTGGTTCGCAGTGAGGTCAAGGGAAAAGGAGGCGGGGCGGCGGCTCATGGTTGCGCCAATCTATCCGCTTCTCGGCAATTTCGTCAAGCGCGGCCTGGAAGGCGTTTCATCATCCAATACACGATAGTGATATTGCGCCATGGTCTGCGCCCACGCCACGGATTGAAGTTCGGACGCCGGCGCCCGCAAGCGATCGGGTGTCGCGGGCCGGCGCCGCGCCCGGTCGCGCGACACCAGTTGCTTCAGAGCAGTTTGCATGCCTCGTCGAAATCCAGGCGGGGGCTGCGCGGAAACAGCTTGGCAGGGTCGCCATAGCCCAGATTGCACAGGAAGTTCGATTTCACATGGCTGTCCGGGAAATATTCAAGCTGGAAGGCATTCTCCTTCGGGTCCGCGGGAAAGAATTCATGATCGACCTTGGCATTGTCAAAGCCGGACATCGGCCCGCAGTCGAGCCCCAGCGAGCGGGCCGCAATCATGAAGTACGCGCCCTGCAGGGAACTGTTCCGCCTTGCGGTGGTGAGCGCGAGTTCCGGCGTGTCGGTGAACCATGAGCGTGCGTCCGCATGCGGAAACAGCTTGGGTAGAAGCTCGTAGAACTTGATGTCATAGGCGATGATGGCCGTGACCGGCGCGGCCATGGTCTTTTCTGCGTTGCCCGGTGCCAGCGCGGGCAACAGGCGCTGCTTGGCCTCAGGGGTACGCAGGAACAGAATGCGCGCGGGACAGCAGTTGGCGCTGGTCGGCCCCCATTTCATCAGGTCATAGAGTTGCCGCAGGGTCTCGTCGCTCACGGGCTTGTTCAGCCACGCGCTGTGCGTGCGAGCCTCGCGAAAGATCAGATCCATGCCTTCTTCACTCAATCGCTTGTCCACGGTTGTCTCCTTGAAATGAGATGGAACCACGCGGCTGCCCGGCCGGATCGCCGCTTCTGTCCAGCATAGGTAACGCCGCGCGCCGCCGCGATGTCGCGCGGCCGGATTCTGCATAGATCCGAAGAACTTGCGGTATGCGCCGGCAAACGCAGGGCTCCGGTATCTGAAGCGCCACTCCGGGGAAAAAGGCGCCGCGACACCGTCAGTTGGCGATTGCCGGCCCTGATATGCAGGGCGATACTGGCGAACAGTTGGCGTCCCTGTGCCACGACAGACTGGGGGAGCAAATGGGCGAGAACGCAAAAGCACCAGGCGCCAGCTCCGCGCATGCTGGAACGTCGTTCGCGGAGCTACCGGGCCAGGTCGTGCTGGTACTGCAAGGCGGTGGCGCACTCGGCGCCTACCAGGTGGGCGTCTATCAGTCCCTGCATGAGGCGGGTCTTGAGCCGGAATGGGTGATCGGCACCTCGATCGGGGCGATCAACGGGGCCATCATCGCCGGCAATCCGCCTGAGCAGCGGCTCTCCCGGCTCAAGCAATTCTGGGACGGCGTTGCCTATCGCGGCGCTGCCGAAGGGAGCGGCGGCTTTCGACAGATCGAGGACTGGCTGCGGGTGCTGTCGGTCACAACCCGGGGCATTCCCTCGTTCTTCACCCCAAGCCCCGATGCCTGGTGGCTGGGCGTACGCGCCACTGTCGGCCTCGCCAGGGCGGCGTTCTACTCGACTTCGCCGCTGCGCGCGACCCTGGCCAGGCTGGTCGACTTCGACTACCTGAACGCCGGGCAGACAAGGCTGACGGTCGGCACGGTCAGTGTCCGCAGCGGCCGCATGCGCTACTTCACCAACCGCGACACGCCGCTGAATATTGATCACGTGATGGCCTCGGCGGCGTTCCCTCCTGGCTTCCCTTCCGTACAGGTCGAGGGCGAGCCCTACTGGGACGGCGGCATCTATTCGAACACGCCGCTGGAAGCGATTCTCGACGACCGCCCGCGCCGCAGCTCGCTGATCTTCGCCGTGCAGCTTTGGCCCGCCAGCGGCCCGGAGCCCGATTCCATCTGGCAGGTGATGAGCCGGCTGCGGGATATCCAGTATTCCAGCCGGGCGGAATCCCATCTGGAGCGGCAGCGGCAGATCCACCGCCTGCGGCATGTGATCCGCGAACTGGGCAAGCACATCCCCGAAAGCGAACGCGTGCAGGCCGACGTGCAGGAACTGCTCGGCTGGGGATGCGGGACGACCATGCATGTAGTCGAGCTCGACGCGCCGCAACTCGACGGCAACGACATTCACCGCGATATCGACTTCTCCACTTGCGGGATCGAGCGCCGCTGGATGGCCGGGTACAAGGACACGCAACGCGCACTGGAGCGTGCCCCATGGCGCGAGCCGCTGGATCCGATAGAGGGGATTGCAGTGCATCGGGTCAGCACGGAGATGCCGGGTGGGTGCGGATGAAGCGCCTTCCCGGAGGGCTTAGCGCCTGAAGGAATCGGATTGAATCACGCAGCCACCATCCCCTGCCCGCCAAGCCGGAACACCGCCACCGCCTCGCGCAGCGCCCTCGCCTGCTCTGCCATCGACTGCGTAGCCGCCGATGCCTCTTCGACGAGCGCGGCATTCTGCTGGGTGACCTGATCGAGCTGACCAACGGCCATATTGACCTGTTCGATGCCGTTGCTCTGCTCGCCGGACGCCGCGGCCATTTCATTCACAAAGCGGGACACCTGCGCCATCGCGGCAGTCATCTCTTCGATGGTGCCGCCGGCGTTGCCGACCAGCGCATGGCCGGCTGCGACCCGCTCGACCGCCACGTCGATCAGCGCCTTGATCTCGCGCGAGGCCACCGCGCTGCGCTGCGCAAGCGTGCGGACTTCATTGGCGACTACAGCGAAGCCGCGTCCCTGCTCGCCGGCGCGCGCCGCCTCGACAGCCGCATTCAACGCCAGAAGATTAGTCTGGACGGCAATGCCTTCGATCACGCCGACGATATCGGCCACCTTCGCCGAGCGGTCCGCGATCTCCTGCATGGTGGTAACGACGTCGCCCATCATGTCGGCGCTGCGCCGGGCGATATCTCGGGCGACTGTGGTCTGGTGGGATGCCTGTTCGACATTCTCCGCGTTGGTGCGCATGGTAGCGGTCAGCTCGTCCATGCTGGCAGCGGTCTGCTCGAGCGAAGCGGCCTGCTGCTCGGTGCGGGCCGAGAGGTCGAAATTGCCGTTCGCGATCTGGCTGCTGGCCGCAGCCACCCCTTCCGCATTGCGGCGGACCAGGCCAACGACCTCGGACAGGCTGTGCTGCATGTCGTGCAGCGCGTGCATCAGCGCCGCGATCTCGTCCTTGCCGCGCGTGTCGATCCGTGTCGACAGGTCGCCCTTTGCCACGGTCTGGGCGACATTGAGCGCACGCGACAGCGGCCTGGTCAGCGTGCGGCTGAACAGCATCGCGCCGGCCAGCCCGCAGACGAACGCCGCGAACATCAGGACGTAGCTGAGCGTGGCAGCGCGGCTCGCCGCTGCCGCCGTCTGCGCGGACACGGCCGCGGTATCCGCGGCGATCAGGCGCGCGGCTTCCTCCAGCAGGCGCGCTGGCTCCCGGTCGACGCCCGCGACAACCCGGTCGCCTGCGGTCGGGTCGAAATCGGCCGCCTTGAACGCCTCGAAACCGCGGCGATACCCCGCGCCCATCGCTTCGTGCGCACGGTTGAACTGCGTGACCAGTTCCCTGGATTTGCCCTCGGCAAGCCGCTTGCCCAGCAGCGCGCCACGTTCGCGGACTGCCTTCTCACGGGCGGCGAATGCGGACCAGTGCTTCTCCAGCCTGGCCGCATCGTGTCCGCGCAGAATCGTGTTCTTCCACTCCTGGACCTGCTCCTTGAAGTCGACGAGCATCGCGGTGACGAGGCGCTCTTCTTCGACTCGCTGCAGCACCACGTTGTTGTATTCGTCGATAGAGCTGTTCAGGGTGCTGAGGCCGTATAGGGCGCCGGCGAACATGACGAGGAGGGCTGCGGCGAAGGCTAGCGGGAGTTTGACTGCGATTTTCATTGCCGGGGGGTTTTGATATAGGGGCGGGATGCCGGAGTAGTGGCTGGAATGGCAGGCGTCTTAACGGCATGGGGCGGCATAAGTTGAGAAACTGCCTGCGGCGTCACTCTGTCGATCTGCTTCCGGGCCGCACGCGCCGCGATGCGGTCGAAGCCGCACCTCTGACGAGATATCCGGCACGTTTGCCGCGTCCATGGTGGGGAATTTGTACCGCTTTGTATCGCTCCGCGGCGATGACACTCACTCCGACAAACGGGGCTCGCACGCTTTACAGGCGAGATACATCGGTTTCCTTTAATGCTTTCCAAGGCCGGGCGGCGAGTTGCAACGAAGCGGTCTCCGCCGGACCTCAAACCTACTTATTGCTAAAGGAAATCGATCATGACTACCAACATCACCAAGCGCTTTGTTCTCGCTATCGCCCTGGTTGCCGCTGCCGCCGGTGCACAAGCCGCCGGCCTGTCACACATTGGCGCACGCGACCCGTTCACCGATGGTGCCCGTTCGGTCAGCGATGCACGAGATCCGTACACCGAAGGCGCCCGTTCGGTGCAGGAGCCGCGCAGCCCGTATGTCGACGGTGCGCGCAATGTGGATCCGTATTACGACGGCGCCCGCTTTGTGGCCGGTCTGGACCAGAAGTGGCCTTCGGACGCTCCTGCTCGCAATGTCGATCTCTATCTTGATGGTGCTCTGGCGTAACGCCTTGCTCCGTTCAGATGCGCGACAAGCGAGGGCGGCTGGCTACATACCTGCGCTCAGCCGCCGTCCAATGCTATATCGGCAGCCATATTCAGGGCACAGCAGGAGTGGGCGGCGACTCGGGGCATCGCCTTTGACGCACGCGGTTATGTCCCCGATTTGGACCTGAATCTGATGCGGCCACTCTCGCCAGCAACATTGGCAGCGTTTGCAAATGGCGACGGTGGCGAACTACTTGAGCGTGGGGACAAGCCAGCAAAGATGCGAGCCCTGCATTCGTCCTCCGCGCTGGCCGCGAACATCTTCGATTTCTGGACCGATTGCGCCGATGCCACGCCTTTGATGAAAGCGCTGGCGCTGCCCTCCTGCCCGACCGCAGCGCTATTCGAATCCAAACTGCCCACCGGGGTCGACAGCCACGCCAATCTGGATGTGTGC
Organism: Cupriavidus sp. 22TCCZM01-5; assembly: GCF_057798915.1. Taxonomy (NCBI): domain Bacteria; kingdom Pseudomonadati; phylum Pseudomonadota; class Betaproteobacteria; order Burkholderiales; family Burkholderiaceae; genus Cupriavidus; species Cupriavidus sp. 22TCCZM01-5. Next base: position 113,510 of record NZ_JBYOJR010000009.1, read on the forward strand.
TTGCCACTGGCGAACGGCATCATGGCTGGCGTGGAGAGCAAGTTCACGGAATGGCTACGCGGCAAGGCAACGCAGTTGGGCGAGGCGTTCAGGCCGCCATACCTTGCAAAGGGACGCAGCCGTTGGGAGGAAGTCGGACTGCCCCGAGCGCAGTCCCTTGCGCAAGCCCTGCAAGCAGGGCGCGAAGCGTTTCGGCACATTGGCGCGCCGCAGTTGCTTAAGCATGCGCTTGCGCTCGCCCGTCAATACGACGACCGTTGGGTACTGCGGTATGTGTACTTCGATTGGCCGGGACCAAATGGGGAACGTCATCGGGACGGTCGCCTTCCACCGCTAGGCTGGCAGTGCATCGCCGCTGTGCAGCGCAGCATTCACCCACCACAAAAGTCCACTTCAGGAAATAAGAATTGCCGCATTTAGCGGCGTCTCCCATCGTACGTGCAACGCACCTTTCGCTGGCGATCTCTCGCGTGCCGGCAAATCAAGATGGAGACAATGATGCTTGGATACAGGATTGCCAGTGTGTTGATGTCTGGCCTGCTTACAACAACGATGTTGGCATCGACCGTCCAGGCCGCGGACGCGTACCCGTCCAAGCCCATTACTCTGGTTGTTCCTTACTCCGCTGGCGGCCCCACCGATGTGGTCTCTCGTTCGCTCGCGGCTGCCATGACGCGCGAGCTTGGTCAAAGTGTCATCGTGGAGAACCGCGTCGGCGCCGGCGGCACGGTGGCTGCAGCGTACGTTGCCCGCGCCCAGCCCGACGGATACACCATCCTGATTCACCACAACGGGATGGCAACGGCGCCCGCGCTTTACAAAAAGCTCTCCTACGATCCGCTCAAGGACTTCGAGTACATCGGGCAAGTCGCCGATGTACCCATGACGCTGATGGGCCGCAAGGACCTCCCCGCCTCGACGCTGCCGGAATTGATCCAATATGTTCGCCAGAACCGGGACAAAGTCTCGCTGGCAAACGCGGGCCTGGGCGCGGTATCGCAATTGTGTGGCCTGCTGTTTGAGGAGTCGGTGCAAACCAAGATGACGGCGGTTCCCTATCCCGGTGCCGGGCCCGCGCTTACCGCATTGCTGGGCGGGCAAGTCGACCTGCTATGTGATCAGACGACTGCCACGCTACCGCAGATCAAGGCCGGTCGCGTGAAGCTCTTCGGCGTCACCACGGCTCAACGGATTGCCGCGCTGCCCCAGGCCCCAACGCTTCAGGAAGGCGGTCTCAAAGGCTTCGAGGTCAAGGTCTGGCACGGCATCTATGCGCCGAAAGGCACATCGCCGGCCATCACGAAGCGCATTACGGAGGCGCTGCAGAAGGGGCTGCGGGACCCGGCAGTAGTCGCCAAGCTGACCGAACTGGGTGCGCAGATCGTCCCGCTGGACAAACAGACCCCTCAGGGGCTGCAGCACTGGCTGAAGGCTGAGAGCGACAAATGGCAACCGCTGTTGCGCAACCTGAAAGTTCACGCCGACTGATTCCGAGCACGTGCAAACTGGCGGCCAGTCTCGGTGCGATGACTGGCCTCTTCGGCGGCACCGACAGCAGTATCAGAGGCCCCTACCCGGCTTCTCGTGACACCCCATTCAACGAAAGCAACTTCATCCGCGCGGCCTCGAATCTCGCACACTCCGCCTTGAGCCACTTTGAGAAAGTGGTCGTGCGCCGATCCTCAGGATTACGAGAAAGCAGCATGTAGCGCGCCGGCGCGCGTACGTGCTTGCCGAAGACATTCACCAGCCGTCCGCTCCTGATCTCGTCATAGACCAGAGCCGTACGCCCCATTGCCACCCCCTGATGGTTCAACGCCGCGCTGATGGCAAGGCTCGAAAGATTGAACTGCGGCCCCTCCAGATGCGCAATCCATGCCGGGTAGAACGCCTCGATCCATGTGCGCCATTCCACGAACTCGGCTGCGCCGACCCATGGCGATGCGTCATGCAGTAACTCGACGCCGTCGAGCGAAGTGCCATCAGATAACCCAGGATGCCGGGCGAGGTACTCGGGCGTGGCCACAGGAATCAGGTACTCATCCAGCAAAACGTCCGCGTGCAACTGGCTGTAGCGGACCGGATCGTAACGAACTGCCACGTCAATGTCTTCCGCGTCCATCGATTGCCTGTCCAGGGACTGGAACTCGGCTTTCAGGCGCACGGACACATCCGGCTGCTCGCGGTGAAACTCGGTCAGGCGCGGCATCAGCCATTGCAGCGCAAACGACGGCAGGCAATTGACCTGCAAAGGCGCGTTTGGCAGGCCGAGTCGCTGGATCGTCTGCTGGATCTCATGCAGCGCGCGCGTGGTCGTCTCGAGCAGCGCCTCGCCCTTTGGCGTCAGTTTCAAGTTGCGCGGCTGGCGTACGAAGAGCACGTAGCCGAGACGGTCTTCCAGATGGCGGATCTGCTGGCTCACCGCGCTTTGGGTGAGGTTCAGCGATTCGGCGGCCTTGGTGAAGCTCAGCAGGCGCCCCGCGGCTTCGAAACACCGCAGCGCCCCGAGAACAGAGGAATCGAGCTGCATTCGTATTAGCCTGGCTAATGCAACCGTTAGAAATGATCGCTATTTTTGCACGACTGCAGCGTCTACGATCACAGCCCATAAGCAATTCCTTGGAGAAGGACGTAATGGCCACTCTGCCGCTCTCTGGCGATCTATTAGCAAGACTTCAATCGAGACAGCCGCTGCTTTGGCTGAACCCGAGGCTCGGGCAATCCCTGCCGGCTTCTGCCCCATCGACGGAAGGGATCGCATCGGCCGAGGCGCGTCTTGCGCGCTGTGCACCGCTCATGGCGGCGCTGTTTCCCGAACTGGCGTCACGCCATGGGCAAGTGGAATCGCAATTGATGCCGGCCACCGCACTCCAACACGCAATCGTCGGCAACGATGGCGCCGAGGGAGCATGGTTCCTCAAGCGCGACGACGAACTGCCGATTGCCGGCTCCATCAAGGCTCGCGGCGGCTTTCATGAAGTGCTGGCGATTGCCGAATCCATCGCGATCGAGCACGGTGTCCTCGAACCGGACGGTGACCGCCGCGTGCTGGCGACGGCGGCGGCGCGCGCGCTGTTCTCGCAATACTCGGTGACGGTCGGCAGCACCGGCAACCTGGGCTTGAGCATCGGCGCGATGGCGGCAGCTCTCGGGTTCGATGCGGTTGTACATATGTCCGCGGACGCCAAGGCGTGGAAGAAGGACCGCCTGCGCAAACGCGGCGTCCGGGTCGTGGAACATGAAGGCGACTACGCTGAAGCCGTGGCAGCGGGCCGGGAGCAGGCGCTGGCAGCGCCGCGCTGCCATTTTGTTGATGACGAGCGCTCCGCCATGCTCTTCTTCGGATATGCCGCCGCGGCACGCCACCTGGCGCGCCAGCTGGCCGAAGCCGGCCGCGTCGTGGATGCCGCGCATCCGCTTTTCGTCTATCTGCCCTGCGGAGTCGGCGGCGCACCTGGTGGTATCACTTACGGGCTCAAGGCACTGTTCGGCGAACACGTGCACTGCTTCTTCGCCGAGCCCGTGGCCTCGCCGTGCGTACTGGTGCAGTTGGCCTCAGGTGCGCAATCTCCCGTATCCGTCTACGACGTCGGCCTGGATAACCGGACCGACGCCGATGGCCTCGCCGTCGGCCAGGCATCCCATCTGGTCAGCCCGCTGATGGCTTCCCAACTCGCCGGCGTGTTCACCGTCTCCGACGATCAGCTCTACGTTCAGTTGCTCGCGCTCAAGACATCGATGGGCGTGGAAGTCGAGCCGTCAGCGGCCGCCGGCATCGGAGGCCCGGGCTGGCTGCGCCACTCGCCCGAGGGCCAGGCGTATGTGCGCGATCACGGATTGAACATGCACGACGCCACGCATGTGATCTGGGCCACCGGCGGCTCGCTCGTCCCGCCCGAGGAGCTTCGCCGGTTCCAGGATTACGCCGCGACGTTGGCCGGCCATGTGTGTGGCGCGATGCAACAGGCAGCCTGACACCTACGCAAGAAGCTGCCTACCCCAAAGTCGCCCTACGCTTCACCCCGTTTCAGGCGTTTGACCTGCGGCGAAACCACTGTCATTACCCAGTGCTGCACCGAAGATATCTTGGCTTATCGGATCGACGCCCTGCGACTCGACCTGCAGCCGAGGATGCCGTTCGGGACGATCGAAGCGGTGTCCGCATCAAAGTAGGTGCCATCGTATCTTTCGCCGGAGTAGAGAAACATGTAGATCAGCTTGCGCTTGAACTGCCCGCTCAGGCGGACGACGAGGCTAGCGCAGTCATTGCGTGAGGCGGTGCTTGGGTCTACGTACTCGAGCAACGGCTTGTCAGAGTCCTTGTATAGAACAACGACATCCCAGCCAATGAACCGCGTCGGGGTATCGTTTTCGTTATCGAACGTTCTGGCTTGCATCTGGCCACCCTCTCGACCCGCCTTTAGCACCCGGTACTGTACGTAGCAGTCCCCGCAGGCATACTGCATGTACATGACATCAATCGTTACGTTCTCGTCGGACAGGCGAAAGGGGTATAGGAAGATGATCAAGATTCCGGTTGCCACGAGCGCCGCCGGGACAACCACACGACCTGCAAACTTTCGAAGATCAGATTTCATGTTCTCAGCACGCTATTGTCCAAGTTCTGGCGTACAACCGGTCCGAGCACCTTGAAGCAATTTCCGCGACCAATTTGGAACTCTCCCGATTGATTCCGTACCCGACGCCTTGTTCCATATCTCCGGTGGCAACTTGCCATGCTCAACGGAGCCGGATATGGCCTCAATCGGAATCAAGATTCTTCACATAGCAAGCTCTACAGACCTTTGCGTCAGGTCAAGCTCACAAAGCGCATCCTCAAGCGCCGAGGTCTCGTTATGGTGACCCGGACCTATCTGATTAGAGGCGACATCGCCAATAACGGAGCTGTCATTGTGGGCGGCAGTGGCTCCTTCTTTTGGCACAACGAGCCTGTTGCCCGGGAAGGCGACGCCGTCTACTGCCCTGTTTGCAAGCAAGAGGGCTTCATTGTCTGTGTCGGGTACTCCTATGGGTCGTTGCTTGCAGCGCAGACCGCAAACTACTACGCCAAGCAGGGGCATACTGTTGACCATCTGGTACTGATCGGCTCACCGATCGATGGGACATTCCTGGATAAGCTGCGGAAGCATCCTCACATTCGCAAAGTCGTCGTGATCGACTTGACTGAACACAGAGACCCGATTTACGCGGGCATGTCGCAAGCCGCCCTGATTGCGGCAGCACCAACACTTGCGAGCCAGATGTCCGCCGGGACTGGTGAAGGCCATTTCTACTATGCACACGTGGTGCCCGATTTGCCGCGTCGGCTGCAGAAGCTGGCGGATCGAGTCGCAGCTGATGGAGTGAGGTAATGGTTCTGCGTTGGTTGTTCCTGCTGCCCTCGGTACTACTGCCCGGTTCCCTGATCGGGCTAAGCCTCTTTCACGTCATGGCCTCCCCAACGCGCGATGATATGTTTGTTGGCTATGCGGGGGTTGTATCAGCGGCGGTGCTTCTGGTTGACCTTGGTCTCGCGATGGTTTGGCTTGGGGCGTTGGGATACTCGCTCTGGGCCAGCCCGATCCCGCGCGGATCATTGCTGACGGTCGCGGGGACGACCATCTTAGCCTTTGTTGCCTGCTACGCCTTGGACACCTGGGTGATTCGAGTAATGTTCTCAGCGGCCGCGGCGTGATGCTGAATTGGATTAAGCCTCTACGCGAAGGGTTACGAAGGTGGCGCATCCGGCAATTGGTAAGGTGTTGATCTGGAGCGTAAGTGCCGTTGCGTTCAGCCTCGCTTACGCCTGGTTCGGTAGCTATACCATTGACGTTGTGGGGCGAACGGCGGTAGCACCCGTTCCGCTGCATAAAGCCCCGCTTGACGTTTTGCAACGGCACGGGCCTTTCGAGGGAACCGTTCAGCCGGGCACACGATGCCGACTGGTCAACATCGAGACAAAAGCTTTAGTTTCCTACCGGGTGAAGTGCGGCAACCTCGACGGCTGGACCGATGAAGCAGGCTCATTTGATCCACCGCTGGGAATTGGTTTGTTCGGAAGCTCTCAGTAGTTCACCATTTTGATTGACTCCCTTCCCCACGCGCTCATCTTGTGCATGATGGTCAATCAGAGCACCAAACTCTAGCGAATTGGCTGTGGGCCAGGGCAGCATGCATGAGGACAAGCCGGCTGAAATACCACATAGGCCTCACTGACTGGACTCACCTTTCTGCCCACAGACCGAAGGTCAAGCATCTCGGCATCAACTTCCGAATGCTCGATCTGCCCTGCCTCGACACCGATGGCATCCAAAGCTGCCTCGATGCTCTTGAGGCGGGTCATGGCAAGCTTCATCGTTGGCCTTCCCGTGTAGGCGTGTCTGACAAAAACAGCATATCGTCCGCCGCTTGGAAAATTTTGCTTCATGATGACGTTCCAATCGGCCAGCCTTTGAACGGCGAATGCCGGCAGTACACCGTCGTCACTGGAAAAGCGGAGTTCATGTTCGAGGCCTGTCAGCGAGCATGCGAACGTCGAGCAGCACCACAGGAAGAAGGAGCCGGCGGCAAGTTTTCGCAGCATTTTCACGAGGAACGCCGCCGTGATGGTTCGGTCAGTGTTGGATGGGTTGAGGCCCCGGACAACAAGCATGTGGGCATCTGGGGTTGATCGCAATAGCAGCAGTATTGATGTAGCGGATTACCTGCGGCTTCAGGTCCGTCCTCGCCAGGTGTGCGGGGTCAACGCTTCGCTCGACAACTCTGGACACCTGGATATCCGCCACCCCGACGCCGAGATTCTTGAGGGCTTCCATCAGGTGTATCCGTCGGATTTCCGCAAGCCGAGCAGGTACGCCCGCAGCCTTGTTTGCCTGGACCTCAACGTAGAACTCGCCTGCATTTGGAAACCTGAGCCTCAGCTCAGATCGCCACTCGGCCAATCGCAGCATCTCTTGCGCAGACAAACGAGAAGCGCCCGGCTCGAAGATGGGATCTAGCTCCAGGTTACCCAAGCTGCAGCCAAAGGAAGGCATAGGCATGGCAAGCAAGAGTGCCAACAAGATGAGGATCTTCTTCATTGCTGCCTCCAAATTGGCTTATCCCCATTCCAGTTCGGGATGTTCACCACGTAGGCGGCAATATTGTCGGCATTGCTCAAGCAGAACATATCGCGGGCAGCCGCCCGCTCCTGCGACCGCGTCATACTGTACCAGTGGTCATCTGTATTCATCGCAGCGGGAAAGTGCGACACCTCGTGAATCAACGTTACCAGTTTGGAGTCCTTTGCGAGAGGCACACCGTCATAGCGATTGTTTTCATCTGGCTGGGAGCAGAATATGTCGCCGATGAAGATCGTGTAGGTACCATCCGGCTTGCAAACGCTCGCAGAAGCGGGAATTTGCCCTGATTCGGCTCGTGGTACACATCCAACCCGCGCAAGCGCTTCTGGCGTGCTTCTCTCATAGTTCTTTGCCGTCAAGCTTTGCATAATTTCGCGGATCCGGAAGAGACCGTCGAGCAGGGTAGTTCGCGTTTCGGGCGATGCAGAGCCGAACCATAGACTGACCTTGTCCTGATCCGCACGGCTCCATCGCTCAAGCTCGCCGAGGCGGTCGCTTAAAAGGCGAACCGCCTTATCACGAAGCCGACTCATTATCTTGTGGAACACTTCATTGCTCATATTCGGGCAGATGCTTGCCTCGTCCGAAGTGTAGGCATCGCCATTAACGCCTTCCGAAAACTTGTTGAATGCTTGCGGCGCATTGGCTTCTTTCCATGATGCGCCTGCTGTGGATGTTCCTTGGCTCACCTCTATGGTGAAGTTGTTTTGGGAAGAGATGACGAATGGCTTGACGGCACATGAGCAATACACCCGCGCCCCTTCGACGAGTATCTGCTTGCCCATCAGGACGAAGGCAGGATGGCAGTCGTTGAGTGCCTTTCCACCCTTCTTGCATACCGGACACGTAGCAAAATCTCCTTCCACTGCTACACGAACGCCGTGGTGCCACATATCGCCAGTGCCGATGAGGGTACCTCCGGTACTTGTCGTGTCTCCGTCAACGAGTGCATTTCGAACGTCAGCCATGGTTTTCCCTCTTTCGCGGTTGGGTGCTGAAGTCCTATACGTCGCGCCCTTAGTGCCGTCTTTGCTGCAGAGCAATGACCAAGAGGCGAATTGCGGGCCAGCCATCTTTTCCATCGCCTCCGCGCTTGTCGCCAGCGCCCAGATCGCCCTAAGCTTTGATCCAAAGACGGTCAATCGCTGATCGCGCGCAGCACATACCTCCCGGAGGCATTCCCGTGACTTCAGACCAATTGCCCGTCCGCCTGGCCGTTGCCGGACTCATCCACGAGACCAACACGTACGCCGCCGAATTCGCGGGCATGACGCCGCTGCGCGCGTTCGAGCAGTATCGGGGCGACGAAATCCTGGCGGCGTTCGACAAATCGAATCATCAGGTGGGCGGCTTTATCGAAGGCGCGCGCAGGACCGGCGCCACGCTCATTCCCACCTATGTCGGGCAGGCGACGCCCTCGGGCACGATCGAAGCCGGCGCGTATGCCGCCATGAAGCAAGACATCCTCGATGGCATTCGCGCTGCGCTGCCGGTTGACGGCGTGCTGCTGGCCCTGCATGGCGCCGGTGTCGCCGACGGCACTGAAGACGTCGAAGGCGATCTGGCGCTTGCCGTTCGTGCGCTGGTCGGGCCGGGTGTCCCGATTGCCGCGGTCTACGATTTGCACGGCAACATGACGGACGCGATGCGCGACGCTTGCGACCTGACGTTGCCGTGCAAGCTGTATCCGCATACCGACTTCCATGACCGGGGCGTCGAAGCCGTCGCGCTGCTGCTTGAGATGATTCGGGGCGGGCTCACACCGGTCACCGCAATGCGACGCCTGCCGATGCTGCCGTACATCGTGACGACACAAGACGGGTTCATCCCGGCGGAAGTCAACGACGTTTGCCTGAAGCTGGCCGCACAGCCCGGCGTCATCGACTGCTCGTGGTTCCACGGTTTCCCCTACGCGGATATCGCGGCCCCCTGCCCGGCGGTCGTGTGCACCACCACCGGAGACGCCGCGCTTGCGCAGCGTTGCGTCGACGAAGTCGCGCAATGGATCTGGTCGCATCGCGAGGCGTTCCGTCCGACGTTTCCGACCCCCGCACAGGGCGTCGCCCTTGCCCTGTCGGCGGCAGAGGGGCCTGTCGTTGTCAACGAGTACGCAGACAACCCGGGCGGCGGCACACCCGGAGACGGCACGCATCTGCTTCGCGCGTTACTGGATGCCAATCCGCCCGCCGGGACGTGCTGTTTTGCGTCGATCAACGATGCGGCCGTGGTGACGCAAGCACAGCGCGCGGGTGTCGGCGCCACGATCAGGGTCTCACTGGGCGGAAAGCAAGGCCGCTTCCAGGGGGCGCCGATCGAGGCCGATGCCTATGTGAAATGCATCACGGACGGTCGTTTCGTGAATCGGCCTGGATCGATGTTTGAAGGGGTTCGCTTCGACCTGGGGGCGATGTGTCGGCTGATCATCAACGGTGTCGATGTCATCGTGGCTTCGCGTGCCGAGCAGATCTTTGATGTCGAGCCGTTTGCGATGCATGGGGTCGATGTCACGGGGTGCAAGCTTGTTGCGATCAAGGGGGCCAATCACTTCCGTGCTGGATATCGGACGGTGGCTAAGCAGATCATTTCTGTCGACAGTGAAGGCTTGAGTACCGCTGCGATTGCGTCGTTTCCGCGTGAGCGGCTCGTCGGAAAGTTCTGGCCCTTGTGGGATGAGGTGCGCTCCGATAGCGGTGCGGATGCCTCCTGACAGCAGCGCAATCGGGCCCGCGCTGCTCCCTCACGACGAAACAGCTACGTGGCGCGCTGTTGCGTCATCACAATGCAGAGCCGTCCTATTGGCATCAGTATCCACATTCTTTGCCTTGCTGTCGGTGCTGAACACACCTCTGGTAACGGCCTCGCCGCGCCCGACAGATCGCGGCCTTTTTCGTCCATAGCGTTTGCTGAGGCCGGGTAGCGCGCATCAATACAAGACCCGAAAGGGGAAAAATGTGGGCCGTTTGCCAGCGGTGTTCAAGTACCCGGCCGCCCTCTGAACAGGGGCGAACTGACAATCTTCTTGTAAGGATTGGTTATGGCAAAAGGGCCTTCTGGCGTGCATGTGCGCGCCATCAAAGCTGGACGTACTCATTTCCCCGTCGTGCCAGCTCGAAGCAACAATTTTACCGGCTTACGGGCGGTCCCTTGGATTCGATTGCGAGGTGTATGGCTAGAAAAGGCAGGATTCTCTATGGGACAAACGCTGCATGTAGAGGTGCGAAGCAAGTTAATTATCATCTCCGTAGAATAGCCGCGGCGAGATGCGGCGATTCGGAACGCAAATCAGCAGCCTTTCGCCGCCTTCGGGCGAGACCATGAATGACTGGCCGAGAAGGCCGCGAAACAGCCCCAAACTTGCCTGAAGCAGAAACCGATTTCGACATTCGGGTGGCGGTGGTGGCAACGACCGCTCAGGTTCCAACGACTACCCGCTCACGCGGGGGGAGCGAAGACGGGAGCTGGAAGTCCTGTCGCCTTCGACAAGGAGGACTTCCAGCTCCAAACAAAATCAAACGGTCTTAGCCGCTACCGAAAGCTCCTTGGCAAGAAGATCCGTTAGCGCCTTGCTACGAATGCCAACCTCGAAAGATAGCTTCAATTTGCGGAGTGCGGTCTCAATGCTCGACGATGCCGCCTCTACAAGTTTCACAACCTCCGCATGCTCGTCGAGCACATTCTCGATAGAATCGAAATCAATCTTATTTTTATTTGCGTAAACCTTGATGAAATAGTTGTACAGCATGAAAACCAGGTGATACTTGAATCCTTTATACCGACGCTTAAGGGAATTTCTCTTAAAAAGATGTTCTATTTTATTCAGAATGGCAGCTGCCACGTAGTATTTTTCAAGCGAATCTCCGACGACAAACATTCTGCCTCGGTTACTGTTAAGTATTTCACCAAAGTACCGATGAGTGCTTTGCGGCTGAGCAAGATGTGCAGAAACGAATGCTTTGATTTGCGCGGATAAAGTGATGACCTGACTACTACGCACGTTCGGCACATTTTCATACTGTTTCGAGCGCCGCTCATAGTAAATTGGGGCACGCTTTCCGTTAGACTTGGCCTTGTAGTATTCCTCAAGATCTTTATGGAACGGGGAAAGCGATTCGAATGCCTCGACCTTAACCTCGGTTTGCCGATTCGTTGCTTTGATTACATTTACAGCAATTTCTGGATCGATGGTTTCTATTATCTTGACGACGATGTGAGTTCCGGGTTCGATTCGATCCTTGTTGGCGAAGAGGACATGACTGGATTGGCAGCCGTTGACTATTTGATAGTCGGCGAGCTTCACCTTGTCGCTTATCCGCTCAATTTTTTTGGCGATGATCGTTATTCCGTTGTTATAGATCGCCAGCGCGGCTTGACCCGCGCCAGACTTCAGCGTAGCGTCAATCTCACGATTTACACTGTTGTCACCCTGAAAGTCTCGCACGTTGTCATAGAAGAGATTCCGCTGTAACTCCCCATCAGAGTCGGTAACGAGCTTCAAATACTCGGATGCAGCAAGGCTTCCAACGAACGACTGTCGGACTCCCGCAATTCCAGGGAGAGCTACGAGAGCCGGGAAATCTATCTCTTTCAGGGATCTACCCCTGACTTCGCGGTACATCTGTTTAAGGCGCTCAGCGTCGACGCACTGGAAGTCGATACTGGCAAAAAGACCACGAGCCTTAAGCACATCAAGCTCGTTAGAAATGAGTCCACGGATATGCTCAGGATCTTCCCAGCTACCCGTAGTTACAAAGAAAAGATTAAGTGACGGCGCCCGATCTAAGCTGATACTGTTTTTGTATATACCTTCCTTTATAGATCGCAACTTCTGTACATCCTCGTTCTCCGGAATTGCAGATTTTTCAGAGAAAAAATTACGGATGCCCGCTAAAAAGTTGACGATTTGTGCGCCGTTAAATTTCGCCGATGTCTTGGACTGAATGAACGAGAATGAAACATTGAGAGAGCCGTTTCGATTAAGAAAAAATTCGATCTCTTCCGGCTCCTGGACGATATTACCATTGACGATGACTGCAACGCCATCAATGGCAGAGTCAGCCGCACCACCAATTGACAGATCTTCGAAGTCGAAATCTCGTGGATATTGCTTCGAAATTATGCTGAAATTTACAAAACGTTCAAATTGCTCCGATTCGCCTTTACTTTCCAATGCATTCTGTTCAGAAAAATCTCGCACATAACTCTTTAGAATTTCGTCTTGCACATTTCTCTCCAATGCAAAATTATCTGGATGCGTATTGATACGTTTGGGATGCGATACTATTGAACTGAGCTAGATTCTAAGCGCAGAAGTTGATCAACATCTATATGGTGCAGGGCACAATCGACGCAGCGATGATTGACCATGGTTCTCTGCCTTGGTGTAACAAAAAGCGCCTTTACGCCGGCGCGAAATCCTTACTACCTGAATAGTTCTTGAGGGCGGCGATGATTTGCGCTCCGATCTTGAGCGCCACGCCGGCCTGTTCAGGAAAGCCGATACCGAAGTAGAGCACAACAATCCAAGAGGGAACTATGAGCCACCGGCTCATAATCCTGAGTTCAATAGAACATTGTTCACTAGATCAGTGATTAAATCCTCGGCTTGCGATGAAGTGAAAATCACTGCGGACGGATGCGCGGCCATGTTGCGTCGGTCAAGTCGCTCTTGAAGTATCTTGTATATTGACTTGTCGACGATGCCAGCTATCCTGCAGACGTCGATAACTTGTCGCTCGCCATACTCCTGAAAATCGGTGCGCTTGACGATCTCTGTGAGCTTCGGATGGGCCTTCGTTCTATTTGCGTTAAACGCCGCCAAATGAGCATCGAAGATTCGGTCGCACAAGTGTGAGTACGCCAGATTCCAGCCCATCACGATCGCGGCACGATGGGCTTTACCGTTGTAGCAGGCGATTGTTTCGTCGAGGAATGTCTGTTGATCTTTATTCGTAACGGACGACAGCAGACCATTCAGTAACGCATTCACTGCCGTGTTGGATTTGCGATCGACGAGCTTACCGACCTGCTCGCGTACGGCTGCAGATAGTCGGTACCCTTGGCCATCCTTCAGCAAGCGAGCAGGCCGCCCTGTCGACAACCGGTGTACGATAGAGTGAATGTTGCTCGGCTTCGACTCGTGGACCGCCTCGAAGCACTTCAATAGGTCGGAGGGGCCGAATTTCGGCCTTCCACTCTTCTCGTGCAAATACCAGGCGAAGATTTCAACCTTGTCCGTGAAGCTCTTCCCGCCGAAGCCGTTAATTCGGCTCACGAACTGCTGAAGATCGCTCACTGGCCGTTGCCCATCTTAGTTGTTACGAAGCCCTCGCCGACGTGGTTGATGGCGTAGTGGCCTTTCTCTGCGCCTTTGCTGAACCGCTTATCGCGAGTCGCTGCAAGTTCCCTCATTGGCTGGATAGGCGTAGTCGGCAGCGCCCATCCCATCACTTTATATGCGGTGTACATATGGTCGATGCTGACCTCGTTGACACTCTTATAGGTCTTTAGCCAGAACGCAGCGCAGAGGTACTTCTGCATATCGTTCTTTGGGTCCTTTTGCTCGACGAATTCTGCGAAGGTGGGCTTTTTGTCGTCAAATCGGATGTCGACAAGGCTCGGCGCCGCCATCTTCGGTGGCCGTCTTGGCTTTTTGGGTGCAGGAGGAACAGAGGCAGTGGGCTCCTCTTCCTGTTCGATCTCCTCGACATCGTCAATGTCTTCCAAGTGCTCGCCATCAGAGTTATTCATTACGACCTCGGCAACGTTTCTCGTTGTGCCTAGGCGTTGCTGCTGGCGCGGAGCGGCGACGACAACAGCCGGCCTCGAAAGCGCGGCCGTAATGCTCTTGAGGCTTTCCTGCAGCGATATGTCGCTACCTTCCAGTTCGAACTCGATGATCCGAACCTTCATTTTTCCGTTCTGATCGGCCTTTGGCGGCTGCTTTGCCATCGAATCCCCCTTCACATGGATACGTGCCAAATATTATATCTACTATGGCACATTTTGTTACACAGTAAAAGGCAACGGGAATGAGAGGCAGTTACTGTGGTTCGCATAGCCACTCGAAGAAGGCTAAGGCCAGCAAATTCATTCATTTTCGCTCAGTTCTGGCGCTGTAGAGCTGTCACTCATAGCTCGAATGACCGCAATGGGATCGGTAGCGTGACTTCGTGTTGCGAGTCGCTGACACCCCATTTCACTATGGGGGTTTTCGCTGCTCGTGCGACCTGTTTGCATATACCCTTGGAACACTTGGGAGGATAGCGCGGTCGTCGTTTCCTCGACTAGTAGGTGTGCAGCCTTTCCCAAATTTGCACCTCTCCTGACTAGCAGCGCCTCCCCGATCTGCGAGGCCAACTCCAACAATCCGTACGCTTTGCGGCATGGCTGATCTCTCCCTGATCCTGCTCAAAAAAAAAAAAAGTGCGGCGATCAATACGATCGTCGCACTTTCCGCCACCTCGAATAGTCACTTGCAATCGCCAATCCGACGATGTGCTGAAAGGCACTACGATTTCATTGCAAAGGCAAAACTACTGTCAAAAAGCAAAGGGTCTGTCGGTCGGTGACAACCTTCAATCCCAGCTCAACGCCCCACCCGTCTGATACTCAATGACGCGCGTCTCAAAGAAGTTGCGTTCCTTCTTCAGATCGATCATCTCGCTCATCCACGGGAACGGGTTCTCTTCATTCGGGAACAGCTGATCCAACCCAATCTGCTGGCAACGACGATTGCAGATGAACCGCAGGTAAGACTTGAACATCGGCGCATTCAGACCCAGCACGCCACGCGGCATGGTGTCCTCCGCATAGCGATACTCCAGATCCACCGCCTTCTTGAACAGCTCAGTAATCTCAGCCTTGAATTCCGCCGTCCAAAGATGCGGATTCTCCAGCTTGATCTGATTAATCAAATCAATCCCAAAATTGCAGTGCAGCGACTCATCCCGCAGGATGTACTGATACTGCTCCGCAGCCCCAGTCATCTTGTTCTGCCGCCCCATCGCCAGGATCTGCGTGAAGCCCACATAGAAGAACAGCCCTTCCATGATGCACGCGAACACGATCAGCGACTTCAGCAGCTTCTGGTCGTTTTCCGGCGTGCCGGTCTTGAACGACGGGTCGGTCAGCGTGTCGATGAACGGGATCAGGAACTCGTCCTTGTCGCGGATCGACTGCACTTCGTGGTACGCGTTGAAGATCTCGGCTTCGTTCAGGCCCAGCGATTCAACGATGTACTGGTAGGCGTGCGTGTGGATGGCCTCTTCAAAGGCCTGGCGCAGCAGGTACTGGCGGCATTCCGGCGCGGTGATCTGGCGGTAGGTGCCCAGCACGATGTTGTTGGCGGCCAGCGAGTCGGCCGTGACAAAGAAGCCCAGGTTGCGCTTGATGATGCGGCGCTCATCCTCGGTCAGGCCGTTGGGGTCCTTCCACGTGGCGATGTCGCGAGACATGTTGATTTCCTGCGGCATCCAGTGGTTGGCGCAGCCGGCCAGGTACTTTTCCCACGCCCACTTGTACTTGAACGGGACGAGCTGGTTGACGTCGGTCGAGCCGTTGATGACGCGCTTGTCGGCGGCGTTGACGCGGCGGTTGCTCTGCGCGGCGGCGGCGTTGGGGTTGTTGCCCAGGATGCCGGCTTGCGTGGCGCTCGGCGGCAGGACGCCTTGCTGGTCAGCGGTGGCAGCCGATGCAGCGGGTTGCAGGGCAGGCTGCGGCGCGGCCTGCGGGGTGGCTTGAACGTCGTCGTCCCAGCTCAGCATGATGTGGTTCTCCGTGATTCGATTGGGGGGCGCGGTGGTCAGAAATGACGGCTCACGTTGTGGTGGCGCCGGCCCTCTCCCCCGGCCCCTCTCCCGCTGGCGGGAGAGGGGTGCAAACCCCGGGGGTGGTTGGTTACTGCGTTAAGTCTCTACCGCCTGATTACTGGCAGGCCTCGCACTCTTCAAAGCCAGGATCACCCGGGCGCATCGTGCAGACCGCGCCTTCGGCTTCCGGCATGGCCGGGGCCGATGCGGCAGCCGCATCCAGGGCGGAGCCGCTGTCGCTGCCCGACGACACCGCGTTCAGCGAGCCGCGCGACACGGTGGACTTCTCCACGTGCGTGGCCGCCATGGTGCGCAGGTAGTACGTGGTCTTCAGGCCGCGCAGCCAGGCCAGCTTGTAGGTGTCGTCCAGCTTCTTGCCCGAGGCGCCGGCCATGTAGATGTTCAGGGACTGGGCCTGGTCGATCCACTTCTGGCGGCGGCTGGCGGCTTCCACCAGCCAGGTCGGCTCGACTTCGAACGCGGTGGCGTAGATGTCGCGCAGGTCTTGCGGAATGCGGTCGATGCGCGACAGCGAGCCGTCGAAGTACTTCAGGTCGGCAACCATCACTTCGTCCCACAGGCCGCGTTCCTTCAGGTCGCGCACCAGGTAGTCATTGACCACGGTGAACTCGCCCGACAGGTTCGACTTGACGTACAGGTTCTGGAACGTCGGCTCGATGCAGGCGGACACGCCGATGATGTTGGAGATCGTGGCGGTCGGCGCGATCGCGATGCAGTTCGAGTTGCGCATGCCGTGCTGCTTGATGCGGGCGCGCAGGCTGTCCCAGTCCATGGTGCTCGACAGATCCACGTCCAGGTAGCCGCCGCGCTCTTCGGCCAGCAGCTTGAGCGAGTCCTGCGGCAGGATGCCGCGGTCCCACAGCGAGCCGGCGTAGGTCTCGTAGCGGCCACGCTCTTCGGCCAGCTCGGTGGAGGCCTGGTAGGCGTAGTAGCACACGGCTTCCATCGAGGTGTCGGAGAACTTCACCGCGGCGTCGCTGGCGTACGGCGTGCGCAGCACGTGCAGGCAGTCCTGGAAGCCCATGATGCCCATGCCGACCGGACGGTGGCGCAGGTTGGAGTTGCGGGCCTTCTCGACAGCGTAGTAGTTGATGTCGATGACGTTATCCAGCATCCGCATGGCGGTGCGGATGGTCTTCTGCAGCTTGGCGTGGTCGAGCGCGTACGAACCGTCAGCCTGCTTGGCCAGGTGCGCCACCAGGTTCACCGAACCCAGGTTGCACACGGCGATTTCGCTGTCGTTGGTATTCAGCGTGATTTCCGTGCACAGGTTGGAGCTGTGGACGACGCCGACGTGCTGCTGCGGGCTGCGGATGTTGCAAGGATCCTTGAAGGTGATCCACGGGTGGCCGGTTTCGAACAGCATGCCCAGCATCTTGCGCCAGAGCTGCATGGCCGGGACCTTCTTGAACAGCTTCAGCTCGCCGTTGGCGGCCTTGGCTTCGTAGCCCAGGTAGGCCTTTTCGAATTCCTTGCCGACCTTGTCGTGCAGGTCCGGGCAGGTGGACGGCGAGAACAGCGTCCATTCGGCGTTTTCCATCACGCGCTTCATGAACAGGTCCGGAATCCAGTTGGCCGTGTTCATGTCGTGGGTGCGGCGGCGGTCGTCGCCGGTGTTCTTGCGCAGCTCCAGGAATTCTTCGATGTCCAGGTGCCACGTTTCCAGGTAGGCGCAGACGGCGCCCTTGCGCTTGCCGCCCTGGTTCACGGCCACGGCGGTGTCGTTCACCACCTTCAGGAACGGCACCACGCCCTGGCTCTTGCCGTTGGTGCCCTTGATGTGCGAGCCCAGTGCGCGCACGTTGGTCCAGTCATTGCCCAGGCCGCCGGCGAACTTGGACAGCAGCGCGTTTTCCTTGAGCGCTTCGTAGATGCCTTCCAGGTCGTCCGAGACGGTGGTCAGGTAGCACGACGACAGCTGCGAGCGCTGGGTGCCCGAGTTGAACAGGGTCGGCGTGGACGACATGAAGTCGAACGACGACAGCAGCTGGTAGAACTCGATGGCGCGCGCTTCGCGGTCGGTTTCGTTGAGGGCCAGGCCCATGGCGACGCGCATGAAGAATGCCTGCGGCATCTCGATGCGGGTCTCGTCGATATGCAGGAAGTAGCGGTCATACAGGGTCTGCAGGCCCAGGTAGTTGAACTGGAAGTCGCGGCCGGCGTCCAGCGCGGCGCCCAGGCGGGCCAGGTCGAAGGTGGCCAGCTTTTCATCCAGCAGCTCGGCGGCGATACCGCGGGCGATGAACTTGGGGAAGTACTCGGCGTAACGCGTGGTCATTTCGGCCTGCGTCACTTCGGCACCCAGGATTTCCTTGCGGATGGTGTGCAGCAGGATACGGGCGGTGACCTGGCTGTAGTCAGGGTCCTTTTCGATCAGGGTACGCGCGGCCAGGATGGCGGAGTCGTACACCTGCGTCATCGGCACGCCTTCGTACAGGTTCTTCAGCGTTTCCTTGAGGATCGGCTCGGCGCTGACGGCCTTGCCCAGGCCGGCGCAGGCGTTGTCGAGCAGCGCGTGCAGCGCGACGATGTCCAGCGGCTTGCTCACGCCACCGTCGGTCACGTTGAACTGGATGCCGGCTTCCTGCACGCGGGCCACGGCCTGCGCGCTGGCGCTGGCGCGCTCCTGGGCGCGCTTTTCGCGGTACAGCACGTAGGAACGTGCCACTTCGTGCTCGCCCGAGCGCATCAGGGCCAGTTCGACGTGGTCCTGCACGTCTTCGATATGGATGGCGCCACCGCTCGGGCGGCTGCGCACCAGCGCGCGCACCACGTTGCCGGTCAGTTGCTCGACGACCTCGCGCACGCGGGCCGAAGCGGCACCCTGGCCACCATTGACGGCCAGGAAGGCCTTGGTCATGGCGACGGTGATCTTGGACGGCTCGAACGCCACCACGGCGCCGTTGCGGCGGATGATCTTGTAATCCTGGTAGTTCGTCGTGCCGGCTTGGGTCGCGGGGGCCTGTTGCTCGGTACCTGCAATACCGGCGGCGCCCGCTGCGCCCGTGGTGATTTCGTTCTGGGCCGTCTGCATAAGAACTCCTGTCTTTTTAGCCTGTTTTAAGAGACAAAAGAGTCCCTGGCGAAATGCGGCTGCGAAAGCGTCCGGCCATGCGTTGGCGGCGGCTGGACTGACTGCCTTTTGCTAAACATTTCGCCAGGGACTCTTGTGATGCGCCGGCCCCACATCAGGGTTTCAACCACTATCGCTACGTCTGCGACAGCGCCCCTCGTTGCTAGGCCAGCTCCCCGGTTGAACTACTACATATAGTGGTCACTGCGGAAATCTGGCCCAAGTATAGTGAAAGAAATCCGAATGACCAGTCTTGACAAGCGTGGTTGCGACACCCGGATGACAAGTGCGGCGGCGCCACATTCCCGGGAACCGCGCTGCGACAAGGGATCGCGCCAAGTCGTGCGCAAACGCACATTTTTTGGAAATTTTTTTTATCCGAGCGACGCGTCCGATAGCCCCACACGGGCGTGGGGAATTGGCATGTGACATCGCGCCGACATGGTGCCGTGGCAGCCCCTTGGCGACGCCGCAAGCACCCTAACTGTGCGAGGGGCGGTAGGGTAACAGGTTTTGCGGAACGTCGGCGAGACGCGCGAAACGGTCCCAGTCGAAGTGCGGTCCGGGGTCGGTCTTGCGGCCCGGGGCGATGTCGCTGTGTCCGGCAATCGCCTGCACCGGCAAAGTGGCGCGCAGGGCCTTTACCAGCGTGGCGGTGGTGGCGTACTGGGCGGCGGTGAATGGCTGGTCATCGGCGCCCTCGATCTCGATGCCGACCGAGAAGTCATTGCAGCGGCCGCGGCCGAAGAAGTCAGACAGGCCTGCATGCCATGCGCGCTTGCCGCACGGCACGAACTGTACGAGTTCGCCATCGCGCCGGACCAGGAAGTGGGCGGAGACCTGTACCTGGTGGATCGTGGCGAAGAACGGGTGACGGTCCGGGTCGAGCCGGTTCTGGAAGAAGGCCTCAATATCGCCGCTGCCGAACTGGCCCGGCGGCAGGCTGATGTTGTGCAGTACCACCAGGTCGACCGGCATGCCCGCGGGCCGGTCATCGAAATTGGGCGATGGCACGCGGCGCGCGGCCGGCACCCAGCCTTCGGCGTCCGGCAGGAAGCTGGCGGGGACAGAGGCGGAAGCCGGAGCCTTCATGCCGTGCCCTCCCCTTCCTCGCGCTCGTCGCGCCCTTCGCGGATATCGAGCTGCTGGATGCGGTAGCGCAGCTGGCGCAGGTTCAGGCCCAGCAGCGGCGCCGCGGCGGTACGGTTGAAGCCGGTCTGCGACAGCGCCTGCAGGATGATCTCGCGCTCCACGTTTTCGAGCCTGGCCTGCAGGTCGATCGGAAACTCCACGCCACGGCAGGCGCGCTCGGCGGCATCGGGCAGGTCTGCTGCCACGGCAACGGCGTCCGGCTCCGGCTCGGTTGCGGCCTGCGCGGGCATGGGGACCGGCGCGGGCTCGGCGGGCATGATCCCCATCGGCGCCCAGCCGCCGGCCCATGGCGTGTACGGGGTCAGCGGCGACGGCGCCGCACGCAGCGCCGCGCGTTCCAGATTGGCGTCGAGCGGGCCCAGGTCGGCCAGCTGGATGTCCTCGGACTCGGCAAACGCATAGGCGCGTTCGAGCAGGTTCTCCAGCTCGCGCACATTGCCCGGGAACGGATAGGCCACCAGCCGCTCCAGCGCGGCCTGCGACAGGCGGCGCGGACGCGGGTCGCCGTAGCGCACGGCCAGGTGTTCGAGGATGGCGCGCGCGAGCACGGGGATATCCTCGGCACGCTCGCGCAGCGTCGGCATGCGCAGTTCCAGCACATTGAGCCGGTAGTACAAGTCCTGGCGGAACAGGCCGGCCGAGACCATGGCGGCAAGGTCCTTGTGGCTCGCGCACATCACGCGTACATCAACGGCGTCTTCGCGGCTGGCGCCGATCTTGCGCACGCGGCGCTCCTGCAGCGCGCGCAGCAGCTTGACCTGCATGGCCAGCGGCAGGTCGGCCACCTCGTCGAGCAGCAGCGTGCCGCCGTTGGCGGACTGGAAGAAGCCGCCGCGCTCGGCGTCGGCACCGGTGAACGCGCCTTTGACGTAGCCGAAGAACTCGGACTCCATCAGATTTTCGGGGATGGCGCCGCAGTTCACCGCCACGAACGGATGCGCGGCGCGCGCGCTGGTGGCGTGGATGGCTTGTGCGGCGCGCTCCTTGCCGCTGCCCGATTCGCCGCTGATCACCACCGGCGCCATGCTGCGCGCCAGGCGCGAGAGCGAGCGCCGCACCTCCTGCATGGCCGGCGAGTGGCCGGGCAGCAGCGCGGCGGCGCGGTCGGCCGCCAGGCTTGCGTCGGCGGCGGCCTGATCCTGGTCTTCGCGCTGCTGGTGCCGGCCCAGCGCGTTCATCACCAGGCTGCGCAACTGGTCCAGCGACACCGGCTTGGCGATGTAGTCGAACGCGCCGGCCTTGAGGGCTTCGACAGCGTTGTCGGCACTGCCGTAGGCGGTGATGACGGCCACGGGCACGCGTTCCGGCGCGGCCGAAAGCTGCCGCACGATCTCGATGCCCAGGCCGTCGCCGAGGCGCATGTCGGTCAGCACCAGGCTGTAGCGGCGCTGCGCGAGCTTCTCGCGCGCTTCGGCCAGCGAGCCGGCCAGCACCACGTCATGCCCCATGCGGCGGATGGAAATATCGAGCAGCTCGCGCAGGTCTGCCTCGTCATCGATCACGAGGATGGGATCTAGGCCGGGCGTTCTGGGTGGCATGGAGCGGCGTGTCGGGTGCGGAAGTTCAGTGGATCTTCGTGTCTGCCGGCGCCGCATCGCCGGTGTCGATGCGCAGCGTCAGTACGAAGGCCTTGGCGGGCAGTGTATCGCGCGGCGCGGCCAGCAGGCCGGTACGCGCGAGCAGGTCGTCGAGCGCGATGGTGCCGTAGCGGACCTGCGCATCGTTGGCGCCGCACAGCTCGCGCGCCATGAACAGGCCCAGCCCGGTGCCCTGCGCATTGCTGGTGAAGAACGGTTCGAACAGGCTGCGCTGGTGTTCGCGCGGAATCTCGGTGCCGTCGTTCCAGACGATCAGCTCGGCATGGTGCTGGTCGAGCGCGTGGGCGAGCAGGCGGATGGCGCCCGGCAGGCGGCTGCAATAGCGCCATGCGTTGTCGAGCAGGTTGCCGAGCACCTGCTGGAGCTGCGAAGTGTCGAAGACCACCGGCTGCGCCACGTCGACGGTGACGCGGACGGCATTCGGGTTGATCTCGCCGCGGCCCGGCTGGCGCGTGTCGCCGGCGCGCGGCAGGCGCGAGCGCATTTCCAGGCGCCAGCGGTCGACGATCTCGGGCAGCGCCTGCGCAAGCTGCGCGGTGCTGCGGCCCGTGCGCGGGCGGCGCGAGAGCTGCAGCACGTCGGAGACAACCTGGTCCAGGCGCCGCACGTTGTCATGGATGATGCGCAGCAGCCGCGCATCGACGTCCGATTCGACGCCGTCGCCCACGCGCGCGCCGTCGCCAAGCAGCTCGCTGGCCTGGCTGATGGCGGCCAGCGGGTTGCGGATCTGGTGGGCGACGCTGGCCACCAGCCGGCCCATGGCGGCGAGCTTTTCCTGCTGGACCTGCTCGGCAATGCGCTCCCAGCTTTCGATATGGACCAGCACGGTGTCGCGCATTTCGCTGCGCAGCAGGGCCTCGTCGTCGGGGGACCAGGCCATGGCTTCCTGCTGGGCGATAGCCAGGCGCAGGCGCGTCGCGACCTCTGGCGTCAGCTCGTTCCACACGGCGGTGTCGAGGCTGGACGGCAAGGTCGAGGTGCTACTGATGGAATTGCGCAGTCCGGCAAGGCCCGGCAGTACGAAGCGCAGCCGCAGCCGCGTGTGCAGCGTACCCCCGCCCGGCGGCGCGGAGCGCGAGACGATCGGCAGCAGCTGCAGGATGCGCGGCACGTCGTCCTTGCGGCGCAGCCAGTCACGCAGCATTTCCATGAGCGGCTGCAGGCGCGGGATGCGGCGCAGGTCGAAGATCGCGACCTGGCCGCCCTCCCCGTCGCCCTCGCCTTCCCGCGCGCGGCGCGAGTAGGCGCGTTCGTGCGGCTGCACGCCCAGCAGCACCACGGCGGCCGGGTTGGCCGCCACCACCATGCCGTTGGCGCGCACCAGCATCACGCCGTCCTGCATGTCGTTGACCATCAGCCGGTTGACGAGCTGCTGCAGCCGCAGTTCCTGTTCGCGCGCGAGCGCCAGCGTTTCCTGCGACACCTGGCGGTACGCCAGCATGTACATCAGCAGCGCCGCGATCATGAACACCAGCCCGTACAGGCCCGAGCCGAGCAGGCCGGCATCGGCCTGACGCAGCAGGATGGTCTGCATGAACGGGTGTGCCATGACCACCAGCGCCGAGACCGAGGCGGCAAACAGCGCGAACAGCAGGCTGGTGAGCGCGCCTGCTTCCAGCGCTGGCAGCAGGAAGATCATGGCCAGCCCGTCGGCATGGCCATTCTGGCCCAGGGTCTCGTAGATCAGGCCGAGCATGGCCAGGTCGGCCAGCACCTGCAGCCGCACGCGCAGGTGGAAGCGCCGCCGCCATAGCGTGCCCGCCAGCATGGCCAGCGCAATGCCCAGGTAGGGCACGGCCAGGCGCATGCCCGCCGATTGATGGACGAGCCAGGCAAGCTGGAACGGCAGCGTCAGCGGAGCACCGTGCGTCGCGGCGCCGCGCTGCATCATGGCAAAGGCCAGCAGCAGCAGGCCGACGGCCACGCGGGTCCAGCAGAAGTAGCGCAGCAGGCGCCAGTGGAAGTCAGTCGGCTCGGGCTGGCGCCACAGTTGCGCAAAGCCTTGCCACGTGGCGTGCCGGGCGATGTTCGTCGGCCGCGCCGTGATCATGCGCGGTCGCCGCTGTCGTCAGGCAGGTGGCTGCGCCGGCAGTAATGCAGGCCGTGCCAGGCAATGGCCTCGCTGCGCGGCAGGTGCACGCCGCAGTGGGCACACTGGACCATGGCCTCGGCGCTGCCGTCGCGGGAGGCCTTGGCCGGGCGCGATGTGCGGGCAGTTTCCTCCCGGCGGGCTTCGGCGCGGGACCGCAGCCACCAGATGACCCCCAGCACCACGGCCAGCAGGATAAGGATTCTTGCCATGGCGGTCTCAGAGCCGGTGCAGGATCACTTCGATCACGAAGCGGCTGCCGACGTAGGCCAGCAGCAGGATGCCGAACGACGCAATCACCCAGCGCAGCGCCACGCGGCCGCGCCAGCCGCGGAAAAGCCGCCCGGCCAGGATGCCGCCGAACATCGCCCAGGAGATCAGCGCGAACACGGTCTTGTGGTCGAGCCGGAAGGCCCGGCCGAACAGCTCTTCGGAGAACAGCAGGCCCGAGGCGATGGTCAGCGTCAGCAGCACGAAGCCCGCGCCGATCAGGCGGAACAGCAGCTTTTCCAGCGTCAGCAGCGGCGGCAGCAGGTCCAGCCAGCGGCCCAGCCACTGCTCGGCCGGCGCCTTGGGCTTGCCGTTGCCGGGGCGCGCCGGCGCATGCTTGAAGCCATGCAGGCGGCGCTCGGCCAGCAGCATCAGGAAGGCGTGGAACGCGGCCAGCGTGAACAGGCCATAGGCCACGTTGGCGATGATGAAGTGCAGCTTGAACAGCGGCTGCGCGGCATAGCCCAGGATCAGCGCCCCCGGGAAGGCCAGCGGCATCAGGCTGGCGACCAGTGCCACCGGGATCACGATCAGCCCCAGCCCGGCCAGCGAGAAGAAGAAGCTCTCGATCCAGTAGATGCCCACGCCCAGCCACAGCATGGCCGACAGCGCAAAGGCGAAGCCGAACACCATGCGGTCGGCCGGGAAGATGGTCTCGTGCAGCAGCATGCCGTGGCTGGCCAGCACGCCCGCCATCAGCAGGTGCCACCACGCCGGCTGCGCATCGACGCGCCCCGATGCGTGGCCCGCCGGGCCGCCATTGGCCGTCAGCACGGCCGACGCCGCGCCATTGGCGTGGCCACCGGCGGCGGCGAGCCGCGGATTGCGGGTTGCCCAGCCGTGCAAGGCCAGGCCGCAATAGAGAAGTGCCGTCAGGGCATACAGTACAATGGCCATTTGCGCAGTTTACCTTAGTGCCTCCTGCCAGTGGCGGGCGGCTAACGCGGTAACAGAGGCCGCAACACAGCCCTTTCTTCCCCATTCCTGCCATGCTGGACAATCTCACTCAACGCCTGGCGCGGGTCGTCAAGACCATGCGCGGCGAGGCCCGCCTGACCGAGGCCAATACCGCCGAAATGCTGCGCGAAGTGCGCCTGGCCATGCTGGAGGCCGACGTGGCCCTGCCGGTCGTGCGCGAATTCATCGCCCGCGTCAAGGAAAAGGCAATGGGCGAGGATGTGGTCGCCAGCCTGACCCCGGGCCAGGCGCTGGTCGGCGTGGTGCAGCGCGAGCTGACCGCGGTGATCGGCGGCGAGGAAGCGGTCAACGGCG
This sequence comes from Cupriavidus sp. 22TCCZM01-5, assembly GCF_057798915.1. Taxonomy (NCBI): domain Bacteria; kingdom Pseudomonadati; phylum Pseudomonadota; class Betaproteobacteria; order Burkholderiales; family Burkholderiaceae; genus Cupriavidus; species Cupriavidus sp. 22TCCZM01-5. The sequence goes on from NZ_JBYOJR010000009.1 coordinate 138,913, forward strand.
CCAAGAGCGCCGAGCTGAACCTGGCCGTGCAGCCGCCCGCGATCATCCTGATGGCCGGCCTGCAGGGCGCCGGCAAGACCACCACCGTCGGCAAGCTGGCGAAGTGGCTCAAAGAGAACAAAAAGAAGAAGGTGCTGACGGTCTCGTGCGACGTGTACCGTCCGGCCGCTATCGCCCAGCTGAAGACCGTGTCCGAACAGGTGGGGGCCGAGTTCTTCCCGTCCCAGCCTGAACAGAAGCCGGTGGACATCGCCCGCGCGGCGGTGGACTGGGCGCGCAAGCATTACCACGATGTGCTGATCGTCGATACCGCGGGCCGCCTGGGTATCGACGAGGCGATGATGCAGGAAATCGCCGCGCTGCACACTGAACTGAAGCCCGCGGAAACGCTGTTCGTGGTCGATGCCATGCTCGGCCAGGACGCGGTCAACACCGCCAAGGCCTTCAATGACACGCTGCCGCTGACCGGCGTGGTGCTGACCAAGCTGGACGGCGATGCGCGCGGCGGTGCCGCGCTGTCGGTGCGCCATATCACCGGCCGGCCGATCAAGTTCGTCGGCGTGGGCGAAAAGCTCGACGGCCTGGAGCCGTTCTACCCGGACCGCATGGCCCAGCGTATCCTGGGCATGGGCGACATCCTCGCGCTGGTCGAGGAAGCCCAGCGCGGCGTGGACATGGACGCCGCCGAGAAGCTGGCCAAGAAGATCAAGAAGACCGGTGGCTTCGACCTGGAAGATTTCAAGGCCCAGATCGGCCAGATGAAGAAGATGGGCGGCCTGGGCAGCCTGGTCGACAAGCTGCCGGCGCAGTTCGCGCAGCAGGCGCAGGGCGCCAATATGGATCAGGCGGAAAAACAGGTGCGCCGCATGGAAGGCATCATCAACAGCATGACGGCCGCCGAGCGCGCCAAGCCCGAGCTGATCAAGGCCAGCCGCAAGCGCCGCATTGCCGCGGGCGCGGGCGTGCCGGTGCAGGAAGTGAACCGCCTGCTGAACCAGTTCGACCAGATGCAAGGCATGATGAAGAAGCTCAAGGGCGGCGGCATGATGAAAATGATGCGCCAGATGGGCGCGATGAAGGGCGGCATGAAGGGCCTGTTCAACCGCTGATCCGGCCCCGCCCCCTTTTCCCCCGCAAAGAGACAAAGACAGGAAAGACACCATGATGACCGTCGAACAGGCCCGCGAACTGTGGGCCAACTCCGAGGAAATCGTCAGCGCAGAAGAAGTCCAGGCTTCGCTGGACCGCATGGCGAAGGACATCACTGACAAGATGGGCGATGCCTTCCCGCTGGTGCTGTCCGTGATGGGCGGCGCGGTGGTGTTCACCGGCATGCTGCTGCCCAAGCTGCAGTTCCCGCTGGAGTTCGACTACATCCACCTGTCCCGCTACAACAACAAGACCGTGGGCGGCGAGATGCAATGGCGCGTGGCGCCGCGTGAATCGGTCAAGGACCGCGTGGTGCTGGTGCTCGACGACATCCTGGATGAAGGCGAAACCATGGCCGCCATCCGCGAGCGCATCCTGGACATGGGCGCCAAGGAATTCCACGCCGCCGTGCTGTGCGAAAAGACGCTGACCAAGCTCAAGCCGATGCACCCGGACTTCTGCGGGTTCCAGGTGCCGGATCGCTATGTGTTTGGCTGCGGGATGGATGCCAAGGGGTATTGGCGGAACCTGGGGGCGATCCGCGCGCTGATGTAAGCGCCGTCAGCCGGCGTGGTGCGCCCCAAGGATGGGCCACAACGACGCCAGCAGCAGCAGCGCCATCCCCACGTTGAACACGCGCAGCACCCGCGGCTGCGCCAGCCAGCGGCGCAGGGCCGAGCCGAACACGGCCCACATCGCCACGCTGGGCAGGTTGATCACGGCGAAGATGCCGGCCAGCATCAGCACGTTCAGCCACACATTGCCGTGCAGCACATAAGTGCTGCACGCGCCGACCGCCATCACCCACGCCTTGGGGTTGACCCACTGGAACGCCGCCGCCTTCAGGAAACCCATCGGGCGCGCGACCTGGCGGTCCTGCACGCCGCCTGAGGTCGCGAGCTTCCACGCCAGCCAGACCAGGTAGACGCCCGCCACCACGCGCAGCACCTGCCAGGTCCACGGCCAGTGCGAGAACATCGAACCGAGCCCCAGCCCGACCAGGGCCACCATCAGCGCAAACCCGCCGCTGATGCCAAGCAGGTGCGGAATGGTCCGCGCAAAACCGAAGTTCACGCCCGAGGCCAGCACCATGGTGTTGTTGGGGCCGGGCGTGATGGATGACACCAGCGCGAACGCCGAAAAGGCAAGGAAGACGCCGGAACCGGCAGCAAGGTCGGGAAAGGCCATGGCAGGCAACCACAAGAAACAAGGGATTGCTGCCAGTCTAGTCACAGCAAACGGTACAGTACCGGTACAGTTTGCCTAAATTCTGCCATGACGGCATGACGCGGGCTGGCGGGCCAGTCAGCTATACCGCGGCCCGATACGGGTGCTCGCGCAGCCACTTGGTGGCGATCCATTTCTCGCCGGACTGCACCGGCAGGCCTGCGTGGAGCGTGCGCTCGTCCAGCGTGCCGTCGGGCAGCCGGTAGCTGAAGTACACCGCGTTGCCCTTGACCGGCTCCACTTCCAGGCCGATGCGCGGGAATGCCGTTGCGCCGCCTGCGGGTGGTGTGTTCAGGTAGATGACCAGCGTGGCGATGCGCTGGCCGCCTACGCGGAGCTGGCGCGCCTCGCCGGGGCGCTTCGGGTTGAAGAAATCGAAATGCGGCTGGTATTCGCCGCCGGGCTTGTAGTTGAGTATCTGCAAACCCTCGCCATGATCGGCCGGCACGCCGGTCACCGCGGCGATGCGTGCCTCGATGCGCTGGAGCAGCGCGTGTTCGCCGACCTGGAACATCGCGCCCATGCTGGTGCGTGCATCGATCAGGTTCTCGTCGCCGGTATCGGGATTGACCACCGGCGAACGCGCGAGCCGGCCGCGCGCGAGGTCGATCAGCGCATCGCACTCGGCATCGCTGAGCAACTGGTGGTACAGGCGGATCGCGGGTGCCTGCAGCGAGAACAGCACCTGCACCTCAGGTGCACTTGGGCGCTTCGCGGGGCTGGCTACCGTGGCCCGGGTAACGGCTGGCGTGGCTGGCGTGGCAGACGCTGCGGCCGGCCGATGTCCCATGGCCGTGGCCACCGCGGTGCGGGCGAAGACAGCGTCGTAGCCCGAGCGCAGCATGGACAGCACCAGCGATTCGGCGCCGAAGCCTTCGGCGATATGCCGCGCCAGCCAGCGTTCGAGCTCCGGTGACGAAGTGGCGTAGCCCGGCGAGCCCACGGCCGGGCGCGTGTCGGTGGTCATGACGGATTGGCCAGGCGCTGCGGCGAGAACGGGTTGCGGTCCGGCGCCTCGGGCTGCAGCTTGCGCGGACGGGCCGGAGCGATTTCCGGATCGCCCGCGACGGTCACGGTGGCTTCCGAATACTGCCAGCGCTTCCACGCCGCCAGCACGGCGTTCGGGTATTCCGCGCGGCCGCGGCTGCCGTTGTAGCGCCCCAGCGCCAGGAACAGGTCGCCCTGCTCGCGGTCCAGGTAGTGGCGCAGGATGGTGCAGCCGTAGCGCAGGTTGCTCTGCAGGTGGAACAGCTTGCGCGGGTCGTTGTCGCCGATGGTGCGGGTCCAGAATGGCATCACCTGCATCAGCCCGCGCGCGCCGACCGAGCTCATGGCGTACTTGCGGAAATTGCTCTCGACCTGCACCAGCCCCAGCACCAGCGCGGGCTCCAGCCCGGCACGCTTGGCTTCGTAGTAGGCGGTTTCAATCAGCTCGACGCGCATCTGCGGCTCGGGGATGCGGCCCTCGAGCCGCTGCGACATCTCGCCAAGCCACTTCAGGTAGGCCAGGCGCTCGCCGCCCGAGGCGAAGGCGGGGCGCACCGGGCGCGAGTCGGCAATGGCTGCCGCCAGCGCGCCGCGTACCGAGTCGGCCAGGTCTTCTTCCTTCTGCGCGCCGGCCTGCGCAGCGGCCGCGGCAAGGGCCAGCAGCAGGCTGCCGGCCGTGCGAACCAGACGGGCCGCGCGCATGGGCTTACTTGCCGACCTGGCTGCGTACGTGGCCGACCACGTCGGCCACGGCCACCTGGGTCGCCTGGGCGTCGCGGCGACCCTGGTATTCGACCTTGCCTTCCTTCAGGCCACGGTCGCCGACCACCACGCGGTGCGGCACGCCGATCAGCTCCCAGTCGGCGAACATCACGCCCGGGCGCTCGCCGCGGTCGTCGAGGATGACGTCGACACCGGCGGCCAGCAGCTCGGCGTGGATGCGGTCGGCCTCGGCCTTGACGGCCTCGGAGCGGTCATAGCCGACCGGGCACACCACCACCTCGAACGGGGCGATGGCGGCGGGCCAGATGATGCCGCGCTCGTCGAAGTTCTGCTCGATCGCCGCGCCCAGGATACGGGTGACGCCGATGCCGTAGCAGCCCATCTGCATCGGCTGGGTCTTGCCATTCTCATCCAGGAAGGTCGCGTTCATCGACTCGGAATAGCGCGTGCCGAGCATGAACACATGGCCCACCTCGATGCCGCGGCAGATTTCCAGCGTGCCCTTGCCGTCCGGCGAGGCATCGCCGGCGACCACGTTGCGCAGGTCGGCGACAACGGGCTCGGGCAGGTCGCGGCCCCAGTTGACGCCGGTGAAGTGGTAGTCGCGGTAGTTGGCGCCGCAGCAGAAGTCGCTCATGTTGGCGACGGTGCGGTCGGCCACGACCTTGACCGGCTTCTTCATGTCGATCGGGCCCAGGTAGCCGGGGGGCGAACCGAAGGCGTCGACGATCTCGTTCTCGGTGGCGAAGCGGAAATCGGCCAGGCCCGGCACCTTGGAGGCCTTGACCTCGTTCAGCTCGTGGTCGGCGCGGATCAGCAGCAGCCAGATCTGGGCGCCGGCGTCGCTGTCGGTGGCCAGCACGATCGACTTGACGTTGCGCTCCAGCGGAATGTTCAAGAATTCAGCCACCTGCTCGCACTTGACCTTCTCCGGGGTAAAGGTCTTGACCAGGTCTTCCTTGGGTGCGGCGCGCTCGGCCAGCAGCGGCAGCGCCTCGGCGGCCTCCATGTTGGCGGCGTAGTCGGAAGTCGGGCAGTAGACGATGGCGTCTTCGCCGGTGTCGGCGATCACGTGGAATTCATGCGAGCCCGAGCCGCCGATGGCGCCGTTGTCGGCCGCCACGGCGCGGAATTCGAGGCCGAAGCGCTGGAAAATGCGCACATAGGCGTCGTACATATTCTGGTACGACTTTTTCAGGCCTTCCGTGTCGCGGTCGAAGGAATAGGCATCCTTCATCGTGAACTCGCGGCCGCGCATGATGCCGAAGCGCGGACGGCGCTCGTCGCGGAACTTGGTCTGGATCTGGTAGAAATTGACCGGCAATTGCTTGTAGCTGCGGATTTCCGAGCGGGCGATGTCCGTCACCACTTCCTCGGAGGTCGGCTGCACGGCGAAATCGCGCTCGTGGCGGTCCTTCAGGCGCAGCAGCTCGGGGCCCATCTTGTCCCAGCGGCCGGTTTCCTGCCACAGCTCGGCCGGCTGGATCACGGGCATGGACAGTTCCACGGCGCCGGCGCGGTTCATTTCCTCGCGGACGATGTTTTCCACCTTGCGGATCGTGCGCAGCCCAACCGGCATGTAGTTGTAAATGCCGGCGCCGAGCTTCTTGATCATGCCCGCGCGCATCATCAGCTTGTGCGACACGATTTCCGCGTCGGCGGGGGCTTCTTTCAGGGTGGAAATGAAAAATTGCGAGGCTTTCATCCGAATGTCTTCTCTGGAAACCGGGAATCCCGGTGAATTGGCGGCAGCCATGCCGCGCATAATCGACTGGAACGCGCCGGCAACTGCCTGAAACTGCCTGAAACTGCTCTTCCCGCTCGGGGAAAACCAGCAGCGCCCCGCCTGAGCCGGGCCGCGCGCATCCTTTATAATCGACATAATTCTAAAGGATTCGAGGTGCAGTCATGCTCGATCGTGAAGGCTTTCGCCCGAACGTCGGCATCATCCTCATCAACGCACGAAACGAGGTTTTCTGGGGCAAGCGAATCGGCGAGCATTCCTGGCAGTTTCCGCAAGGCGGCATCAAGTACGGCGAAACGCCGGAACAGGCCATGTACCGCGAACTGCATGAGGAGATCGGCCTGCTACCGGAGCACGTCAGGATCGTCGGTCGCACGCGCGACTGGTTGCGCTATGAGGTGCCGGACAAGTTCATCCGCCGCGAGATCCGCGGCCATTACAGAGGCCAGAAACAGATCTGGTTCCTGCTGCGCATGGCAGGCAGGGACTGTGATGTTCACCTGCGCGCCACCGACCATCCCGAGTTCGACGCCTGGCGGTGGAGCGACTACTGGGTACCGCTGGACGCGGTCATCGAGTTCAAGCGCGACGTCTACCAGCTGGCGCTGACGGAGCTGTCGCGCTTCCTGAACCGCAATGCGCGCGTGCCGCTCAGTCCATACGGCGTGCATCACAACCGCCATGGCGGCGGGCAGCGCCGGCCGCCCCAGGCGGCCCAAGCGGCCGTAGGGGCGCCCGTGGTGCCGGCCGCAGCAGAAGAAGGTGACGCAGTTTTGCCGGCCGCGCCGGCTTCCAACCACACGGAGTCCTGATGAATCGTGTTACCGGCCACGGCCGTCGCGGCGGCCTGACCGCTGCCGGCCTGTTGCTTGCCGCCGCCTGCCTGGCGCTGGCGGGCTGCAAGACCACCGGCAAGGAAATGCCCGAAGAAGAATCCAAGTGGATCAATCCGTTCGAGCCGAAGACCTTCAAGGAGGAAGAGGCCATCCTGCCGGCACTGCCGCAGGATGCGAACCTGATCCCGTTCTCGGTCAACGGCACCGGCAACCTCACGTTCGAGGTGGACAGCAAGTCGGTGTCGGTCGGCGCGGACAAGGTGGTGCGCTTTACGGTGGTGATCAGCAGCGCCAGCGGCGCGCGCAACGTGAACTTCGAAGGCCTGCGCTGCGACGCGTTCGAGCGCAGGATCTACGCGACGCTGCCCGTGGGCGCCAAGGAATGGGAACTCAACCGCGGCGATAACCGCGATAGCTGGGTCCGCATGCAGACCAGCGCGCGCAACGCCTACGCGGCCACGCTGGCGACCGATTTCTTCTGCGAAGGCCGCACCGTGGCCGGTACGCCGGAAAAGATGGTCCGCGACCTGAAAGACAGCGCGCCGCACAAGCGCTGAGTGGCGCCGGACTGAACGCAAAAGGGCGATGCCGAGGCATCGCCCTTTCTTCTTTTGGCCGGCTGATCGGGCTCAGACCAGCACCAGGTTGTCCCGGTGGATCAGCTCGGGTTCGTTCAGGTGACCCAGCACCGATTCAATCTCCGACGACGGCTTGCGTGCGATCAGGCGGGCTTCGGCGCTCGAATAATTCGTGATGCCGCGCGCCACTTCGCGCCCATCGGCGCCGACACAGGCGATCACCTCGCCACGCGCGAACTCGCCCTGCACTTCCACCACGCCGATCGGCAGCAGTGACTTGCCGCCGCTGGTTAGCTTCTCCACCGCGCCGGCATCGATCATCACACGGCCGCGCAGCTGCAAGTGATCCGCCATCCACTGCTTGCGCGCGGTCAGGCGGCCAGTCGGCGCCAGCAGTTGCGTGCCGATGGCCTCGCCCGCGGCCAGGCGTTCCAGCACGTTGGCTTCGCGGCCCGAGGCGATGGTGGTGTGCGCGCCCGACTTGGCCGCGCGCTTGGCCGCCAGGATCTTGGTCAGCATGCCGCCCCGGCCGATGGACGTGCCGGCGCCGCCCGCCATCGCTTCCAGCTCGGGTGTGCCGGCCAGCGCCTCGTCGACGAACTCGGCATTCGGGTCCTTGCGCGGATCGGCGGTGTAGAGCCCGCGCTGGTCGGTCAGGATGACCAGCGCATCGCCTTCGATCAGGTTGGTCACCAGCGCGCCCAGCGTATCGTTGTCGCCGAACTTGATTTCGTCGGTGACCACGGTGTCGTTCTCGTTGATGATCGGCACCACGCCCAGCGACAGCAGCGTCAGCAGCGTGGAGCGCGCGTTCAGGTAGCGTTCGCGGTCGGCCAGGTCGGCGTGGGTGAGCAGCACCTGCGCGGTGCGGATGCCGTAGCGGCCGAACTGGCTCTCGTACACCTGGGCCAGCCCCATCTGGCCGACAGCGGCGGCAGCCTGCAGTTCGTGGATTTCACGCGGGCGGCGCACCCAGCCCAGGCGCTGCATGCCTTCGGCAATGGCGCCGGAGCTGACCAGCACCACTTCCTTGCCGATCGAGCGCAGCTTGGCGATCTGCGCCGCCCAGCGCGCAATGGCGTCGTAGTCCAACCCCTTGCCGTCGTTGGTGACCAGGCTGGAACCAACCTTCACGACGATACGTTTTGCCTGGGCAATGACCGATTGCATGGCGAGAAATCCTGTCTCCGGGGGGCTTTTTTTTGCATCCCCAATGGTGGTCCCTCGCCCCGCATGGGCGAGGAAGAAGAACCGGCTTACTGCTCGTGACCTTCCTGGTCGACGTTGTGCAGGCGCCCGTCGAGCCGGATGTCGGGCTCAGCCAGCGCAGCGGCCTCTTCGGCCTTGATCGCGGCCAGGTGGTCCTTGATCGCGTAGATCAGCTCGCGGCAGCCTTCGCCGGTGAGCGCCGAGATCTGGAAGACCGGGCCCTTCCACTTGTAGCGCTTGATGAAATCCTTGGCGCGCGCGCCACGCTCGTCCTCCGGCACCATGTCGAGCTTGTTCAGAACGAGCCAGCGCGGCTTGTCGTAGAGCGTTTCATCGTACTTCTTCAGCTCGTTGACGATGGCCTTGGCTTCCGCCACCGGGTCCACCGCTTCGTCGAACGGGGCCAGGTCGACAATATGCAGCAGCAGTCCCGTGCGCTGCAGGTGGCGCAGGAACTGGTGGCCCAGGCCAGCGCCTTCGGCCGCGCCTTCGATCAGGCCAGGAATATCGGCCACCACGAAGGACTGTTCATGATCGACGCGCACCACCCCAAGGTTCGGGTGCAGCGTGGTGAACGGATAGTCCGCCACCTTCGGGCGCGCGTTGGAGATATGCGAGATGAACGTCGACTTGCCCGCGTTGGGCATGCCCAGCAGGCCGACGTCGGCCAGCACCTTCAGCTCCAGCTTGAGCATGCGGCGCTCGCCGGGCTTGCCGTCCACCTGCTGGCGCGGCGCGCGGTTGGTACTGGACTTGAAATGCAGGTTGCCCCAGCCGCCCATGCCGCCTTCCGCGAGGCAGACCTTCTGGCCGTGCTCGGTCAGGTCGGCGATCAGCTCGCCGGTGTCCATGTCGGCAATCAGCGTGCCGACCGGCATGCGCAGCGTGACGTCGTCGCCGGCGGCGCCGTAGCAGTCGGAGCCACGGCCGTTCTCGCCATTCTTGGCGACGTGCTTCTTGGCGTAGCGGAAGTCGATCAGGGTGTTGATATTACGGTCCGCCACGGCGAACACGCTGCCGCCCCGGCCGCCGTCGCCCCCATCCGGACCACCGAAGGGCACAAACTTCTCGCGCCGGAACGAGGCGCTGCCATTGCCGCCGTTGCCGGCGATGGCTTCGATTCGGGCTTCGTCGATGAACTTCATAGTAGGTTTCCGTGGTGGACCGGGCTACCGACCGGCATTGGCAACTCACATTGTCGCCAAAAATGAAAAAGCCCCGCAAGCATTGCGGGGCCTTCGTGCTGCAAAGGCTGTTATCAGGCCGCCGGAACGACGCTGACTTGCTGCTTTTTGGCAGGGCCCTTGACGGCGAATTGCACGTGGCCGTCGACCAGTGCAAACAGGGTGTGGTCCTTGCCCACGCCGACGTTGTCGCCTGCGTGCACACGGGTACCGCGCTGACGGACGATGATGCCGCCGGCGTTGATGGCCTGGCCACCAAACACCTTCACGCCCAGACGCTTCGATTCGGAATCACGGCCGTTCCGCGTGGAACCGCCGCCTTTTTTCTGTGCCATGTCTTACTCCTGTCGCTTTACCGGGTTACGTTCGAATGATCAGGCGTTGATCGCTTCGATGCGCAGCTCGGTGTAGTTCTGGCGATGGCCTTGACGCTTCTGGTAGTGCTTGCGACGGCGCATCTTGAAGATCTTCACCTTGTCGTGACGACCTTGGGAGATAACGGTAGCCTTGACGGAAGCCCCGCTAACCAGCGGCGTACCAAACTTGATTTGGTCGCCGGCGCCCACTGCGAGCACCTGGTCGAGCGTGATTTCTGCGCCAATGTCTGCCGGTATCTGTTCTACTTTCAGTTTTTCGCCAGCAGCAACCTTGTATTGCTTGCCGCCGGTTTTTACGACCGCGTACATTGTCGAACCTCTCGGATGTGAATAAAACGCCGAATGCCGGCACTGGGTGTTCCCGCAAACGCTGCTAGGCAGCCTGCGCACGCCTGTGCGGCCCGGTTATCTCCCACCGGCCACCACCCGCAAGACGGGCAAAACAACCGGAGGAAACCGCGAACTATAAACCAGGCCGGAGAAAAACGCAAAGAAAACAGGCACATAGCCAGTCCGGCGGCGCCTTGCGCACTTCTGCGCGAGCGCGGATCAGGTCAGATCGGCCAGCAGGAAGCCCGCCAGTGCGGCAAACGCAACCCACCAGGCCATTCGGCGGGCGTTGCGGCGGGACGTGGGCTTGTTCATGCCGGAATTATAGATGGCGGCAGCCGCGCATCCCCCGAATGGGTACAGGCACTGGCATGAACCCCATTGGCATCGCATATAATCGTCCGGTTTTGCGTAACGGTGATCATCTTGACCCAGCCTTCCGCCACTGCCTTGCTTGCCCCGGTCGCTGCAGACATGCGCGCGGTCGATGCGGTCATCCGTCAACGGCTGTCTTCCGAAGTCCCCCTGATCGAGCAGATCGGTGAATACATCATCAGCGCCGGCGGCAAGCGCCTGCGCCCGGTGATCCTGCTGCTGTCGGCACGCGCCTTCGGCTACGACGGCCACCGCCACCATGAACTGGCCGCTGTCGTGGAGTTCATCCACACCGCCACGCTGCTGCATGACGACGTGGTCGATGAATCCGAGCTGCGCCGCGGCCGCGAGACCGCCAACGCGGTGTTCGGCAACGCCGCCAGTGTGCTGGTGGGCGACTTCCTCTATTCGCGCGCGTTTCAGATGATGGTCGATGCGGGCAGCATGCGCATCATGGAAATCCTCTCGAACGCGACCAACGTGATCGCCGAGGGTGAAGTGCTGCAGTTGCTGAACATGCACGATCCCGATGTCACCGTCGAGCGCTACCTGCAGGTGATCCGCTACAAGACCGCCAAGCTGTTCGAGGCTTCGGCCCAGCTTGGCGCCGTGCTCGCGGGCGCCGACACCGCCATGGAAGAAGCCGCAGCCGAATACGGCCGCCGCATCGGCACCGCGTTCCAGCTCATCGACGACATGCTGGACTACACCGCCAGCGCCGAGCAGATGGGAAAGAACGCCGGCGACGACCTGCGCGAAGGCAAGCCCACGCTGCCGCTGCTACACCTGCTCGAGCACGGCACGCCGGAGCAGCGCGCACTGGCGCGCGACGCCATCGTGCAGGGTGGCACCGAGCATTTCGACGCGGTGTTCTCGGCCATCCATGCGAGCGGCGCGCTCGAGGTCACCTACGAAGCCGCGCGCCGCGAAGCCGAGGCCGCCGAAAAGGCCGCCCAGCTGTTTCCGCCGTCGGCATTGAAAGATACGCTGATTGCGCTGTGCGCGTTCTCGCTGGAGCGGCAATCCTGAAATAGCCGCAACCCTCTTCCCATTCGGGAGAAACGCTGTTAGACTTACGTTCTTTGCTGCTGACCGCCAACGGTTGGCAACAAAGTCAGAATTCGGGGTGTAGCTTAGCCTGGTAGAGCGCTACGTTCGGGACGTAGAGGCCGGAGGTTCGAATCCTCTCACCCCGACCAGAATTCATGGCCACGCAGTTCCCGGCCAGCAAGAAGCCGCACAGCAATGTGCGGCTTTTTTGTTTTTCGCGCTGCCCAAATCCCTGCCCCGATCCCCCACGCTTCGCCGCCCTCCACGCTCCCCGCGCAAGTAGGGTTGCGCCCCTGTCGCACAAATGCCGACATGGCCCGTTGTCGCCTTTACAAAAAGTGACCCCGGCGGCAAACTGCGCCGATCCGGGGGCCTGTGGCCCCAACGGGCGCCCGCGCGCGCTCGCACCATTTGGTTCCTGCCATGACACTTGGTCTCGCCCTTGCACAGAGCCGTCGCATCGCGCCTGCGCTGCTCGCCCAGCTGGAACAGTCCGCGCGCGAAAAGCAGACGCAGTTGATCGACGAGATCGTCGGCAGCGGCACCATGAGCGCGCACGATGTCGCGCTGTTCGCCGCCGACAAGTACCAGCTGCCGCTGCTCGACCTGGCGCAGTACAACCTGAACAAGGTTCCGCCTGCGCTGGCGGGCAACCGCGAATTTCATGCCCATCGACTGCTGCCGCTAGGCCGGCGCGAGAACCGCCTGGTGGTGGCGATCTCCGACCCGTCCAACCAGGCCGGGCTCGACGCCATCAAGCAGAAGTACAACCTGCCGGTCGATACCGTGGTGGTGGAGCACGACAAGCTGATGAAGCATGTGCGCTCGGCCGGGGAAGCGGCGGGCACGCTTAAGGACATCGCGCCCGGGGCAACGCCCACCCAGCGCAAGCTGATCGAGTACGACCCCGTGGCCGCTGCCACTGCGCAGCGCAATCGCACCGCCACCAGCGACATCGACGATGCGCCGGTCGTGCGCTTCCTGCAGAAGCTGCTGACCGAGGCTTTCCACCGCGGCGCATCAGACCTTCACTTCGAGCCATTCGAGACTTTCTACCGCGTCCGCTTTCGCGTCGACGGGGTGCTGCAAGAGGTGGCACGCCCGCCGCTCGATATCCGCGACAAGATCGCGACGCGCATCAAGGTGCTGTCGCGCCTGGACATCTCCGAAAAGCGCGTGCCGCAAGACGGCCGCATGAAGCTGCTGATCCCGTTGCCGCAGGGCAAGGACTCCAAGGAAATCGTCGAGAAGGCGGTGGACTTCCGCGTGTCTACGCTGCCTACGCTCTTCGGCGAGAAGATCGTGATGCGTATCCTGGAATCGTCGAGCGACAAGCTGGACATCGACCAGCTCGGCTACGAGCCCGAGCAGAAGGCGCTGCTGATGGACACCATCAAGCGCCCATACGGCATGATCCTGGTCACCGGCCCCACCGGCAGCGGCAAGACCGTTTCGCTCTACACGTTCCTGAACCTGCTGAACCAGGGCGACATCAATATCTCGACGGCCGAAGACCCGGCTGAAATCCAGCTGCCCGGCATCAACCAGGTCAACGTCAACGACAAGGCGGGCCTGACCTTCGCCGCGGCGCTGCGCTCGTTCCTGCGCCAAGATCCGGACATCATCATGGTCGGCGAAATCCGCGACCTGGAGACCGCCGATATCTCGATCAAGGCCGCGCAGACCGGCCACCTGGTACTGTCGACGCTGCACACCAACGATGCGCCGACTACGCTGACGCGCCTGATGAACATGGGCGTGGCGCCGTTCAATATCGCCTCCAGCGTGCTGCTGATCACGGCGCAGCGGCTGGCGCGGCGGCTGTGCACGTGCAAGCGCGCGGGCTCGATCCCGCATGAGGCACTGCTCGATGCGGGCTTCAAGGAAGCGCAGATCGATGGCAGCTGGCAGCCTTATCATCCGGTCGGTTGCGAGCGTTGCAACGGCAGCGGCTACAAGGGACGCTGCGGCATCTACCAGGTCATGCCGATCACCGAGGCCATGCAGCAGATCATCCTGTCGCACGGCACGGCGCTGCAGATTGCCGAACAGGCCCGGCGCGACGGCGTGCTATCGTTGCGGGAAGCCGGCTTGCTGAAGGTCAAGCAGGGGGTCACGTCACTCGAAGAAGTGCTGGCCACAACCAATACGTAAAACAACAGACAAGTAATGTCGGGGGTCAAACATGGCAACGCGCGCACCAGCAGCGGGCGCACGGGCGGCAGCGCCGTCACGCGCGAAAGCAGGACGCAAGGCACCTACGCAGTACATCTTTGAGTGGGAAGGCAAGGACCGCAAGGGCAAGACGTTCACCGGGGAACAGCGGGCCGAGAACCAGGCCGAGGTCACGGCGGCACTGCGCAAGCAGGGCCTCACCGTGGTCAAGATGAAAAAGCGCAAGGCGGCGCGCGGCAAGAAGATCACCGAGAAGGACATCGCGTACTTCACCCGCCAGCTCTCGACCATGCTCAAGGCGGGCATCCCGCTGCTGCAGTCGATCGACATCATCGCGCGCGGCCATGCCAACCCGAACTTCACGCAGCTGCTGTCCGACATTCGCTTCGACATCGAGTCCGGCAGCAGCATGGCGCAGGCCTTCCGCCGCCACCCGCGCTATTTCGACACGCTGTACTGCAACCTGATCGACGCCGGCGAACAGGGCGGTATCCTCGATTCCCTGCTGGAGCGCCTGTCGCTCTACATGGAAAAGACCATCGCGCTGAAGAGCCAGATCAAGTCCGCGATGATCTACCCGATCGCGGTGCTGACCGTGGCCTTTGCCGTGACGGTGATCCTGATGCTGTTCGTGATCCCGGCCTTCAAGGGCGTGTTCTCGAGCTTCGGCGCCAACCTGCCGGCGCCGACGCTGGTAGTGATCGCGATCTCGGACTTCTTTGTCTCGTACTGGTACATCGTCATCGGCATACCGGTGGGCGGCATCGCCCTCTATTTACGGGCCTTGAAGAAGTCGGAGAAAGTCCAGCGCAGCACCGACCGCATGTTGCTGAAGCTGCCCATCTTCGGCAGCCTGTTCCGCAAGGCCGTGATCGCGCGCTGGACGCGTACGCTCGCCACCATGTTCGCCGCCGGCACGCCGCTGGTGGAATCGATGGAATCCGTGGCGGGTGCCGCCGGCAACTGGGTCTACTACGACGCCACGCGCGAGATCGAACAGGCGGTGCGCATCGGCACCAGCCTGACCAACGCCATGCAGGCCACGCACGTGTTCGATGCCATGGTGCTGCAGATGACCCAGATCGGCGAGGAATCGGGCGCGCTCGACAATATGCTGCTCAAGGTGGCCGAGTTCTACGAGCGCGAGGTCGATGACGCCGTGGCGGCCATTTCGAGCCTGATCGAACCGCTGATCATCGTGGTGCTGGGCGTGCTCATCGGCGGCATGGTGGTCGCGATGTACCTGCCGATCTTCAAGCTGGGACAGGTGGTGTAATCGATGAATCCGGTATTTCCCGCCGGCGGCGCCTCCACGCTGCCGGCGCTGGCGGCGCTGCCGCCGTCGTTCCTGCTGGCGGCAGCGGCCGTCCTCGGCCTGCTGGTGGGCAGCTTCCTGAACGTGGTGATCCACCGGTTGCCGCGCATGATGGAGTATGACGAGGCCAACTACATCGCCGAACTGCGCGGCGATCCCCTGCCCTACCCGGAACGCTACAACCTGATGGTGCCGCGCTCGGCCTGCCCGCACTGCGGACATGCCATCGCCGCCTGGGAGAACATTCCCGTCATCAGCTACCTTTTCCTGCGCGGGCGCTGCTCGTCGTGCAAAGCGCCTATCGGCATGCGGTACCCGCTGGTGGAGCTGGCTTGCGGCGTGCTGAGCGCGCTGGCTGCCTGGCACTTCGGACCGACCTGGCAGGGCGTGGCCGCGCTGGTGCTGCTGTGGTCGCTGCTGGCGCTGACGATGATCGATGCCGATACGCAGCTCCTGCCCGACCAGATCACGCTGCCGTTGGTGTGGCTGGGGCTGCTGCTCAACCTGGGCGGGCTGTTCGTGCCGCTGGCCGATGCGGTGATCGGCGCCGCGGCCGGCTACCTGCTGCTGTGGTCCGCCTACTGGGCGTTCAAGCTGGTGCGCGGCAAGGAAGGCATGGGCTATGGCGACTTCAAGCTGATGGCCGCGCTGGGCGCCTGGTTCGGCTGGCAGGCGCTGCCGACGCTGGTGCTGCTGTCTTCGGTGGTCGGCGTGGTCTTTGGCGTTGCCAGCATCGCGCTGCGCCGCCAGGGCCGCGACACGCCCTTCCCGTTCGGCCCCTTCATTGCCGGCGCCGGCGTGCTGGTGCTGTTCTTCGGCCCCGCCGTGCTGCCGCTGCCGATGCCGTGAGCGGCGGCCTGCGCCGCGCCAAGCTGGTATCGTTCGGGCATTGCACCCACGGAACCTGACATGCTGGAGATCGGACTGACAGGCGGCATCGGCAGCGGCAAGACGCGCGTGGCCGACATGTTCGCCGCGCGCGGCGCCGCCATCATCGACACCGACCTGCTTGCCCACGAGATCACCGCCCCGGGCGGGCAGGCCATTCCCGCGCTGGTCGAGGCCTTCGGCCCGCAGTGCCTGCGCCCCGACGGCGCCATGGACCGCGACGCCATGCGTGCGCTGGTCTTTGCCGATCCTGCCGCCAAGGCGCGACTCGAAGGCATCACCCATCCGCTGATCCGCAACCTGACCACCACGCGCGCCAAGGCCATCGCCGATACCGGCGAGCACCCGTACCTGATCTACGTGGTGCCACTGCTGGTCGAATCCGGCACCTGGGTCGAGCGCGTCGGGCGGGTGCTGGTGGTCGATTGCACTGAGGACACGCAGGTTGCGCGCGTCATGGCGCGCAACGGCTTCAGCCGCGAGCAGGTGCTGGCCATCATGGCGAAACAGGCCACGCGGGCACAGCGCCTGGCCGTGGCCGACGATGTGGTCGACAACGACGGGCCAGTCGAAGCGCTGACCGCGCAGGTGGACCGGCTGGACCAGACCTATCGGTCGCTGTCCGCCGCCGGCGTCACGCGAGCCTGATTCCGGGGCACAGTCGGTCCGGCATGAGCGAACAAACGGCGCATCACGCACATTGCATTGTCCTCGCAGGCCGTCTCGCATAGAATGCGCTGGATCATGACGCGAAATGCGCGGAGAGACGTAGCTTCCACGCATTCCTGACGTTCCCCGGGCCACGCCCGCACCGGGACGCTCCCACAGGAGCGCCGCCTCAGCTGCTCGGACATAGCACTTGATCCTGTACGAATATCCTTTCAACGAACGCATCAGGACGCTGCTGCGCCTTGAAGACCTGTTCGATCGGCTGGATTACTTCCTTGGCCAGGAACACGCCCTGCAGCACCATGTCGCGCTGACCACGCTGTTCGAGATCATCGACGTGGCCGGCCGCGCCGATCTCAAGACCGACCTGATCAAGGAACTGGAGCGCCAGCGCCAGGCGTTGACCGCGTTGCGCGTCAATCCGCAGATCGACCAGGAAGCACTGGATGCGGTCATCGGCGAGATCGAGCAAGGCATCGCCATGCTCAACCAGACCGTGGGCAAGGCGGGCCAGCTGCTGGCCGACAACGAGTGGCTGACCAGCATTCGCAGCCGCGCCATCATTCCCGGCGGCACCTGCGAGTTCGACCTGCCGGCCTACTACGCCTGGCAACATCGTCCGGCCGAGGAACGCCGCGCCGATATCCTGAAGTGGGCCAGGCCCCTGGTGGCGCTGCGCGCCGGTACCTCCACGGTGCTACGGCTGCTGCGTGAATCGGGCCAGAGCGGCAAAGTGATCGCCACCGGCGGCAGCTACCAGCAGATGCTGTCGGGCCGCAGCTACCAGCTCATGCAGGTGCATCTCGATGACTCGCTGCTGGCCTTCATCCCCGAGATGAGCGCCAACAAGTACATGCTGTGGGTGCGCTTTACGCAGCAGGACGGCGACCTGCGCCCGCGTTCAGTCGATGCCGACATCCCGTTCCTGCTCAAGCTCTGCAATTTCTGAAGTCATGCCTGCCGTCGTCAAATGCCCCACCTGCGGCACCAAGGTGGAATGGATTCCCGAAAACAAGTTCCGCCCGTTCTGCTCCGAGCGCTGCAAGCAGATCGACCTGGGCGCGTGGGCATCCGAGAAGTACGTAATCGGCAGCAAGCCGGGCGAGACCCCTTCGCCGGACCTGCCGGAAGACGAAGACGACTGAGCCGGGACGACCGGGTCGTCCCGCCAGCTCAATGCGCCGCGGCCAGTACGCGGCGGTAGAACCCCGCACATACCAGCACGAACACCGCCAGGCCGAGCCATTCGGCCGTGACGGCAAAGCCCTCGCCCACCACAGCCAGCGGCGCGTCCTTGCCTGACAGGCCGATCACGGCCGCCAGCAGCACCCCGACCAGGCTTTCCCCGACGATCAGGCCCGACGCCAATAGCGTGCCGCGCCGTTCGGCATGTTCAAGCGCCAGCTTGACATCATCCCCACGCGCGGTGGCGCGGCGGCGCTCGGAGCGCAGCAGAAACCATGCGAGCACGGCCCCCACGACCAGTGCCGAGCTGATCGTCGGCGGCAGGTAGATGCCGATGCCCACGGCCAGCACCGGCAACCGCCCCGTGCCGCCGCGGCGCAGCATCTCGTCGATCGCGATCAGCACCACGCCGAGCGCAATGCCGATCAGGATCATGTTCCAGTTGAGCTGGTGCGTGAAGATGCCGGTGGCAATGGCCGTCATCAGCGTAGCCTGCGGAGCCGCCAGCGCCTGCCCCGGGTCCATGCCCGCGCGCGGGAGCGCACCCGCAAACCCATAGGCGTTGTAGAGCAGTTCCAGCACCGGCGGGATCACCGCCGCACCGACCGCGCATCCGATCAGCAGCGCGACCTGCTGGCGCCACGGCGTGGCGCCCACGAGCCAGCCGGTTTTCAGGTCCTGCAGGTTGTCGTTGGAGATCGTGGCCACGGCCAGGACGGCGGCGGTCGTGAAGATGGCCAGCGCAATCGCGAACTTGCCGCCTTCCAGTGTATCGAGCAGGCCGTCGGCCGTGCCGATCGCCAGGATCAGCAGCGACACCAGGATCACCGCGATGATGCCGATGCCCGAGATCGGGCTGGCGGACGAACCCACCAGCCCTGCCATGTAGCCGCAGGCAGCGGCCACCAGGAATCCGAACACGAAGGCGAACAGCACGGCGCAGCCCACGAGGCGCCAGCGCGCGCCGGCATCCATCGGCGCCGGCATCATGAAATAGCCGAACGTCACCGCCAGCACCACCGCCAGCGCGACGGCCAGGATGCCGATCCAGCGTACCGGCATATCCTTTTGCGTGCGCGGCATCCCGGCACCACCACCCGCACCGGCGCCCTTGATCGCACCAAGCGACGCGCGGATGCCTTCGAGCATTGGCCCGGCCAGCGTGATCAGCGTCCAGATTGCCGCGATACCGATGGTGCCCGCGCCGATGAAGCGCACCTGCGTGCTCCACACCATCGTTCCAAAGGCCTGCAGCGTGGCGCCTTCCGGGCGCGGCGTGATGGCTGTCAGCCAGGGCACGGCGATGCCCCACGTCAGCACCAGGCCAAGCAGCATGGCAAGCCCGCCGACGATGCCGACCAGGTAGCCCGCACCCACCAGCGCCAGCGAGAAGCCCATCGAGAAGCGCACCACCGATGCCCCGGCAGCGAGCCACAGGTTGGCGCCCTCGGCGAGCAGGCGCAGGCCGCCCGCGGCAAAGCTGAACACGCCCGCCACCAGGCCACCGGCCATCAGGTCTGCCAGACCGGTACCCTGCTTCTTCCCGCCGGATGCGGTGTCCTGCCCGGCACTGCCCACGCGCAGGATCTCGGCGGCGGCCACACCCTCCGGATATGGCAGCTCGCTCTGTACCACCATCGCATGGCGCAGCGGAATGCTGAACAACACGCCGAGCATGCCGCCCGCCGCGCAGATCGACAGCGTCTGCCAGAACGGGAAACCCTGCCAGTGGCCCAGCATCACCAGGCCCGGCAGCACGAAGATGATCGACGACAGGGTGCCCGCGGCCGAGGCCTGCGTCTGCACCATGTTGTTTTCGAGGATATTGGCGCTCGGGAACAGGCGCAGCACCGCCATCGAGATCACGGCGGCGGGAATCGCCGAGGAGAAGGTGAGCCCGACCTTGAGGCCAAGGTAGATGTTGGAGGCGGTGAACACCACCGTAATCAGCGCCCCAAGGATGATGCCGCGCAGGGTCAGCTCAGGGAGGGAAATATCGTCGGCAACGCGGTCTGCACGCAGCATACGGGTTCCTTTCTTGCTGTTGTTATGTCGGCGCGATCACGGGCGCCGCGGCCGCAGGGGCGCGGGTAATGCTCGGATTGTCAGGCGGCGCGGGATTCTTCGCCCAGCCATTCGACCACCGGGATGGTGGCCGGCAGCAGCGGTTCGACCGTCACCGGCACCGTCTGCCACGAGAAGGCCTGGCCCTCGCGCCCGACCGGATCGCCGCGCCATGCCATGACCTTGCAGAAATGCAGCCGCACGTAGGCGTGCGGGTAATCGTGTTCGAGCACGTGCCAGCGCACGCATTCGGTGATGTCCAGGCCCAGCTCTTCATGAAGTTCGCGCGCGAGCGCGGCTTCCACCGTCTCGCCCGGTTCCAGCTTGCCGCCCGGGAATTCCCAGTAGCCCTCGTAGGGCTTGCCGCCCGGGCGCTGCGCCAGCAAAAAGCGGCCGTCGGGCTGCACCAGCACGCCCACGGCCACCTCGGTAACCTTGCGCGGCGCAGCCGTGTCTTGCGCTTGCGTCATGCGCCCTCCACGTCGGCAATGAACGGCTTGCCATGCTTGCCGCCCCAGTCGCGCGCGAACTGCCAGGCCACGCGGCCCGAGCGCGAGCCGCGCTCGAGCGCCCACACCAGCGCATCGCCGCGCGCGGCGGCAATGTCCTCGTCCGTGCAGCCAAAATGCTTGAGCCAGTGACCGACGATGGCCAGGTACTCGTCCTGCTTGGGCGGATAGAACGACAGCCACAGGCCGAAGCGCTCGGACAGCGAGATCTTCTCCTCGACCACCTCGCCGGGGTGGATCTCGCCATCCTCGGTATGGCGGTAGGACTCGTTGTCCTTCATGTACTCCGGCAGCAGGTGGCGGCGGTTGGACGTCGCGTACACGAGCACATTGTCCGACTGCGCGGCCACCGAGCCGTCGAGCGCCGACTTGAGCGCCTTGTAGCCCGATTCGCCTTCCTCGAACGACAGGTCGTCGCAGAAGATCACGAAGCGCTCCGGGCGCTGCGAGACCTGCTCGACGATATCGCCAAGGTCGCCCAGGTCGCTCTTGTCCACTTCCACCAGCCGCAGCCCGTCCTTGACGAAGGCATTGAGGCAGGCCTTGATCAGCGACGACTTGCCGGTGCCGCGCGCGCCGGTCAGCAGCACGTTGTTGGCCGGCAGCTGGTTCACGAACTGGCGCGTATTGCCGACGATGGCGTCCTTCTGGCGCTCGATGTTCTTGAGGTCGTCCAGGTGGATCGGCGGCAGCTGGCGCACCGGCTGCAGGTAGCCGATATTGCCGAACAGGCTCTGCCGCTTGCGCCAGCGGAACGCTACCGCCTCCTGCCAGTCCGCATCCGTCAGTTGCGGCGGCAGCCACTGTTCCAGTCGGGCGAGGAAGTTGTCGAGGCGGGAGGCGAGGTCAGACATGGCAGCAGCGGAGCGTCGTTGAACAGGGAGCGGTGATCAGGAACGGTAGTCGGCGTTGATCGACACGTAGTCGTGCGAGAGGTCGCAGGTCCACACCGTGGCCTCGGCCTTGCCGCGGCCGAGCGCGATGCGCACGGTGATCTCGGCCTGCTTCATCACGCGCTGGCCGTCCTCTTCGAGGTAGTCGGGATTGCGGCCGCCGTCGCGAGCCACCCAGACGTCATCGAGCCACAGGTTGACGCGGTCGACATCAAGATCGTCCACGCCGGCGTAGCCCACCGCAGCCAGGATACGGCCCAGGTTGGGGTCCGACGCATAGAACGCGGTCTTGACCAGCGGCGAATGGGCCACGGCATAGGCGATCTGGCGGCACTCGGCCACGTCCTTGCCGCCTTCCACGCGGATGGTCATGAGCTTGGTGGCGCCTTCGCCGTCGCGCACGATCATCTGCGCGAGTTCCTGGGCCAGGCTCGTGACGGCCTCGCGCAGCGCCTCGAAGGCCGGGCCTTCGGCACGGTCGATGGCGGCGGCGCCCGACTTGCCCGTGGCAATCAGCACAAAGGAATCGTTGGTCGAGGTGTCGCCGTCGATCGTGATGCTGTTGAACGAGTGGTCGGCCGCATGCGACACCAGCGCCTGCAGCACCGGCTGGGCCACGGCCGCGTCGGTGGCAATGAAGCCGAGCATGGTCGCCATGTTCGGGCGGATCATGCCGGCGCCCTTGCTGATGCCCGTCAGCGTGACGGTCTTGCCGTTGATATGCACAGTGCGCGACGCCGCCTTGGGCTGCGTGTCCGTGGTCATGATCGATTCGGCGGCGGCCAGCCAGTTGTCCGGCTTCGCATTGGCGATGGCGGCGGGCAGCGCAGCGACCAGGCGGTCCACCGGCAACTGCTCCAGGATCACGCCGGTGGAAAACGGCAACACCTGATCCGTGGTGATGTGCAGTTTTGCCGCCACCGCATCGCAGGTCGCGCGCGCATTCGCCAGGCCGAGGTGGCCGGTGCCGGCATTGGCGTTGCCGGTGTTGATCACCAGTGCGCGGACGCCCTTGGCCGCAGCCAGGTGCTCGCGGCACACCTGTACCGGCGCGGCGCAGAAGCGGTTGCGCGTGAAGACGCCTGCCACGGTGCTGCCTTC
Organism: Cupriavidus sp. 22TCCZM01-5; assembly: GCF_057798915.1. Classification (NCBI taxonomy): domain Bacteria; kingdom Pseudomonadati; phylum Pseudomonadota; class Betaproteobacteria; order Burkholderiales; family Burkholderiaceae; genus Cupriavidus; species Cupriavidus sp. 22TCCZM01-5. The sequence goes on from NZ_JBYOJR010000009.1 coordinate 161,481, forward strand.
CGCCACACGCACCACCAGCACGTCCTTGCGGTTGGCCTTGCGGATGCCGGCCTCGGCCCAGCCGAGCTCGACGCCGGCGACGGGTTTCAGGTTTTCTGCCTGCGGCAGCGGAAGATTGACGGGCATATCGGCTCCTGTCCTGTAGTCCTGCTTGATCTGTTGTTCAGTCGTCAGACGAACATGCCCGCTTGGCGCGGGCATGTCGTTACCTCTTCGCCCCTTGCGCCGTGGCGGCAAGGGCTGTCGTGCATGGTCCGGCTGGCGCCAGGCTCAGCTCAGCTTGCCGTGGCACTGCTTGAACTTCTTGCCCGAACCGCACGGGCAAGGATCGTTGCGGCCCACCTTGGGCATGCCGGCCAGCGCCATTTCCGCGGCCACGGCGGCGCCGGTGCGCGGCGACGGCGCCTCTTCCACGGGCTCGCGGCCCTCGGCGAACTCGTCGTGCTTGTACTGCACGTTCTCCAGGTGCGACAGGCCTTCCTCGATCTGTTCCGAAGCCTGCTCCAACTCTTCCGGCGACTGGATCTGCACGTTGAAGGTCACGCGCGTGACTTCGTCCTTGATCACGTCCAGCAGGCGCGCGAACAGTTCGAACGACTCGCGCTTGTATTCCTGCTTCGGGTCCTTCTGCGCATAGCCGCGCAGGTGAATGCCCTGGCGCAGGTGGTCCAGCGCGGCCAGGTGCTCGCGCCAGTGCGTGTCGATGCTCTGCAGCATGACCGAGCGCTCGAAACCGGCAAACGATTCGCGGCCCACCATGGCCACCTTGCCTTCGTAACGTTCCTCGGCGGCCTTCTGGATCATGTCGAGGAGTTGTTCGTCCTCGATGCTCTGGGCGCCTTCGATGGTCTTGGCCAGCGGCAGCTCCAGGCCCCAGTTCTCGCGCAGGCGCGCTTCCAGGCCGGCAATATCCCACTGCTCTTCCATGGTATCGGCCGGCACGTGCTCGCGGAACAGCTCGATCAGCACGCTTTCGCGCAGGTTCTTGACCATTTCGCCGACGTCATTGGCTTCGAGCACGTCGTTGCGCAGCTTGTAGATTTCCTTGCGCTGGTCGTTGGCGACGTCGTCGTACTGCAGCAGCTGCTTGCGGATATCGAAGTTGCGGCCTTCCACCTTGCGCTGCGCCGATTCGATCGAGCGCGTGACGATGCCGGCTTCGATCGGCTCGCCCTCGGGCATCTTCAGGCGTTCCATGATCGCGCGCACGCGGTCGCCCGCGAAGATGCGCAGCAGCTGGTCGTCCAGCGACAGGTAGAAGCGCGACGAACCCGGGTCGCCCTGGCGGCCGGCACGGCCGCGCAGCTGGTTGTCGATACGGCGCGACTCATGGCGCTCGGTGCCGACGATATGCAGGCCGCCGAAGGACTTGACCTGCTCGTGCAGCGACTGCCATTCGTCCTTGAGCTGCTGGATGCGCGCGGCCTTGTCGGCATCCGACAGGTTCGGGTCGACCTCGATGAAGCCGGCCTGCTTCTCCACGTTGCCGCCGAGCACGATGTCGGTACCGCGGCCGGCCATGTTGGTGGCGATGGTGATCATCTTCGGGCGGCCGGCCTGGGCCACGATCTCGGCCTCGCGCTCGTGCTGCTTGGCGTTGAGCACCTGGTGCGGCAGCTTTTCCTTGCCGAGCAGGTCCGACAGGTACTCGGACGTCTCGATCGAGGTCGTGCCGACCAGCACCGGCTGGCCACGCTCGTAGCAGTCGCGGATGTCGCGCACGACGGCGTCGTAACGCTCCTTGGACGTCTTGTAGATCTGGTCCTGCAGGTCCTTGCGCTGGGCCGGGCGGTTGGTCGGGATCACCACCACTTCCAGGCCGTAGATTTCCTGGAATTCGTAGGCTTCCGTGTCGGCCGTGCCGGTCATGCCGGCCAGCTTGGTGTACATGCGGAAGTAGTTCTGGAACGTGATGGTGGCCAGCGTCTGGTTTTCCTGCTGGATGGTCACGCCTTCCTTGGCTTCCACGGCCTGGTGCAGGCCGTCGGACCAGCGGCGGCCCGTCATCAGGCGGCCGGTGAATTCGTCGACGATCACGACCTCGTCGTTCTGCACCACGTAGTGCTGGTCGCGGTGGAACAGGCTGTGCGCGCGCAGGGCGGCGTACAGGTGGTGCATCAGCGTGATGTTCTGCGGCGCGTAGACCGATTCGCCCTCGCCGATCAGGCCCTGCTGCGCCAGGATTTCCTCGGCCTTCTCGTGGCCGGACTCGGTCAGGTAGACCTGGTGGCCCTTCTCGTCCACGTAGTAGTCGCCCGGCACTTCCACGCCGGTACCGTCGGCCTTTTCCTCGCCGATCTGGCGCGTCAGCAGCTTGGGAATGCCGTTCATGCGCTGGTAGAGATCGGTGTGGTTCTCCGCCTGGCCCGAGATGATCAGCGGCGTACGGGCCTCGTCGATCAGGATCGAGTCCACTTCGTCGACGATCGCGTAGTTCAGCGGCCGCTGCACGCGCTGCGACGGGTCGTAGACCATGTTGTCGCGCAGGTAGTCGAAGCCGAACTCGTTATTGGTGCCGTAGGTGATGTCGGCGTTGTATGCGGCCTGCTTCTGGTCATGCGCCATCTGCGACAGGTTCACGCCCACCGACAGGCCCAGGTAGTTGTACAGGCGCCCCATCCACTCGGCGTCGCGCTGGGCCAGGTAGTCGTTGACGGTCACCACGTGCACGCCCTTGCCGGTGATGGCATTGAGGTACACGGCCAGCGTGGCGGTCAGCGTCTTGCCCTCGCCGGTGCGCATTTCGGCGATCTTGTTGTCGTTCAGCACCATGCCGCCGATCAGCTGCACGTCGAAGTGGCGCATCTTCATGACGCGCTTGCTGGCCTCGCGGCACACGGCAAAGGCCTCGGGCAGCAGGGCCTCGAGCGATTCGCCGCCGGCGTGGCGCTGCCGGAAGGTCTCCGTCATGCCGCGCAGGTCGTCATCCGAGAGCTGCTCGAACTTGGGCTCCAGCGCGTTGATCTGCGCCACCGTGCGGCGGTATTGTTTGATCAGCCGCTCGTTGCGGCTGCCGAAGACTTTCTTGAGAAGGCCCGTGATCATCGAGTGCTTTCACCTGCGCGGACCGGACCGGCGACCCGCGTGCGGGCGGCCCCAGCCGTGCCAGGCATGGATAGATTGGCGCAAAACGCCGAGTTTATCATGTGCCGGGGTCGCGGCCGGGACGGGTGCGGCCCTGTTACCAAAGCCCGGCGGGACGTTGATTTATCGAAAGATCGGGGCGGAACGGCAAGGTTCAATCGCCGGCCGCCGGATGTGCGCTTCGGATTGCGTGACAAGCCCTTCACAGGACCCCGCAAATGCCGTTGCGGCGCCCTGGCTTGCTAGAATGCATCGATGCGCCTGTTCACCCACCACGCCCTGCAGACACCGGCGGCCAAGCCCCTGAACGACTGGCTGGCCAAGGCCGGCCCGGTTTCCGCGCTGATGCAGACCGCGCGGGAACTCGCGTCGCTGGAAGCCGAGGTGCTGTCGCTGCTGCCACCGGCCATGCGCAACGGCATTGCCGTCGCCGGGGTCAAGCGCGACGGCCGCGGACCTCAGCAGGAACAGGTGCTGCTGTTGCTGGCCGCGCATGGCGCGGCGGCGGCGCGTGTGCGTCAGGTGGTGCCGACATTGCTGTCCCGCCTGCAAGAGCGGGGCTCGCAGGTGACTGCAATCCGGGTACGGGTACAACCCGAAACAACGCGCCACAGCGACTGGGATACCGGCCCTGTGGTGCGGCCGCGGACCCACGGACGGATGACAGCGGTCGGGCTTGCCAGCCTGGACGAGTTGGCGCGCAACCTGCCGCCGTCACCGCTGCAGGACGCGTTGAAGACCCTGCTGTCGCATCATCGGTAGGATCGCAAAATGAAAAACCGGCCCGAGGGCCGGCTTTTTTCTTCCCACTGCTCGCCGCAATCAGGCAAACGCGGGCTGGAGCTGCGGCAGGAACGCGGCCGGAGCGTCTTCCACGCGGTCGAACGTCACCAGCTCATAGGCTTCCTGGTCCGCCAGCAGTGCACGCAGCAGCTGGTTGTTCATGCCATGGCCCGACTTGTGCGCGATATAGGCGCCAATCAACGGATGGCCGACCACATACAGGTCGCCAATCGCATCCAGGATCTTGTGGCGCACGAACTCGTCGCCATAGCGCAGCTCTTCGTTGTTGAGCATGCGGTGCTCATCCAGCACGATCGCGTTATCCAGACTGCCGCCACGGGCCAGGCCCATCTCGCGCAGCGCCTCGACCTCATGGGCGAAGCCGAAGGTGCGCGCACGGGCGATCTCGCGCACGTAGCTGGTGTCGGCGAAATCGATCGCGAAGCTCTGGCCGGTCTTGTCGACGGCCGGATGGCGGAAGTCGATCGTGAACGAGAGCTTGAAGCCGAAGAACGGTTCCAGGCGCGCGAGCTTGTCGCCTTCGCGCACTTCGACGGCCTTCTTTACGCGGATAAAGCGCTTGGCGGCGTTCTGCTCTTCGATGCCGGCCGATTGCAGCAGGAACACGAACGATGCCGCGCTGCCGTCCATGATCGGGATTTCCTCGGCGTCGACGTCGACATAGAGGTTGTCGATGCCCAGGCCGGCGCAGGCCGACATCAGGTGCTCGACCGTGGAAACGCGCGCACCATCCTTCTGCAGCACCGATGCCAGGCGCGTGTCGCCAATGGATCCGGCGGCTGCGGGAATCTCGACGGCTTCGGGCAGGTCTACGCGGGTGAATACGATACCGGTCCCAGCCGGTGCCGGCCGCAGGGTCAGCGTCACTTTGCGACCCGAGTGCAGACCGATGCCGACCGTCTTCACCAGGGACTTGATGGTGCGCTGTTTAAGCATGGCGGCCTCAGTAATTATTAGAACCTATCAGATTCTCTTAGTCGATTAAGTGATTTTACCACTGCTAGGGAAATCCCGCTAAGAGTCTTTGTTTCGGTGTGTTAATACATGCACACGGAGTGTAGTATGCGACACATCGCGTGACTGATTTGTGTCAGCCGCGCAACGCCTCGAGCGTCGCTTCCGCGCTGCTGACCTTGAATTCGCCGGGCGCCTCCACCTGCAGGTGGGTCACCACACCATCGTCGATCACCATCGCGTACCGCTTGGAGCGCACGCCCATGCCGCGCGCGGAGAGATCCTGGTCCAGACCCAGCGCACGTGTCCATTCTGCGCTTCCGTCGGCCATCATGCGCACCTTGCCTGCGGTGTGCTGCTCGCGGCCCCAGGCGCCCATCACGAAGGCGTCGTTGACCGAGACGCACCAGACCTCATCCACGCCGGCGTCGCGCAGCGTTTGCGCCTCGGCCACGTAGCCGGGCACGTGCTTGGCGGAGCAGGTCGGCGTAAAGGCGCCGGGCAAGGCAAAGACCACGATCTTGCGGCCCTTGACGAGGTCCGACACGCGGAAGGCATTGGGACCCAGCGAGCAGCCTTCGCTCTGGGTATCGAAGAATTCCTGCAGCGTGGCGTCCGGGACGCGTTGTCCGACAGCGATCATGGCGATTGGCATCCTGTCAAAAGAAGGGAGGGCGAAACCTGCCGGCAATCATAGGCTCCCCGGCGCGCGCGTCCAAGGCCAATGACATCCGGTGGCATTTCGATACAGCTTGCTACAAAAACGTCCGCGCGGCGCGCCTTGCAGCGCGCCGCGCGGACGACGGCACATCCCGACCGGGAAGGCGGGAAACCAGTCCGGGGAGGCGGCCAGTGGCCGCCCGTCCCGGCGACAGGATGTGAACGGAGGCGGTTCAGCGCGGACGCGGCACCACCGGCAGCCCGGGCGGAATGCACGGTCCATGCAAGGCACGCGCGGATGGGGAGCGCTGCGTGCTTCGCGACAAGGACGCGCAAGCCGTCAGGGACCGGCCCTGCGATGCTCGATCCGGCCGCTCCGGCTCAGTCTGCCTGCTTGCGCAGGAAGGCCGGGATGTCGTACGTATCGACACCCTTCTCCTGCAGCGCGGCCACGTGGGCCGACGCCGATTCACGCGAGCTGCGCCACACCGCCGGGGTATCCAGGCCACTGTAGTCCGGCGAGCTGTGCGTGGCGGCGGCCGAAGCCATGCCGGCCATCATCTGCACCGGGATGTTGTCGGTACCGGTCTTGAGCAGGGTCATCGGCTGCTGCTTCTTGGCCGAACGGCCCAGGCCCGTCGCCACCACCGTCACGCGCAGGGCATCGCCCATCGCGTCGTCATACACCGTACCGAAGATCACGGTCGCATCTTCCGCGGCGTAGCTGCGGATGGTGTTCATGACTTCCTTGGTTTCCGACAGCTTGAGCGAGCGGCTGGCGGTGATGTTGACCAGCACGCCGCGCGCGCCGGACAGGTCCACGCCTTCCAGCAGCGGGCTCGCCACGGCCTGCTCGGCAGCCAGGCGGGCGCGGTCCACGCCCGACACGGTGGCCGTGCCCATCATGGCCTTGCCCTGCTCGCCCATCACCGTCTTCACGTCTTCGAAGTCGACGTTCACCAGGCCGTCCACATTGATGATTTCGGCGATACCGGCCACGGCGTTGTGCAGCACGTCGTCCGCGCACTGGAAGCACTTGTCCATCTCGGCGTCATCACCCATGACTTCAAAGAGCTTCTCGTTGAGCACCACGATCAGCGAATCGACCGAGCTTTCCAGCTCGCTCGAGCCGTGCTCGGCTACCTTGGCGCGGCGCGCGCCTTCGAAGTCGAACGGCTTGCTGACCACGCCCACGGTCAGGATGCCCATTTCCTTGGCCACCTGCGCCACGATCGGCGCGGCGCCGGTACCGGTGCCGCCGCCCATGCCGGCAGTGATGAAGACCATGTGGGCGCCGCGCAGCGCGTCCGCGATCTGCTCGCGGGCCTGCTCGGCGCAGTTACGACCGACTTCCGGCTTGGCACCAGCGCCCAGGCCGGAATTGCCCAGTTGCAGCACGCGCGAAGCGCTCGAACGCTTCAGTGCCTGCGCGTCGGTGTTCATGCAGATGAATTCAACACCCTGCACGCCGCGGCTGATCATGTGCTGCACGGCATTGCCGCCCGCGCCGCCCACGCCCACCACTTTGATGATGGTGCCGTCCATCACTTCCGTTTCGATCATGTCAAAGTCCATCACTGCCTCCGAGAAAAATCAGTCCCCAGACTTTGCAGCCTCCCCGCCGCAACCCCTGGTTCCTGAACAAGAAACCAATTAAAAAGATGTTCCCTTCAACGCGCCATCCCTGTCTGCGTAGACACGAACGACAGAGACAGCGCGACTTTCCTTGCGTCAGACAAGCTTCACGTCAGAAGTTGCCGACAAACCATTCCTTCATGCGGCCCCACACCTGCTTGACCGAGCCGCTCTGCACAGCCACCTTTCGTCCGCGCATGCGCTGCACGCGGCCTTCGAGCAGCAGGCCCATCACGGTGGCGTAGCGCGGGCTCTTTACCACCTCGTGCAAATTGCCGCGGTACTCGGGCACGCCCACGCGCACCGGCTTCAGGAAGATGTCCTCGCCTAGCTCCACCATGCCCGGCATCATCGCCGTGCCGCCGGTGATCACCACGCCGGACGACAGCAGCTCTTCATAGCCCGATTCACGCACCACCTGGTGCACCAGCGAATACAGTTCCTCGATGCGCGGCTCGATCACCGCCGCCAGCGCCTGGCGCGACAGCGTGCGCGTGCCGCGGTCGCCCACGCCGGGCACCTCGATCATGTCTTCCGGATCGGCAATGGCCTGCTTGGCGATGCCGTACTGCATCTTGATGTCCTCGGCATCCGGCGTCGGCGTGCGCAGCGCCATGGCGATGTCGTTGGTGATCTGGTCGCCGGCGATGGGGATCACGGCCGTATGGCGGATCGCGCCTTCGCTGAAGATCGCGATGTCGGTGGTGCCGCCGCCGATATCGACCAGCACCACGCCCAGTTCCTTCTCATCCTCGGTCAGCACCGCCAGGCTCGAAGCGAGCGGCTGCAGGATCAGGTCATGCACTTCCAGGCCGCAGCGGCGCACGCACTTGACGATGTTCTGCGCGGCGCTGACGGCGCCGGTGACGATATGCACCTTCACTTCCAGCCGGATGCCGCTCATGCCGATCGGCTCGCGCACGTCCTCCTGGCCGTCGATGATGAATTCCTGCGTCAGGATGTGCAGGATCTGCTGGTCGGTCGGGATATTGACCGCCTTGGCGGTCTCGATCACGCGCGCCACATCGGTCTGCGTGACCTCCTTGTCCTTGATCGCCACCATGCCGCTCGAATTGAAGCTGCGGATATGGCTGCCGGCAATGCCGGTGAATACCTCGGCGATCTTGCAGTCGGCCATCAGCTCGGCCTCTTCGAGCGCCTTCTGGATCGACTGCACGGTGGCCTCGATATTGACCACGACCCCTTTCTTCAGACCCTTGGACTCTGACTGGCCCATCCCGATCACCTCGTAGCTGCCGTCGGGGCGCAGTTCCGCCACCACGGCCGCCACCTTCGAGGTGCCGATGTCGAGACCGACCAGTAGGTCCTTGTATTCCTTGCTCATCGGGTTTTCTCCGCGTTCTTACTCTTCAGTCGCGTCGGATTGTTGATGGAAGTACCAGTTGCTGTGGCTCCCGTGCCTGCCGTCGCCTTGGCCTTCGCGGCCGCCGCGGCCTGCGCGTCGGTCAGGAAGCGCGCGCTTGCCGTGCGGATCGCGAAGCCGTTCGGGTAGCGCAGGTCGGCGTAATCGATCTGCTTGCCCCACTGCTCGGTGACCTGCGGCCACGCGGCAACGAAACGTTTCACGCGCTGCTCCATCGCGGCGCGCTCTTCGTCGTTCTGCTCGCGGCCAAGCTCGACCACCATGCCGTTGGACAGCTTGGTGCGCCAGGCATAGCGTCCGGACAGCGCCACCGACAGCGGTTCGGCCTTGAGCGGCTTGAACCATTCGCGCATGACCTCGAGCTTCTCGATCACGTCGCCCTCACTGTCGGGCGGTCCATCCAGCGCCAGCAGCTGGGCGTCTTCCTCGGCCTCGGCGGTATTGGCGACAAACACTTCGCCATAGGTATTGATGAGCCTGCCGCCGTCGGCAGCGCCCCAGGTGCCCAGCGCCTCGTGTTCCTCGACTTCCACGGTCAGTCCGTTGGGCCACTCGCGCCGCACGCTCGCGCGCCGTACCCAGGGCACCGATTCGAACACCTGCCGCGCCGCGTTCAGGTCCAGCGTGAAGAAGTTGCCGGTCAGCTTGCCCACCGCATTGGCCCGCACGCTGGGCGCGTTGACGTGGCGCAGCGCGCCGCCGTCCATCGGCGCCACCACGACATGGGTAATGGCGAACACCGGCCGCTGCGCGAGCCACTGCAAACCGGCCGCGAGCGCCATCAGCGCCACCAGCGCATAGAGCGCGGAGGCGATCAGGTTGAGCAGGCGAGCGTTATGCCACATGGTGCGAGTTCGTCCGGTATGGTCTTGCCAGGGTTATTCAGGTTTCCAGTGTTCGTTCGGATGCAGGTCCAGCGTCGCGGCGGCCACCACCTGCATGACGAAGTCCTCGTAGCTGATGCCAGCCGCACGCGCGGCCATCGGCACGAGCGAATGGCCGGTCATGCCCGGCGAGGTATTCATTTCAAGCAGGAAAGGCTTGCCGTCGGCGCGCAGCATCACGTCCGCGCGCGCCCAGCCACGGCAACCCAGCACGCGGTAGGCCTGCACCGCCAGTTGCTGCACTTCGCGCTCGACTTCGGCGCTCAGACCGGACGGACACAGATATTGGGTATCGTCAGTAAAGTACTTATTTTGATAGTCGTAGTTCGAATCCGGCGCGACGATGCGGATGACCGGCAGCGCTTCGGCCGTGGCGCCCTCCCCGACGAGCGGGCAGGTCAGCTCGGCGCCATCGATAAAGGTCTCGGCAATGACGTCGTTGTCCAGCGCCGCCGCCTTCTCAAAGGCTTCGCGCATCTGCGCCGCATCGGTGACCTTGCTCAGGCCGATGGAGGAACCTTCCCGCGCCGGCTTGACGATCAGCGGCAGGCCCAGGTCGGCCACCACCGCATCGAAATCCGTATCGGCATACAGCATGGCGAAGCGCGGCGTGGACAGGTCGTGCGTCATCCACAGGCGCTTGGTCGCCTGCTTGTCCATGGCCAGCGCCGAGGCCAGCACGCCGCTGCCCGTGTACGGCACGCCGAGCTGCTCGAGCAGACCCTGGATGGTCCCATCTTCGCCGTAGCGGCCGTGCAGCGCGATAAAGACGCGGTCAAAGCCGGCCGCGGCCAGCTCGGCCACGCCCTGCTTGCCCGGATCGAAACCGTGCGCATCGACGCCGCGCGACTGCAGCGCGGCCAGCACACCGGCGCCCGACATCAGCGAAATCTCGCGCTCGGCCGAACGGCCGCCGTACAGCACGCCGACCTTGCCCAGCGATTTCGGGTCGATCTTTGGATTGGCGACGAAGCTCATGCCGCACCTCCCACCTGCAGCGGCTGCTGGTGCGAGACCACTTGTCCCGGCACCGCGCCGATCGAGCCGGCCCCCATGGTCACGACCACATCGCCGGGCCGGGCGGCATTCATGATGGCCTGCGGCATCTCTTCCATCTGCTCCACGAATACAGGTTCGACCTTGCCCGCCACGCGCAGGGCCCGGGTCAGCGCGCGGCCATCGGCCGCGACGATCGGCGCTTCGCCGGCGGCATAGACCTCGGCCAGCAGCAGCGCGTCAACGGTGCCGAGCACCTTGACGAAATCCTCGAAACAATCGCGCGTACGCGTGAACCGGTGCGGCTGGAACGCCAGCACCAGGCGGCGGTCCGGGAACGCACCGCGCGCGGCGGCGAGCGTGGCGGCCATTTCCACCGGGTGGTGGCCGTAGTCGTCGACCAGCGTGAACGTGCCAGTGCCGTCCGCGGTGGCCACCTCGCCGTAGCGCTGGAAGCGGCGGCCGACGCCGTGGAACTCCCGCAGCGCCTTGACGATAGCGGCGTCGGGCACTTCGAGCTCGGTGGCGATGGCGATCGCCGCCAGCGCGTTCTGCACGTTGTGCAGGCCCGGCAGGTTCAGCACCACGTCCAGCGGCGGCTCGGCGTGGCCGTTGAGCTGGCGCAGCACCGTGAAGTGCATCTGGCCGTCGACGGCGCGCGCGTTGACCGCGCGGATCTGCGCATCCTCGGCAAAGCCGTAGCGCACCACGGGCTTGGACACGAACGGCAGGATCTCGCGCACGTTCGGGTCGTCCACGCACAGCACGGCGATGCCATAGAACGGCAGGCGCTGCGTGAATTCAATGAACGCCTGCTTGAGCCGCGCAAAGTCGTGCCCGTAGGTGTCCATGTGGTCGGCATCGATATTGGTGATGACCTCGATGACCGGGAACAGGTTGAGGAACGAGGCGTCGGATTCGTCCGCCTCGGCCACGATGAAGTCGCCCGTGCCCAGGCGCGCGTTGGCGCCCGCGGAATTCAGGCGGCCGCCGATCACGAAGGTCGGGTCCAGCCCGCCTTCGGCAAGCACCGAGGCCACCAGGCTCGTAGTGGTGGTCTTGCCATGCGTGCCGGCAATGGCCACGCCCTGCTTCAGGCGCATCAGCTCGGCCAGCATCACCGCGCGCGGCACCACCGGGATGCGCTTGCTGCGGGCAGCCAGCACTTCGGGGTTGTCGCCGCTCACGGCGGTCGAAACCACCACGGCATTGGCGCCGGCGATATTGGCCGCGTCATGCCCGTGCATGACCGTGGCGCCCAGCGAGGCCAGGCGCCGCGTGGCGGCATTGCTGCCCACATCGGAACCCGAGACCTTGTAGCCCAGGTTCAGCAGGACCTCGGCGATGCCGCTCATGCCGGCGCCGCCGATGCCTACGAAGTGGATGTTCTTGACGATATGCTTCATTGAGTCACTACATGTATAGGGCTTCAGTCCCTGGCCATCTCGCTGCAGACCTCGGCTACGCGCCGGGTTGCCTCAGGCTTGGCCAGTCCGCGCGCCAGGCGCGCCATCTCTTTCAGTTGCGGCCGGTTCAGGCCGGCGATGGTCTTCGCCAGCCCGTCCGCCGTCAGTTCTTTTTGCTGCACGAGCAGGGCTGCACCCTGCTTGGACAGGAATTCCGCATTGGTCGTCTGGTGATCGTCCACCGCATGCGGGAACGGCACGAACAGTGCGGCCACGCCGGCGGCCGCCACTTCGGAAACCGTCATCGCGCCCGCGCGGCAGATCACCAGGTCGGCGTCGGCATAGGCCTTCGCCATGTCATCGATAAAAGGCACGGCCTGAGCAGACACCTGCGCGGCGGCATAGTTCGCGCGCAGCGTGTCGATCTGCTTCGCGCCCGCCTGGTGCGTGACCACCGGGCGCTGCCCCTCGGGCAGCATGGCGAGGGCCTTCGGCACGACTTCGTTGAGCGCCGCGGCGCCCAGGCTGCCGCCCACCACCAGGATGTTCAGCGGACCGGTGCGCTGGTCATAGCGTGCTTCCGGCTGCGCCATATGGGCCAGTGCCTCGCGCACGGGGTTGCCGGTCCACTCGCTGCCGGGCAGCGTGTCCGGGAACGCGCACAGCACGCGGTCCGCCACCTTGGCCAGCACCTTGTTGGCCAGGCCGGCGATCGAGTTCTGCTCGTGCAGCACCAGCGGCCGTCCGAGCAGCGAGGCCATCATCCCCGCCGGGAACGTGATATAGCCGCCCATGCCCAGCACCACGCTCGGCCGCACGCGGCGCAGCGCGCCGATGCTCTGCCAGAACGCGCGCAGCAGGTTCAGCGGCAGCAGGAACTTGGTCACCAGCCCCTTGCCGCGCAGCCCGCCAAACTGGATGAACTCCATCGGGATGTCGTGCTTCGGTACCAGCGTGGCTTCCATCCCGGTGCGGTTGCCCAGCCAGACCACTTTCCAGCCCTGCTCGCGCAGCGCGTGCGCGACCGCCAGCCCCGGGAAGACGTGCCCCCCGGTGCCCCCGGCCATGACGAGCAAGGTGCGCTGCTGCGTCATACCTTGCCTCCGCGCATCATGACCCGGTTCTCATAGTCGATACGAAGGAGAATCGCCAGCGCCACGCAGTTCATGAGGATCCCCGAGCCGCCATAGCTCACCAGCGGCAGCGTCAGCCCCTTGGTCGGCAGCAGGCCCAGGTTCACGCCCATATTGATGAAGGTCTGCCAGCCGATCCACACACCGATGCCCTTGGCCACCAGGCCCGCAAAGGTGCGGTCGAGCTGCAGCGCGGTGCGGCCGATATTGAACGCGCGGCGCACCAGCCAGTAGAACAGGATGATGATGACGAGCACGCCGACGAAGCCGAATTCCTCGCCGATCACGGCGAGGATGAAGTCGGTGTGCGCTTCGGGCAGGTAGTGCAGCTTCTCGATGCTGCCGCCGAGGCCGACGCCGGTCCATTCGCCGCGCCCGAACGCGATCAGCGAATGCGTGAGCTGGTAGGCCTTGCCGAGTGCGTTGCTCTCTTCCCACGGGTTCAGGTACGCGAAGATCCGCTCGCGCCGCCATGGCGACAAGGTGATCAGCAGCGCGAACGCGCCGACCGCCACGCCGACCAGCCCGGCGAACAGCTTGCCGTTGATGCCGCCCAGGAACAGGATGCCCATGGCCACCGCTGCGATCACCAGGAACGCGCCCATGTCGGGCTCGAGCAGCAGCAGCATGCCGACCACCACCACGGCCACGCCCATCGGCAGGAAGCCCTTGGCCACGGTCTGCATCCACTCCTGCTTGCGCACCGTGTAGTTAGCCGCGTACAGCACCACCGCGAGCTTCATCAGCTCCGACGGCTGGAAGTTCATGATGCCGAGCGGAATCCAGCGGCGCGCGCCGTTCACGCCCTTGCCGACGAACGGCACCAGCACCAACACCAGCAGCACCAGCGCGATGATGAAGAGCTTGGGTGCGTAGCGGTCCCACACCTTGACCGGGATCTGGAACGCCGCGAGCCCGACCGAGAGGCCGATCAGCAGCGCGAACAGGTGCCGCACCAGGAAGTGGCTTTCGCGGTAATTCGCGTAGCGCGGCGAATCGGGCAGCGCGATCGAGGCCGAGTAGACCATCACCAGGCCGAGCGCGAGCAGCACGATCGCCACCCACAGCAGGGGCTGGTCGTACTCCATCATGCGCGAGCGGGTCGGCTTGACGCCCGATACCGCATCGCGCAGGCCGCCCCAGGCATTGCCGATGGTGGCGCCGATGAAACCGCTGCGCTTGACCTGCGAGTCACTCATGGCATGATCCCCCGCGACAGGGCCAGCTCTTCCACCGCGGCGCGAAACACTTCGGCGCGGTGCACATAGTTGCGGAACATATCCAGGCTGGCGCAGGCCGGCGACAGCAGCACGACGTCGCCGCGCTCGGCCAGTTCCGCCGCCTTGTTCACGGCTTCTTCGAGCGTGGCGGCATCGACCAGCGACGCGCCGCTGCCCTGCAGCGCATCGCGCAGCTCGCCCGCGGCGCGGCCGATCAGCACCACGGCGCGCGCGTACTGCGCCACCGGCGCAGCCAGGGGCGAGAAATCCTGGCCCTTGCCTTCGCCGCCGGCGATCAGCACGACGCGCTTGTCCAGGCCCGACAGCGCGGCCACCGTGGCACCCACGTTGGTACCCTTGCTGTCGTCGAAATACTCGATGTCGTCGATGGTGGCGACCCACTCCACGCGGTGCGGCTCGCCACGGTATTCACGCAGCCCATGCAGCAGCGCGTTGAGCGGCAGGTCGATGGCGCGGCACAGCGCCAGCGCCGCCATGGCGTTGGTGGCGTTGTGCATGCCGCGGATATGCAGCGCGTCGGCCGGCATCAGGCGCTTGTGGCGCACCGGCACGGCTTCCTGCGCGGCGTCGGCCTTGCGGCGGCGCGGCTTGCCCTCTGCTTCGGCTTCCGTATCGGTTTCGGCCAGTACCAGCCAGGGCATGCCGCCCTCGCGCAGCACGCCGAAGCTGCCGGGCGCCTCGGGCAGGTCGGTGCCGAAGGTCACCGGCGCCGTGCCCGGGCGGGCCATGTCCATGGTCAGGCGGTCATTACGGTTCAACACCTGTACGCAGGCCGTGCCGGCCGGGCCGAAGATGCGCGCCTTGGACGCTGCATAGGCTTGCATCGAGCCATGCCAGTCGAGGTGGTCCTGGGTGACGTTGAGCACGGTGGCCGCGTGCGGCGCCAGCGTGTGCGTGGTCTCGAGCTGGAAGCTCGATAGTTCCAGCACCCACACCTCCGGCAGCGTGGCCGAGGCGATGCAGGCCGACAGCTTGTCCAGCGCCGACGGGCTGATATTGCCGGCGACCGCCACGCCCTTGCCGGCGCGCTCGACCAGCCGGCCAGTCAGCGCCGTGGTGGTGGTCTTGCCGTTGGTGCCCGTGATCGCCAGCACCTTCGGTGCGTAGCCGGATTCGGCCTGCAGGTGCGCCAGCGCACGCGCAAACAGTTCGATCTCGCCCCACACCGGAATCCCGCGCGCACGCGCGTTGGCCAGCAGTGCGCCGGTATCGGCCTCAAGCGGCGACAGGCCCGGGCTGATCGCCACCAGGCCGATGCCGTCGAGCAGGCTTTCGGCGAACGGGCCGCCCACGAACTCGGCCGACGTCAGCTCGGCCTGCAGGAAGACAAGGTTGGCGGGAGCCTCGCGCGTGTCGGCCACGCGCACCGCGCAGCCGTTCAGGCCACACCAGCGCGCCATGGCCAGCCCCGATTCGCCGAGGCCCAGTACCAGCACATGAGGTTTTTGCAGCTCGCCAAACACTTCGTATTCCTGCCTTTTGTTGGTTGGTAGTTCAGTAATCCTGTGTCTATATAAGAAGCGCCCGCATCAGCGCAGCTTCAGCGTGGACAGCCCGATCAGCACCAGCAGCATGGTGATGATCCAGAAGCGCACGGTGACCTGCGTCTCCTTCCAGCCGCCCAGCTCGAAATGGTGGTGCAGCGGCGCCATGCGGAAGAGCCTTCGCCCCTCGCCATAGCGGCGCTTGGTGATCTTGAACCACGTGACCTGCAGCATCACCGACACGGTTTCCACCACGAAGATGCCGCCCATCACGAACAGCACGATCTCCTGGCGCACGATCACCGCCACGGTGCCGAGCGCGCCGCCCAGCGCCAGGGCGCCGACATCGCCCATGAACACCTGCGCCGGGTGCGCGTTGAACCAGAGGAAAGCCAGCCCCGCGCCGGCCAGCGCCGAGCAGAAGATCAGCAGCTCGCCCGCGCCGGGAATGTGGGGAAATAGCAGATACTTGCTGTAGACCGCGTTGCCCATCACGTAGGCAAACGCGCCAAGCGCGCCGCCGACCAGCACCACCGGCATGATCACCAGGCCATCCAGGCCGTCGGTCAGGTTCACCGCGTTGCTCGAGCCGACGATCACGAGATAGGTCAGCACGATGAAACCGGCCACGCCCAGCGGGTAGCTGACTTCCTTGAAGAAGGGCACGATCAGGTTGGACTTGTACGGCATGTCCAGCGACAGGCCGCCCTCGACCCAGCTCAGGAACAGGTCCCAGACCCGCACGTTGCTGCTCTCGGACACCGAGAACGCGAGATAGACCGCGGCGACCAGGCCGATCAGCGTCTGCCAGAAGAACTTCTCGCGGCTCGACATGCCGCGCGGATCGCGATAGACCACCTTGCGGTAGTCGTCGACCCAGCCGATGGCGCCGTAGCCGAGCGTGACCAGCATCACCACCCAGATGAAGCGGTTGCCCCAGTCGCACCACAGCACCGTCGAAATGGCGATGGAGACGAGCACCAGCACGCCACCCATGGTCGGCGTCCCGGACTTGACCAGGTGGGTCTGCGGGCCGATCGTGCGCACGGCCTGGCCGACCTTCAGTTCGGTCAGCTTGCGGATGACCCACGGACCGGCCGCAAGGCCGATCACCAGCGCGGTGAGGTTGGCCATCACCGCGCGGAAGGTCAGGTAGTTGACGACCCGAAGGAAGCTGTAATCGTTTTGCAGCCACTGGGCCAGAGCCAATAACATCGTGTTTTCTTACTTAGTGAGCGGAAGTGTCTGCGACCAGCGCATCCACGATCCGTTCCATGCGCATGAAGCGCGATCCCTTCACCAGCACGGCGCCAGCCCTGGCCACCATGCCCCCTTCGTCTTCCTCCAGCGCCCGGGCGAGATCCTCCGCCCGGCCGAAATGCTTGCCCTGCGCGCCGAACGCCTGCACGGCGTGCGGCGCCAGTTCCCCGGTCGCCCACAGCGCCTCGATGCCGCGCGCCTGCGCATAGGCGCCGATCTCCGTGTGGAAGGCCGGCCCCTGGTCGCCGACTTCGCCCATGTCGCCGAGCACCAGCAGGCGCGGCGCGGCAAACCCGGCCAGCACGTCGATCGCGGCGCGCATCGAGTCGGGGTTGGCGTTGTAGGTGTCGTCGATCACCACGGTGCCGCCCGGCGTGTACTTGACCTGCAGGCGGCCCTTGACCGCCTTGAACGTCGCCAGGCCTTCCTGGATCGCCGGCACGTGCACGCCGGCGGCCAGCGCGCACGCGGTGGCCGCAAGCGCATTGCGCACGTTGTGCGTGCCGAGCAGCCCGAGGCAGACCTCGAAGGCATGGCCCGGCGCGCGCACCCGCATTACCTGCACGCCGTCGACCAGTGCGACGGTGGCGTGCACGTCGGCCTCGGGCGCGGTGCCGAAGCTCAGCACGCGGCGCGCGCCGGCAGCCTCGCGCCACACGGCGGCGTGCTGGCCGCCGCTTTCCTCGTCGAGCGGAAACACGGCCACGCCATCGGCTGGCAGCGCGGCAATGGCCGCGGCGTGCTCGTGGGCGACAGCTTCCACGCTGACCATGAATTCCTGATGTTCGCGCTGGGCGTTAGTGATCACCGCCACCGTCGGCTGGGCAATGCCGGCCAGGTAGACCGTCTCGCCCGGATGGTTCATGCCGAGTTCGAGCACGGCCAGCTGGTGCGACGCGCGCAGGCGCAGCACCGTCAGCGGCAGGCCGATGTCGTTGTTCAGGTTGCCGCCGGTCGCCAGGCGCTGGTCCTCGCCCACGGCCGCGGCGAAGATCGCCGCGATCATTTCCTTGACCGTGGTCTTGCCGTTGCTGCCCGTCACCGCCACCGCCGGCAGCGTGAACTGCCGGCGCCAGCCGGCGCCGAGTTCGCCCAGCGCGATGCGCGTGTCGGGCGCGACGATCGCCGGCACGCCGGCGTCGACCTCGCGGCTCACCAGCACGGCAACGGCGCCGCGCGCCACCACGTCGGCAATGAAATCATGCGCGTCGAAACGCTCGCCCTTGAGCGCGACGAACAGGTCGCCCGGCTCGACCGTGCGGCTGTCGGTATGCACGCGGGCAAAGCTCCGGGTGCCATCGCCCAAAACACGCGCGCCGGCGATCCAGCCGGCGGCTTCCTGCAAACTGGTCATCAGTGAATGGCTCATGCCGATACCCCCCGCGCGGCGAGGGCCAGGCGTACATGCTCGCGGTCCGAGAACGGCCGCTTGCGGCCATGGCTCTCCTGCGTGGCCTCATGGCCCTTGCCGGCCACCAGCACCACGTCGGCTCCGGCCGCGTGCTTGATTGCATAAAGAATGGCGGCCGCGCGATCCTCGATCTGGCGCCCGCGCGCGCGATCGGCCATGCCGTCGGCGATAGCGTCGAGGATGTCCTGCGGGTCCTCGTTGCGTGGATTATCGCTGGTCAGCACGATCTCGTCGGCCAGTCGCTCGGCCAAGGCGCCCATCAGCGGACGCTTGATCGGATCGCGATCGCCCCCACAGCCAAACACGCACCACAGGCGCCCGTTGCGCGCCTGGGCAACCGGGCGCAGTGCTTCGAGCGTCTTTTCAAGCGCATCAGGCGTGTGCGCGTAGTCGACCACGGCCAGCGGGCCATCCTGCCCGGCATGGGCGCCGAACAGTTCCATGCGGCCGTCCACGGGCGCGAGTGTGCGCAGTGCGGCCAGCGCGGCATCCCAGGCCACGCCGTTGGCCAGCGCCGCTCCCAGCACCGCGAGCAGGTTGCTGACGTTGAACGCGCCGATCATCGGCGTGGCCACGTCGGCACTACCGAAGCTGCCATCGATATGGAAGGCGGTGCCGGTCGCCGTCGCGCGGACGCCGGTCGCGCGCAGCCACTGCCCGCGCGCGCCGCTGACCGACGCGCCCGCCGGGCCGTCGATGCCGTACTCGATCACGTGCGGCGCCTGGATGGCCGCGCCATTGGACGCCAGCAGGCGCCGGCCCATGGCGTCGTCGCGGTTGATCACGGCGGTGCGCAGGCCGTCCCAGCGGAACAGGCGCGCCTTGGCGGCCTCGTACTCGGCCATGGTGCCGTGGTAGTCGAGGTGGTCCTGCGTCAGGTTGGTCAGCACTGCAACCGAGAAATGCGTGCCGGCCACGCGTTCCTGCTCGAGCCCGTGCGAGGACACTTCCATCGCCACGGCACGCGCGCCGGCGTCGTGCAGGCTGGCCAGGCTGGCCTGCAGCTGCACGGCGTCGGGCGTGGTGAATCCGGTCGGGTGCAGCGCATCCGGGAAGCCGGTGCCGAGCGTACCAATGGTGGCGCACGGCGTGCAGGCGGCCTGCAGCAGCCGCGCCAGCCACTGGCTGCACGAGGTCTTGCCATTGGTGCCGGTAATACCGGTCACCGCCAGCCCGCGTGCGGGATTGCCATGCCAGCCGGCGGCGATCGGGCCGGCCAGCTGGTACAGGTTCTCCAGCGCCAGGTGTGGCACGGTATCGCCGAAGGTCCAGTCGTAGCCATCGGCCTCATAAAGGATGGCGCCAGCGCCGGCGGCAATGGCCTGGGCAATATGCGGGCGGCCGTCCGTGGCCAGGCGTTCGTTTCCGAGCACGTAGGCGACAAAGACGTCGCCACGCACCAGCCGGCGCGTATCGCCGGTCAACTGCGCGTTGGCCGACACCGTGGTACGCAGCCAGGCCAGCGCATCGCTGGCCTGTGCGGTGACTTCGAGCGGGAGCAGCGGCTTGGCCGTCATTGCGTCGAGCTCCACGGTTCGCTTTCCTGTACCTTGTCGCTGACCACCAACTGGCGGATCGGCGAGTCGGGCTGGACGTTCAGGGCGCGCAGCGTGCCGCCCGTGATCGCGGCGAAGACCGGACCGGCCACGGCGCCGCCGTAGTGGCTGCCGGCGCTCGGCTCGTCCACGCTGACGGCCACGATGACGCGCGGGTTCGACATCGGCGCCAGGCCGATGAACGAGGCGCGGTACTTGCTGCGGTTATAGCCGCGGCCTTCATGCTTGTATGCGGTACCGGTCTTGCCGCCGACGCGGTAGCCCATCACCTGAGCCTCCGGCGCGGTGCCGCCCGGTGCGGTCACGGTTTCGAGCATGGCGCGCACGTCGCGGGCGACCTGCGGTGTCAGGATGCGCTCGCCGGTGACAGGCCCGCTGGTGCGGAACATTGATACGGGAATGATTTCGCCGTCATGGGCGAAGATCGTGTAGGCATGCGCCATCTGGAACAGCGACACCGACAGGCCGTAGCCGTAGGACATGGTGGCCTGCTCGATCGGGCGCCAGCTCTTGAATGGGCGCACGCGGCCCGCCACGGCGCCCGGGAATCCGATCTTGGGCGCCTGCCCGAGGCCGACGCTGGTGAACATGTCCCACATTTCCTGGGGCTTCATCATCATCGCGATCTTGGTCGTGCCGATATTGCTCGACTTCTGGATCACGCCGCCCACGGTCAGCGCGCCGTAGTTATGGGTGTCGGTGATGGTGGCGCCTTCGAAGTTGTACTTGCCGGTGGTGACGACCACCGTCGACGGCGTCACGCGCTTGAGCTGCAAGGCCAGGCCGATGGTGATCGGCTTCATCATCGAGCCAGGCTCGAAGGTGTCGGTCAGCACGCGGTTGCGCAGCTGCTCGCCCGACAGCCGGGTGCGGTCGTTCGGGTTGTAGGTCGGCCAGTTGGCCAGCGCCAGCACCTCGCCGGTCTGGGCGTCGAGCACCACCGCGCTGGCCGCCTTGGCCTTGCTGCGCTCGACCACCGCCTTCAGCTCGTTGTAGGCCAGGTACTGGATCTTGGCGTCGATCGACAGCTGCATGTCCTCGCCGTCGCGCGGCGTCTTGATGATGCCGACGTCCTCGACCACGCGGCCCAGGCGGTCCTTGATCACCTGGCGTGCGCCGGCACGCCCGGCCAGGCCGGCTTCGCGCGCAAGCTCCACGCCTTCCTGGCCGCGGTCCTCGACGTTGGTGAAGCCGACGATGTGCGCCATCGCCTCGCCTTCCGGGTAGAAGCGCTTGTATTCGCGGGTCTGGTGCACGCCCTCGATCTTGAGCGCGGCGATCTTCTCCGCCACGTCCGGCTGGACCTGGCGCTTCAGGTACACGAAGCTCTTGTCTTCCGACAGCTTGCGGCCCAGGTCCTTCTCGGACATGTCGAGCAGCTTCGCGAGCTGGCGGATCTTGGCGGCCTCGACCTGGTTGGGCACGTCTTCGGGCACGGCCCAGATCGCCTTGACCGGCAGGCTGGTGGCCAGCACCAGGCCGTTGCGGTCCAGGATCTTGCCGCGCGTGGCCGGCAGCTCCAGCGTACGCTGGAAGCGCTTCTTGCCCTCGGCCTCATAGAACTGGTTGCCGGGACCCTGGATCCACAGCGCGCGCACGGCCAGCGCCACGAATGCCGCGAACATCAGGAACACGACGAACTTGGAGCGCCACATCGGCAGGCGCAGGCCCAGCACCGGGCTGGCCGAGAACTGCCCTGTACGCGGACGCGAGTTGTTCGGGCGGTTGCGCGAGGCGGCGCCGCTGCGGGCCATGGTCATGGGCGTTCCTCCCCGGCGGGAGCGGAGGCGCCAGCCGCGGGGGCCGGCGCGGCCTGCGGCAGCGCGATACCCGAAAGGTACTGGGTCCTGCCCGCCATGACCGGCGCCATGCGCAACTGGGTGCGCGCGGCCTCGGCGATGCGCGCGCTCTTGCCCAGCGCGCTTTGCTGGTACTGAAGCCGCGACCAGTCGACGTCGAGCTGCTTTTCCTCGGACTGCGCGCGCTCCAGCGCGACGAACAGCGTGCGCGCCTGGTGCTGCGCGCTGACGAGCGAAAGCGCGCAGAAGATCAGCGCGGCGAGCAGGAAGAAGGTCAGTCGGTTCATGCCGGCATGCCTCCCCGGCCCGGCGCGGCCGGCGCCAGCTTCTCCGCCACGCGCATCACGGCCGAGCGCGCGCGCGGGTTGTCGGCAATCTCCTGGGCGCCGGGCTTGACGCGGCCCAGCAGGCGCAACGTGGGCTGCGGCAGGTCGGCCGCGCGCAGCGGCGCGCGGCGCAGCGCCGGATCGGCATCCTGCTGGGGACGGGCGTGCGCCGCCATGAACCGCTTGACGATGCGGTCCTCCAGCGAATGGAAGCTGATCACCACGAGGCGACCGCCTACCTGCAGCAGGTCATAGGCGGCCTTCAGCCCTCTTTCGAGGTCCTCAAGCTCTTGATTGATGTGAATCCGTAGAGCCTGAAAGGTGCGGGTCGCAGGGTCCTGACCCTTCTCGCGTGTTTTGACGGCTTTCGCCACGAGCGCGGCAAGGTCGGCAGTAGTGGCGAGAGGTCCCCCATCGCCGGGTTCGCGCCGGCGAGCAACAATCGCCTTTGCAATCTGTACAGCAAACCGTTCTTCCCCATAGTCTCGTATCACCCTGGCAATGTCCTGCTCTTCCGCCTGCGCGAGCCACTCGGCGGCAGTGATGCCGCGCGTGGTGTCCATGCGCATGTCCAGCGGGCCCTCGAAACGAAAGGAAAACCCCCTCGCCGCCTCATCGATCTGGGGCGAGCTGATCCCCAGGTCGAGCAGCACGCCAGCCACATGGCCGCGCCCGGCCAGGCGCTCGCCCATGTCTGCAAAGCTCGCGTGCTCAATGGAGAAGCGGGCATCCTGGATGGTGCCCGCTTCTGCGATTGCTGCTGGGTCCTTGTCGAACGCGACCAGAGCCCCGTCTGGCCCCAGCCGGGCCAGTACCGCCCGGCTGTGCCCTCCCCTGCCGAAGGTGCCATCCACGTAGGCGCCATCCGGCCGCCAGACCAGGGCCTCGACGGCCTCGTCCAGCAGCACGGTGCGATGGCGCAGGGCGGTGGTTGCCGGCGATCCGGTAGGACTCATGACTTCGTCAGAAAGAGAAATTCTTCAATGCTTCCGGCATGCCCTGCGCCATCGCCTGCTGTTCCTTGGCGGCGTATGTCGCGGCATCCCAGACTTCGAAATGGCTGCCCATGCCGAGCAGCATGACTTCCTTGTCGAGCATGGCGGCACTGCGCAGCTCCGGTGCAATCAGCACGCGGCCTGCGCCGTCCATCTCCACGTCGGCGGCGTTGCCCAGGAATATGCGTTTCCACCAGTGCGCATCCATCGGCAGCGCCGCAATCCGTTCCCGGAAATTTTCCCACTCGGGCCTGGGAAACAGCAGCAGGCAGCCGTCCGGGTGCTTGGTCAGCGTCACCCGGCCCTCGGCCTGCTGTTGCAGCGCTTCCCGGTGCCGCGACGGAATCGACATCCGCCCCTTGGCATCCAGGGAGAGCGCCGAAGCTCCCTGAAACAAGCTTGCCCCCCGGTCCCGGCCGGCTTCTGGCTTGCCGGCACATGCGTGAATCGCTCAGTTCCCGACCCTGCGGATGATCCCACGGGCAGGACTCAATTTCACACAAAAATACACTTCCTCACACTATTTCCCACTTTAGAGGAAGCAATTTCGCGGGTCAAGGCTCGCTGCAGGGCAACAAACCAGGATTTTCGAATCAGAACAAAGACTTAGCGCGCACACCTAAGCCCACGGTCAACGTGAATCCTTAATGAAATGAAGATCTTAGGGAGGAAAGCAGAGAAACCACCTGAGAACTACCGGGGGAGGGACTGCCGACAGTGCGGGAAAGACCGGCCCGCAACCGTGGGGAAGGATACAACATTTGGCCGGCATGACTGCCGGAACGGCCCTGGTTCCAAGCCCGTTCCCGATGGTCAGATACTCAGATACTCAGATACTCAGATCCGGTACGCGGCAGTCGTCATCACGCGCGAGGCGCCGCGCATCAGCCCACGCACCGGGGCAGGCAGCGGCACGCCACCGGCAGCCCGGGCGGCATCGCCGTGACGGATCTCGTCGTCGCGCATCTGTTCGAGGATGACGCGCGAACGCCCGTCCGCGGCGGGCAGCCGATCGAGGTGGCCGCTCAGGTGCTGCTCGACCTGATGCTCGGTCTCGGCGACAAAGCCCAGGCTGACGCGGTCGCCGGCACGACCCGCCAGGAAGCCAATGGCAAAGGCGCCGGCATACCACAGCGGATTCAGGAGGCTGGGCCGCGAATCGAGCTCGCGCAGGCGCTCGGCGCACCAGGCCAGGTGGTCTTCTTCCTCTCGCGCGGCGGCGTCCATCTGGGCGCGGATCTCGCCATTGCGCGCGGTGAGTTTCTGCGCCTGGTAGAGCGCCTGTGCGCAGACCTCGCCGACATGGTTGATGCGCATCAGGCCGGCTACGTGGCGGCGCTCGTCCGCACTGAGCTGCCCATCGTCCGGCGCCAGCCGGTCAGCCGGGTTGGAACGGCCCGAGCGCGTAGCGCCGGCGATGGCACGCAATGCCATGTCGAATTCGCGAATGAAAGTGTCCATGCGGGAAAGCGAAAAGACCAGAAAAAGGAAAAGGCGATCAGGCAAATACCGGAAATCCGGACCTGGCCCCGCAATACCCTGCCAAAGCAGGGACAACATGCCACCGCCGCGGATCGGCGAAAGCATCGGGATTACCCGCATTGTAGCAAGCCTCTAATCCCCGCCATCCCATGCCAGGCCTAGCTATTTACTCACGAGTACACAAAAACCCTGAGTTGTTAAAAGCAGACAAAGGGGTTGGCACCGGATAGTGAATTAAGGGTTGTTTGTTACAGTGCTTCGCAGCTTCTTACGAAGTTTGGCAGTGGGGATTGGAGACCCAGGAGGTTTCCCCGCGGACCACATAACAATCATTAGTGGAGATCGTTGAGCATGAAAAAATCGCTTATCGCGCTCGCTGCATTGGGCGCGTTTGCTGGTGCGGCACAAGCACAATCGAGCGTGACGCTTTACGGCGTGGTGGACGCCAACATCGAATACGTCAACAACGTTGGCGCCGTACCGGTTGCAACCAACGGCTTCAATCGCGGCCCGGCCCATTCCGTTGCCCGCATGGACGCCGGCGGCCTGTCCGGATCACGCTGGGGCCTGCGCGGCACGGAAGATCTTGGCGGCGGCCTGAAGGCCGTATTCGTGCTCGAAAGCGGCTTCAGCAGTGACAGCGGCGGTCTCCAGCAAAGTGGCCGCCTGTTCGGTCGCCAGTCCTTCGTGGGTCTGCAAAGCGATAGCTTTGGGCAATTCACCTTCGGCCGCCAGTACGTGTCGATGTTCGACGCCCTGGCCAACTTCTCGCCGACCGCCTACGCCACCCAGTACGAACCTGTCGTACTGCAGCAAGGCCCGAACTACCGCGAGGACAATACCGTCAAGTACACCGGCAAGTTTGGTCCGATCACCGCGGGCGCCCACTGGTCGTTCGGGACTGGCGTAGCCTTGCCGGCTACGGTTGGCGTGGCAACGCCGATCGGCGGCAACGGCGAAGTCCCGGGCGCGTTCCGGCGCGACACGGGCTACGGTGCGGCCGTGGCCTACGCTGCAGGCCCGTTCGGCGCGACCGTTGGCTACGACCAGTGGAATCCGACCATCGGTACCGGCAACGGCACCGTCAAGAAGGCTTCGGTCGCGGCAAGCTATACGTATGGCCCGGCCAAGATCATGGGCGGCTATCGTTGGGGCCAGCAAAAGAACAACGTAGACGTGCTGATCCAGCGTGACGACTTCTACTGGATCGGTGCCAACTACCAGGTCACCCCGGCTATCGGCCTGACGCTCGAGTACAACTACGACAACCTCAAGAACCTGTTCGGCGATACGCACGTTGCCAACCCGTGGCAGATCGCCTTCATTGCGAGCTACTCGTTCTCCAAGCGTACCGATGTCTACCTGAGCACGGCCTACGCCAAGAACGCCGGCCTCACGATGGAATCGCTGGCAACCACGTACGCCACCAGCCTTTCCCTTGGCAACAGCTATGCGCTGGCCAATGGCCAGAGCTCGATGTTCGGCGCTGCCATCGGTATCCGCCACAAGTTCTGAGCGCATTCCGCTTGAACAGGAAAGGCACCTTCGGGTGCCTTTTTTCATTGGCACGGCGCATGCGCGGTCATAGGGCATCACCTCATCGGCGTCGACGGAGGTGCCAACTACAATGCACTGACCCATCCAACCGGACCGCCCGGAGCCCTCAGGAGACCCACATGCCAACCAATCGCCGGCACGTCGTCGCACTGCTGTTGTCCGGTGGTCTCGCCGCGCTTTTCAGCCAGGCTGTCCTCGCGGCCGATCCCTATCCGAACAAGCCGATCCGGCTCGTGGTGCCGTTCGCGGCCGGTGGCACGACCGACATCCTGGCGCGGGCCGTGGCGGCCGAGCTGGCGAAGCTGCCGGGCTGGAATATGGTGGTGGACAACAAGCCCGGCGCCGGCGGCAATATCGGCGCGGACATCGTCGCGAAATCGGCACCCGACGGCTACACGCTGCTGATGGGCACGGTCGGCACGCACGGCATCAACCAGTCTCTGTACGGCAAGCTGCCGTTCAATCCGATCAAGGATTTCGCGCCGATCACCGAAGTGGCCGCGGTGCCCAACGTGCTGGTCGTCAACCCGGCCTTCGCCCAGCAGAACAAGATCAGCAATGTGCGCGACCTGATTGCCTACGCGCGCGCCAATCCCGGCAAGCTCAACATGGCATCGAGCGGCAACGGCACGTCGATTCACCTGGCGGGCGAGCTGTTCAAGACGCAGACGCGCACCTACATGGTCCACTTCCCGTACAAGGGCAGCGGGCCGGCGCTGACGGACCTGGCCGGCGGCACCATGCAGGTCATGTTCGACAACCTGCCGTCCTCCATGGCGCTGATCAAGGCCGGCAAGCTCAAGGCGCTGGCCGTGACCAGCGCGAAGCCGTCGCCGGCACTGCCCGACGTGCCGACCATCGCAGCCGCCGCGAACCTGCCGACCTACGAAGCGAGCTCATGGTTTGGCCTGCTGGCGCCTGCCGGCACGCCGCCGGAGATCGTCAGCCGCCTGCAGCATGAGGTGGCCAAGGCACTGGGCGCGCCGGCCGTGCGCGAGCGCCTGCTGGCACAAGGGGCGGAACCGGTCGGCAACACGCCCGAGCAGTTCGCCGCGCTGATCAAGGCCGAAACGGCCAAGTGGGCCCAGGTGGTCAAGGCCTCCGGTGCAAAGGTGGACTGAGACGGCGGCCCCAACGGTCCAACCGGCATATACTTGAGGCATCAAATGTCTGGACAGTCCGGCAGAACCAGCTGTCCGACTGCACAACCTGCCATAGAGATGCCCAATCCCTCCGCCGCCGGCAGTGCCGATGCCGCCCCGGTCGACCTGGAAACCCGTGCCGGCGACACCGTCCACGAGGCGCTGCGCCTTTGGCTGCGCCTGCTGACGTGCACTAACCTGGTGGAAGCCGACATCCGCAGCCGGCTGCGCCAGGACTTCGCCTGTACCCTGCCCCGCTTCGACCTGATGGCCCAGCTCGACCGCCATCCGGAAGGCCTCAAGATGGGCGAGCTGTCACGCCGCATGATGGTGACCGGCGGCAACGTCACCGGCATCACCGACCAGCTGCAGGAGGAAGGACTGGTCTCGCGCGAGGCCCTGCCTACCGACCGGCGCGCCTACCTGATCCGGCTCACGCCGGCCGGCCGCGAGGCCTTTTCCCGCATGGCGCGCGCGCACGAAGACTGGATCGAGCAACTGTTCGCGGGCCTGGCCGATAGCGACCGCCGCGCCCTGTTCCGGCTGCTTGGCCGGCTCAAGGCCGGGCTGACTTCGCCATGAAGACCACACGCACACTGATTCTGGCCGCCCTGCTGGCGGCGCTGGCCGGCTGCAATACGGCGCCGCCAGCGCCGCAGGTCACGCCGCTCAATGCCACCATCAAGCTCGGCCGCGTCACCGAGAAGACCTTCCTGACCCGTATCGATGTAGCCGACGGCAGCGCCGGCTACGGCAGCTATGGCGGCGTTGGCGTCGGCGCCGTGGGAGGCGGCGGTGGGGGCGGAGGCGGCGTGGGCGTCGGCTTCTCGTTTGACCTCTCGCGCCTGTTCAACCGGCCGCCGCCGCAGCAGATCGACCTGTTCCAGTACAAGGTACGCACCATCGACGGCACCATTGCGTCGGTCAATGCCCCGGCCGCGCCCGGGCTGGAGCCGGGGGCCTGCGTGCGGGTGATCTACCCTGATGGTGGCGGCGATGCCCGCCTGGCGCCATCGAACGAGTGCTGAACGGCGCGTGCAAAGCAGAACGGCCTCCCCGAATGACGTGAGGGAGGCCGTTCCGTCTGTGCCGCAGGTCCGGGTAAGGGATCAGGCCGCCTGGCGGGAATCGCGCAGTTCGCGCCGCAAGATCTTGCCCACGTTGGTCTTGGGCAGCTCGGTGCGGAACTCGACGTACTTGGGCCGCTTGTAGCCGGTCAGCCGCTCCTTGCAGAACTCGATCACGTCGCTCTCGGTGAGCGCCGGGTCCTTCTTCACCACGTAGAGCTTCACCACTTCGCCGGAATGCGTGTCGGGAACGCCCACGGCGGCGACTTCCAGCACGCCGGGGCATTCAGCCGCCACGCCTTCGATCTCGTTCGGATAGACGTTGAAGCCCGACACCAGGATCATGTCCTTCTTGCGATCGACGATCTTGGTGTAGCCGCGCTCGTCCATCACGCCGATATCTCCGGTCTTGAAGAAGCCGTCGGCCGTCATGACCTTGGCGGTCTCGTCCGGCCGGTTCCAGTAGCCGGCCATCACCTGCGGGCCGCGGATGCAGATTTCGCCGGGCTGGCCGAGCGGCACGTCGCGGCCGTCGTCGTCGCGGATGGCGATATCGGTCGATGGCAGCGGCAGGCCGATGGTGCCGGAGAATGCCGTGCTGTCGGTTGGGTTGCAGGTGGCCGACGGCGAGGTCTCGGACAGTCCGTAGCCTTCGATGATCGGGCACCCGGTCTTGGCCAGCCACTGCTTGGCTACGGCTTCCTGCACCGCCATGCCACCGCCATTGGCCACGCGCAGGCCCGAGAAATCGACCTTGCCGATTTCGGGGTTGTTGATCAGCGCGTTGTACAGCGTGTTGACCGCCGGGAACATATGGAACTTGTACTTCTGCAGTTCCTTGATGAACCCCGGGATGTCGCGCGGGTTCGGGATCAGCACGCTCATGCCGCCCTTGCGCATGCCCAGCAGGCAGCAGACCGTCAGCGCGAAGATGTGGTACAGCGGCAGCGCGGTGATCGTGACCACCTGCTCGATCGGCGCACCCTTGTTCAACGCGGGCTGCATCCAGGCTTCGGACTGCAGCACGTTGGCCACGACGTTGCGATGCAGCAGCTCCGCGCCCTTGGAGACGCCGGTGGTGCCGCCCGTGTATTGCAGGAACGCGACGTCGTCCGGGCCGGTCGTGGCCGGCTGCAGCGTCAGCCTGCGTCCTTCGGCCAGCACGGCGTTGAAGCGCACGCAATTGGGCAGCTCCCACTCCGGCACCATCTTCTTGACGTTGCGCACCACGAAATTGACGATGGCGCCCTTGAGGCCGCCCAGCAGGTCGCCCATGCTCGCGACCACCACGTGCTTGACCGGCGTGCGCGCAAGCACATGCTGCAGCGTGGTGGCAAAGTTCTCGAGGATGACAATGGCCTCGGCACCGCTGTCCTTGAGCTGGTACTCGAGTTCGCGCGGGGTATAGAGCGGGTTGACGTTGACCACGACAAAGCCCGCGCGCAGCACCGCGGCCAGCACCACCGGATACTGCAGCACGTTCGGCATCATGATCGCCACGCGCGCGCCGGGACGCAGGCCGCGCGACTGCAGCCACGCGGCGAAGCGCGCGGACATCCGGTCCAGCTCGCCATAGGTGATGGCCTTGTCCATGCAGACAAAGGCGCGGCGGTCAGCGTAGGTGCGGAAGGAATGCTCGAGCAGTTGCGCAAGCGAGCGAAACTGGCTGGCATCGATCTCGGCAGGTACGCCAGCCGGGTAGTGTTTCAGCCAAATCCTGTCCATGACACCGTCTCCTGATTTCTGAATGGTCGTTCGATTTTTCGGGAATGCTAAACGGCAACCCGCGTGAAAACAACACGTTAGACGAAGTCCTCAGGGGGAAGACCGGTCTCCAGGAGGATTATGCGCCACGGCTGCTGTCGCGGCCACGGGATAACCCCAAGACCGCCGTGCTCAGTCCGGCAGCACCAGCTTCATCATGTTGGCGGCGAGTTCCTGCGCGAGCGCTTCGGGCTCCATGCGGCCCGGCTGGTGCCAGGTGTACATGAAACCGACCACGCTGCCGATCGCATGGGCCGTGACGCGCGCATCGCCGAACGCGAACACACCCTCGCGCTTGCCTTCTTCGAGCAGAGCGTAGAGGTCCCGGTAGAAGTCGCGCGCCATGCTGTCGAGCCAGGCCACGGTCTCCGGCTTGAGGTACTGGTTGTCGCGAAAGCTGAGCGTGGCGGCGACATGGCACGAAACGCAGCGACGCGCCATTTCGAGCAGGCAGGCATGCAGCCGTTCCCGCACCGGCAGCGACGGATCTGCCGTCTCGCGAATCACGGGCAGGCAGGTCTGCGCCGACTCGCGGCACAGGATGTCGAAGATCTCGTACTTGTCGGTGAAGTAGTAGTAGACCGCAGGCTTGGTCACGCCCAGCGCGCGGCACAGGTCGTTCATGGTCATGCCGGGATAGCCCTTCGTGTAGAAGAGCTGCGCCGCCGCGTCGAGGATCTGGCGGCGGCGGGCTTCCTGGCGCTCGGCGATATGCGGACGGGCCGGCGTTTCCTCGGCCACCGCTTCGGGTTTCGGTGCAATCGACATAGCTCAATTCTCGCATGGCGCCACGGCCGCGCGATCCCGTCCAACCGTGGGATGGCGTGCGCGGCCGGCAAGGGCGTAACGGCCCGTCACGGGATTCGTCCGATTGACGCCGGAGCGCAGCCGGCCTAGCATCATACCCATCGGTACATAAATATACTACGAGGTAAATTCGAACGGCGCGCCTGTCGCGCCGCTGCCGACATCCTGCGAGGAGACACCCGCTGATGGACCCGACTGCAAAGCCGACCCCGGCCGCCGCCGCCACCGGCGCGCCACGGCACGAAGCCGAGTATCTCGATGACCTGCGCCGGCGCTGGCAAGCCGCGTGGCCGGCCGGCGCGCCGCGCGAGCCGCAGTATCCGCTGGGGCGAGTGCCGCTGTCGGAGATGCTGCGCCACTGGGCCCGCGAGCGCCCGCGGCAACCCGCCGTCCATTTCTACGGCCACGTCACCACCTATGCCGAGCTGGACGCGCAGAGCGACCGCTGCGCCGCGCTGCTCGCCGCGCAAGGCATCGGCGCGGGCGACCGCGTCGCGGTGCTTCTGCCCAACTGCCCGCAGTTCCATGTAGTGTTCTTCGGCATCCTGAAGCTGGGTGCGATCTACGTGCCCGTAAGCCCGCTGTCCCAGCGCGCTGAGTTGCTGCACGCGCTGCGCGACAGCACGCCGTGCGCATTGGTGTCGCTGGACCAGCTGCTGCCGTTGGTGGCCGACGCACGCGCCGAACTCGGCGCGGCCGATCCCCTGCGCACATTCTTCGTGGCCAGCTACGCCGATGTGGTGCCGGACAAGCCCACGCTGCCCCTGCCGCCCATGGCGCAGGCTCCGCGGCTCGACCCTGAGCCCGCGGACCGCGCGATCGACCTGCTCGCGGCGATGTCCGCCTGCACCGCTCCAGCGCCGCGGGCGATCCCCGACATCGACGCTCCAGCCGCGCTCAACTACACGGGCGGCACCACGGGCCTGCCCAAGGGCTGCATCCACACGCAGGGCGACATGATCGACATGGCCGCCGCGTTCGGCGCCGTGGCGCTGCCCATGGCCGACGACGCCGTCATGCTCGGCTTCTTCCCCGAGTTCTGGATCGCCGGCGAGAACCTGTGCCTGATCTTCCCCGTCTTCTTCGGCGTGCCGCTGGTCCTGCTGGCGCGCTGGGACGCCCAGACCTTCATGGCCGCCGTGCAGCACTACCGCGTCACCAATGCCTCGATGCTCGTCGACAGCGCGGTCGAAGTGATGGACCACCCGCGCGTCGGCGACTATGACCTGCGCTCGCTGCGCCATGTCGGCGTGTCGTCCTTCGTCAAGAAGCTGAACCTCGACTATCGCGGCCGCTGGCAGGCGCTGACGGGTTCCACCATCGCGGAAACCGCGTGGGGCATGACCGAGACGCAGACCTGCAACACCTTCACGTACGGCATGCAGGACCACGACATGGACCTGCGCGCGCAGCCCGTGTTCGTCGGCCTGCCGGTGCCCGGCACCGAGTTCAAGGTGTGCGATTTCGCCACCGGCGAACTGCTGCCGCTGGGCACCGAGGGCGAACTGTGCGTGCGTACGCCCACGCTGCTCAAGGGCCACTGGAACAAGCCCGACGCCACGCGCGAATCGCTGCGCGACGGCTGGTTCCATACCGGCGACATCGGCGTGATCGACACCGACGGCTACCTGCACTACCTGGGCCGGCGCAAGGAGATGCTCAAGGTCAACGGCATGAGCGTGTTCCCGGCCGAGATCGAAACCATGCTCGGCCAGCATCCGGCCATCCTGGGCTCGGCCGTGGTCGGCCGCCCCGACGAGGATCGCGGCCAGGTGCCGGTGGCCTTCGTGATGCTCAAGCCCGAGGCCGCCGGCACGGTCGACGAAGCTGCGCTGACCGCGTGGTGCCGCGGCAGCATGGCGGTCTACAAGGTGCCCCAGCTTCGCATTGTCGATACGCTGCCGCTGACCGCGACCGGCAAGGTGCGCAAGCAAGACCTGATACCGCTGGCCGAAGCGCTGCGCTGACACCGCATTGCTCTTCCCGCTGCGGCACCGCGATGCCGCAGCGGGCGTCTGCCCGCCCCCCCTTTTCTACCGACATGATTCCGCCCAAGCTCCTGATCGCCAACCGCGGCGAAATCGCCATCCGCATCGCCCGCGCGGCCGCGGCCCTGGGCATGCCGAGCGTGGCCATCCATAGCGACGACGACCGCGACGCGCTGCACGTGCGCAAGGCCGATGAAGCCGTGGCACTGGCCGGCAGCGGCCCGCGCGCTTACCTCGATATCGGGCAGGTCGTCGCCGCCGCGCGCCGTGCGGGTTGCCAGCTCGTCCATCCCGGCTATGGCTTCTTGTCCGAGAACGCCGACTTCGCGCAGGCGTGCCTTGACGCCGGCCTGACCTTCGTCGGTCCAGCCCCGGATGTGCTGCGCCTGTTCGGCGACAAGGCGCGTGCCCGTGCGCTGGCCCGCGAGCATGGCGTGCCCGTGGTGCCGGGCACGACCGGCCCGACCACGCTGGCCGCGGCCCATGCGTTCTTTGCCGGCCTGCCGCGCGGCACCGGCATGATGATCAAGGCGCTGGCCGGCGGCGGCGGGCGCGGCATGCGCGCCGTCCACGACGCGGCGCAGATCGACGAAGCGTGGTCGCGCTGCGCGTCGGAGGCGACGGCGGCATTCGGCAACGGCGCGGTTTATGTCGAGCAGATCGTGACCGCGCCGCGCCATATCGAAATCCAGGTGGTCGCGGACGCCGGCGGGCAAGTGGTCACGCTCGGCGAGCGCGAATGCAGCCTGCAGCGCCGGCACCAGAAGCTCGTGGAAGTGGCGCCCAGCCCCGCGCTCGACGATGCAACCCGTGCACGCCTGGCAGAGGCCGCCAGCACGCTTGCGCGCGCGGCCGCCTACCGCGGCATCGGCACGTTCGAATTCCTGGTGCAGGAGCGCGACGGCCAGGCGCCGGCGTTCTGGTTCATGGAGGCCAATCCGCGCCTGCAGGTCGAACACACCGTGACGGAGATGGTCACCGGCGTGGACCTGGTGCAAACCCAGCTTGCCATCGCCATGGGCGCGGACCTTGCGCAACTGGGTCTGGAACGCGTACCGGCACCGCGCGGCGTGGCCGTGCAGCTTCGCATCAATGCCGAGCATCTCGACGGGCAAGGACAATTGCGTCCCGCTGCCGGTACGCTCACCGCGTTCGAGGCACCGAGCGGGCCGGGCGTGCGAGTCGACAGCGCGGGCTTCGCGGGCATGGCGGCCAACCCGCGCTTCGATTCGCTGCTGGCCAAGCTGATCGTGCACGAGTCCGGCGGCAATTACCCCCGCGCGCTCGCGCTTGCGTACCGTGCCTTGTGCGAGTTCCGGATCGAGGGCATCGACACCAACCGCCGCCTGCTGCAGGACCTGCTGCAGCAAGACGCCGTGCAGCGCAATGCCGTGCATACGCAGTACCTCGACCAGGCCCTACCCGCGCTCGCCGCGGCCGGCGGCGACCACCCCGCGCTGCATGCAACCGGCGCCGCAGCTGTGGAACAGGACAGCGAGGCCGACGACGACCTGCCCTCCGATGCCGTAGCCGTGCAGGCGCCAATGGACGGCGCTCTGGCCGCGCTCCATGTGCAGCCCGGCGACACCGTACGCCGCGGCCAGCCGCTCGCGATCATCGAGGCCATGAAAATGGAGCACCCGGTCGAGGCGCCTGCCGCGGGCACGGTGCTGGCCGTGCGTGCGCAGGCCGGGGCGACCGTGCGGGCAGGTGCCGCGCTCGTGCTGATTGAAACCAGCGACGACGCCGGCCACACCGAGCAGGTCCGCACCGCCGACGACCCCGATCATGTCCGCGCCGATCTGCGCGATGCGCTCCAGCGCCACGCGCTCGGCCAGGACGCCGCCCGCGAGACAGCCGTGGCAAAACGCCATGCACAGGGCGGCCGCACCGCGCGCGAGAACATTGCGCAGTTGTGCGACGCGGACTCCTTCATCGAATATGGCGCACTGGCGATCGCCGCGCAGCGTCAGCGCCGCACGGAAGACGACCTGATCCGCTCGACGCCGGCCGACGGCATCGTGACGGGCATCGGCACCGTGAACGCGGCGCAGATCCCCGGCGCCGATGCGCGCTGCATGGTGCTCGCCTACGACTACACCGTGCTGGCCGGCACGCAAGGCTACTACGGCCACAAGAAGCTGGACCGCATGCTGGCGCTGGCGCTGCAGTGGAAGCTGCCCGTGGTGCTGTTCGCCGAGGGCGGCGGCGGCCGCCCCGGCGACACCGACATGCCGGTGGTGGCCGGACTCGACTGCACCTCGTTCATCCAGTTCGCGCGGCTGTCCGGGCAGGTGCCGCTGGTGGGCATCGTGCATGGGCGCTGCTTCGCCGGCAATGCGGCGCTGCTGGGCTGCGCCGATGTGATCATCGCCACGCGCAGCGCCACCATCGGCATGGGCGGTCCGGCCATGATCGAGGGTGGCGGCCTGGGCGTGTATGCCCCCGAGGAAGTCGGGCCCGTCGGCGTGCAGGCGCCCAATGGCGTGATCGATGTGCTGGTGGACGACGAAGCCGCCGCCGTCGATGCCGCGCGCCGCTACCTGTCCTATTTCCAGGGCGACGCGCCCGGCTGGCAGGCCGAAGACCCGCGCCGCCTGCGCCATGCGATCCCCGAGAACCGCCTGCGCAGCTACGACATGCGCGCGGTGATCCATGCGCTCGCGGACACCGGCTCGGTGCTCGAACTGCGCGCGGCATTCGGCACCGGCATTCTCACCGCGCTGATCCGCATCGAGGGCCGCGCGTTCGGCTGCATTGCCAGCAACCCGCGCCACCTCGGCGGCGCCATCGACAGCGCCGCCGCGGACAAGGCCGCGCGCTTCATGCAGCTGTGCGACGCGCATGGCTTGCCGATCCTGTCGCTATGCGACACGCCGGGCTTCATGGTCGGGCCGCAGGCGGAGAAGAGCGCCACCGTGCGCCACGTCTCGCGCCTGTTCGTGATGGCCGGCGCGCTGCGCGTGCCGTTCTTCACGGTCGTGCTGCGCAAGGGCTACGGGCTTGGCGCGCAGGCCATGGCCGGCGGCAGCTTCGCGGCGCCGTTCTTCACCGCAGCCTGGCCGAGCGGCGAATTCGGTGCCATGGGCCTGGAAGGCTCGATCCGGCTCGGCTTTCGCAAGGAGCTCGAAGCCGTGGCCGACCCCGACGAGCGCGAGGCGCTGTTCGCGCGCATGGTCGATGCCGCCTACCAGCGCGGCCGCGCACTGAACATGGCCAGCCACCTGGAAATCGACGCCGTGATCGACCCGGCCGACACGCGCCGCTGGCTGCTGCGCGGGCTGGCCTCGGTGCCGCCGGCCAGCCTTGGCCGGCGCACGGGCGAGGACCGCCGCTTTATCGACACCTGGTAGCGGGTAGCGGCACCTCAAACCCGCCACGCCGCCCGGATGCTTCATCGACAACAGGAGGAGACACCTGATGCAGACCACCACGCCAACGCGCGGAGCACCCCGCGCCCGCAAGCGTCCCCTGGCCCGCCTGCTGGCCACCGCGGCCCTGGCGGCTGCCCTGGCGCCCGCGCTTGCGGCAGCGCAGGGCGCGCCGGTCAAGGTTGCGTTCATCGACCAGCTGTCCGGGCCGCTGGCCAATGTGGGCGAGATCTTCCAGGCCAACCTGAAGTTCGCGATCGACGACGCCAATGCGCAGGGCGGCGTGCTTGGCCGCAAGTACGAGCTGGTGAGCTACGACAACAAGCTGTCCGCGCAGGACAGCCTGGCGGCGCTGCAAAGCGCGATCGACGCCGGGGTCAAGGTGGTGTTCACGGGCGGCTCGGGCTCCTCGGTCGTGACCGCACTGGTGGAAGCCGCCACGCGCCACAATGAACGCAACCCCGACCGCCGTATCCTGATCGTCAACTATGCGTCGATCGACCCGGACCTGACCGGCGCGCGCTGCAGCTTCTGGCATTTCGCGACCGAGGCCAACACCTCCATGAAGATGCGCGCGCTGGCCGACTTCACGCGCGAGCAGAAGGATATCCACAAGCTCTACCTGCTGAACCAGGATTACGCGCACGGCCGGGTCTGGGCCGCGCTGGGCCAGCAGATGATCACCACCGCGCGGCCGGACACGCAGTTCGTCGGCGCCACGCTGCACCCGCTCGGCAAGGTCAAGGACTTCGCGCCTTATGTCAGCAAGATCAAGGCAAGCGGCGCCGACACGATCGTCACCGGCAACTGGGGCCAGGACCTGAGCCTGCTGATCAAGGCCGCGGGCGATATCGGCTATGACCCGCGCTACCTGAACCACAGTGGCGGCGGCGCACCCGGCACCGTGCTGGCGGTTTCGCAGGCGAAGACGGGCAAGCTCACATGGGTCTCGGAATGGCTGCCCAACACCGAGGATCCGGCGCTGTCCGCGCTCGCCGCGCGCGTGAAACAGACCGCCGCCGGCGAGTATTTCACGCCGCGCGTGCTGGTGTCGGTGCAGCTCGTGACCGAGGCCATGCGGCGCGCCGGCAGCGACGATCCGACCAGGGTCGCGCTGGCGCTCGAAGGCATGAAGATGAAGACCGCGCTGGGCGAGGTGACGATGCGCAAGAGCGACCACCAGCTCCTGCTGCCGCAGGTGGTGTCGACCGTTGCGCCCGTTGACGGCAAGACCGTCAAGGTCGGCGCCGAAGGCACGCAGTACGGCTTTCGCCTGAACAGCGTGACGCCGGCGCAGGCACTCGACCTGCCGTCGGCCTGCCATATGAAGCGGCCAACCGGCGTCTGAGCGGGACGGCGTCCGGTCAGTGGTCGGACCGGACGGTGCCGGGCGCCCGCTCCTCGGCGTTCAGCGTGCCGGTATTCACGGCCGGCGGCGCCAGCTTGCGCAAGGCGGCATGGCGCTCGTCCGCAGGCAAGTCGCCGATGCGGCGCGCCTCGGCATAGAAGCGCGTCCAGTCGCCGCCAACGCTGTCGAGCAGCGCCGTGAATGCGGGCACCCATTGCTGGTACGTGGCAACGGCGGCCAGGTGTGCGTTGGTCAACGGTTGGTCGAACCAGCGGTCGTAGCCGCTGTAGCCGCCCCACTCCACGCGCAGCTTTGCATACTGGCTGCGCAGGCTGTCGAAGATCTCGGCCTTGCCGCGGCGCTTGGTGTCATCGTCCGCGCCCGCACGGTACAAGGCATCGAGCCGGTCGCGCGTGTCCAGGAGCAGCGCCCGGAACTGCCTTCGCCGGCTGTCGTACTGCCGGTAGCTCGCGCGCGCATCGTCCGACGCATCGTCACGGAGCCAGCGCTCCACGCCGGCGATCTCCACCGCAGTCGCGAACGACTCGTTGAAGGCCGTGTCATTGCGTACATAGACCACCTGGTGCGCGAGCTCGTGGAAGATCATGCGCGCCAGTTCGCCTTCGGGCAGGTAGACGAAGGTGTTCAGCAGCGGGTCATCGAAGTAGCCCAGCGTGGAATAGGCCGGAATGCCCGCCACATAGGTCTCCAGGCCTTCGCGGCGCAGGCCCGCGGCATAGTGCTCGGCATCGCCCTGGGCGTAGTAGCCGCGATAGCTGATGCAGCCGACGATCGGGAAGCACCACTGGTGCAGCGCCATCGACAGTTCGGGCGTGGCAAACACGCTCCAGACCACGTAAGGCCGGTGCAGGTTGGCATAGCGGCGGTAGCTGCCGTTGTCGGGCAGCTTCAGCTCGCGCGAAGCATAGTCGCGGATGTGGCGCGCCAGCGTCAGGCGCTGGGCCAGGCGCGCATCGTTGGACGCCTGTGCGCTGGCAATCGCGTCATCGAGCGACTGTGCCTGCGCCATCACCCCCAGGTGGCCACCGATGGACTGGTAGTAGTAGCCGACCGTATCGCAGCCGGCCATCGCCAGCGCCAGCCCCGCCGCTACCAGGATGCCCGCCGCGCGTCGGCGGCCCTTCTTCCAGTCCATCACCGGCTCATGGCGCGACGGCCACCACTTCCGCCTCGTGCCAAGCCTCCACCTCGACCAGGCAGTCATAGAACACAGGCGCACGGCCCAGGTCGGTAAGCCGCTGGCTGGTCAGTTCATTGGCGTTCTTGCCGTCCGGCGCGAGCTTCTTCCACCAGATCGACAACCCCACCACCAGCCCGCGCCGTGCGCGGTCGGTCACGCGCGCCCGCGCGAGCATGCTGCCGCGGTCGTTGAACGCGCGCACGCGGGCACCGTTGACGATGCCGCGCGCGGCGGCATCGTCTGGATGGATGTCCAGGTGCGGCTCGCCCTCGGTCGCGCGCAGGCTGTCGATATTTACGAAGCTGCTGTTCAGGAAATTGCGCGCGGGCGGCGAGATCATCGCCAGCGGGTACCTGTCGGCCAGCTCGGGCGCCGAAGACGGCGCTTCGTACGGCGCCACGTAGTCGGGCAGCGGATCGAGCCCGGCGCTGCGCATGGCCTCGGAATAGAACTCGCACTTGCCCGAGTCGGTGGGAAAGCCGCCGTGCGCGAACGGCGCGGCCGGCAGCGACAGTTTCTGCCAGCCCCGCGCCTTGAGCGATTCCCACGTAATGCCCTGCGCACGCGCGTCGCCGGGAACGATGGCCTGCGCCGCGATCTGCTCGTCGCTGTCGCTAAAACACGGCTCGCTGAAGCCCATGCGCTGCGCCAGGCGGCGGAAGATCTCGGTGTTGGGCAGGGCCTGGCCCATCGGCTCGATGGCGGCGTTGTTTGCGAGGAAGTACGTGTGCCCATAGGCCTTGTGCACATCCACGTGCTCGAGCTGCGTGGTCGCGGGCAGCAGGATGTCGGCGTAGTCGGCCGTATCGGTGCGGAACTGCTCGAGCACGACCGTGAACAGGTCCTCGCGCGCAAAGCCTTCGGCCACCTTGCCCGATTCCGGCGCCACCGCCACCGGGTTGCTGTTGTAGACGACCAACGCCTCAAGGCGCGGATTGCCCGGACTGCCCGGATCCAGCAGCGCATCGCCGATCGTGCTCATGTTGACGGTGCGCGGCAACCGGCCGGGGGGCAGCAAGTCGGGCCGCTGCAGGGCCCTGTCGTTGACCGGGAAAAATCCCGACGCCGACAGCTGCAGCCCACCCGCCGGATGCCGCCACGCACCCACCAGCGACGGCAGGCACGCCACCGCGCGCACCGCCTGTCCGCCGCCGTGCACGCGCTGCATGCCATAGTTCAGGCGGATGGCCACCGGCTGGCGCTCACGCACCGCCAGCGTGCCGTAGAGGCCGGCCAGCCATTCGATGTCTTCGACCGCAATGCCGCAGATCTCCGCGGCACGGGCCGGCGAGTACGCCTGCGCGCGCTCGCGCAGCGCGTCGAAGCCCAGCGTGTGCCGGGCGATGTAGTCGTGGTCGAGCAGGTCGTCACGGATCAGCACATGCATGATGGCCAGCGCCAGCGCGCCGTCGGTGCCCGGCATCGGTGCGATGTGGCGGTGGCACTTCTCGGCGGTCAGCGAGCGATACGGATCGATCGCCACCAGCGTCGCGCCGCGCCGCTTGGCTTCCTGCGCGCGCGTCCAGAAAT
Source organism: Cupriavidus sp. 22TCCZM01-5 (assembly GCF_057798915.1). Lineage (NCBI taxonomy): Bacteria > Pseudomonadati > Pseudomonadota > Betaproteobacteria > Burkholderiales > Burkholderiaceae > Cupriavidus > Cupriavidus sp. 22TCCZM01-5. The sequence goes on from NZ_JBYOJR010000009.1 coordinate 201,750, forward strand.
GCAGGTTCGACGCGATCGGGTTGCCGCCCCAGATGATCACGAGCTTCGCGTCGACGACGTTTTCCATGTCCATGCCGACGCTGGCGCCATAGGTGTAGCGCAGCGCCGTGGCGCCGGCGCTCGCGCAGATGGTGCGGTCCAGCAGCGAGGCGCCGAGCTTGTGGAAAAAGCGCGCGGCCATGCTTTCGCCCTGCACAAGTCCCATGGTGCCGGCGTAGCTGTACGGCGCGATCGCCTGCGGGTCGCGCGCGGCAATGGCCTTGAGCCGCGTGGCGACTTCGTCCAGCGCCTCGTCCCAGGAGATCGGCTCGAACTTGCCCTCGCCCTTGCGCCCGACCCGGCGCATCGGCGTCAGCAGCCGGTCGGGATGGTAAGTGCGCTCGGTGTAGCGCGATACCTTCGTGCACAGCACGCCCTGGGTGCCCGGATGGTCCGGATCGCCATTGACCTTGATCGCGCGGCCGTCCTCGACGGTGACAAGCAGGGCACAGGTGTCGGGACAGTCATGCGGACAGGCGGCGCGGACAATACGGGAAGCCATGGAATCTCCGGGCAGGCAGGAAGGCGGCTGGAATATGGGTCGGGGCGATTGACGATTGGCCAGGGGGATGGCCCGAATGCCCGTCACAACCGTGAAAACCACAGCGGACGCGGCAGTTTCTGCTCGGATTGTATTCGATTATGATGCAGCGGCGCGTTCCGGTCCTGGCCGGAAAATGACCGCCGGCCACCCGTGCCCCGCAGCCATGAGCGGCTTGCGGCAGGCATGCTGACAGCTGGCGGGAGCCCCGACGCCGGCGCAGACCGGCCCGGGGGCGCATGGGTATCCAACCTGACATTTTTGCGGGGATTCATGTCCAATCTTAACGGGGTCAAGGCCAGGCGCTTCGCCGGCCTGCTGGTGGCTGGCGCCATCGGCTTTTGCGGCGCAGCGGGCGCCGCCATCGCAGCGGAAACCGGTGTGACGGCCGACACCATCGTGCTCGGCCAGTCTGCTGCCCTCAGCGGGCAGACGGCGGCACTTGGCAAGCAGATGGGTGCCGGTGCGCGCCTGTACTTCGAGTCCGTCAACCGGCAGGGTGGCATTTACGGCCGACGCATCGAACTGCAGACGCTGGAGGACTACAACGAGCCGGAGACCGCGGCGGCCAATACACGCAAGTTCGTCGGCGAAGGCCGCGTATTCGCGCTGTTCGGCTATGTCGGCACGGACAATGCCGAGGCCTCGCTGCCGGTCGCGGCGCAGGCCGGCGTGCCGTTCTTCGCGCCCTACACCGGAGCACAGTCCCTGCGCGATCCGCGCGCCCGCAATATCTTCCATGTGCGTGCCGGCTTCAATGAGGAAACGGCCGCCATCGTGCGCCAGATCCGCACCACCGGGCTCAAGCGCGTGGCCGTGGTCTACAACGACGACGCCTATGGCAAGGCCGGCCTGGAGGGGCTGGCGCGCGCGCTGCAGGCATCGCCGGACCCGAGCGTGCAGATCGTGGCGCGCGAGAACGTGGTGCGCAATACCGTCGAGATCGGCGACGCCATGCAGGGCACCATGAAGGCCAATCCCGACGCCGTGGTGCTGGTCAGCGCCTACCGCACCGCCGGCGCCTTCGTGAAGGAAGCGCTGCGCCGTGGCTACAGCGGCCAGTTCTACAACGTGTCCTATGTCGGCACGCAGGCGCTGGCGCGCGAACTGGGCCCGCTGGGCAGCGGCGTGATCATCTCGCAGGTCATGCCGCACCCGGGCAACGCCACGCTGCCGGTGGTGCGCGAATACCTGCGGCTGCTGCAGGTCGCCGGCAAGCCGGACGACTTCGATTACGTCGGCATCGAGGGCTTCGTCGCCGCCAAGGCCTTTACGGAAGGCCTGCGCCGCGCGGGCAAGGACCTGACGCGCGAACGGCTGGTGGCGGCGCTGGAAGGCATGCGCAATGTCGATCTGGGCGGCTTCATCGTCAACTTCACCCCCGAAAACCACGTGGGATCGAAGTTTGTCGAGATGACGATCATCAACTCGAAGGGACAGGTGATTCGCTGAACGGACAATGGAGGGATCGCGCGCTCTACCCTCCTGTCATCTACCCCATATCGTTCAGGTGACACGCCGAAAGCCTGCCCGGCGCGATCTCCTTCAGCAGCGGCTGCTCCGCCTTGCAACGCGGCATCGCATGCGGGCAGCGCGGATGGAAATGGCAACCCGTGGGCGGATTCAGCGGCGACGGAATTTCGCCGCGGATCGCCACATAGGTCTTCTTGCCGACTTCGAGCTTGGGCGCCTCGGCCAGCAGCGCCTGCGTGTACGGATGGTTGGGCGCGGCGAAGACCTCCTCGGTCGGCGCCGACTCCACCACCCGGCCCAGGTACATGATCACCACGCGGTCGCTGATGTGCTTCACCACCCCAAGGTCGTGGCTGATGAAGAGGTAGGTCAGGTTCAGCTCCTGGCGCAGGCGCATGAACAGGTTCAGCACCTGGGCCTGGATCGAGACATCGAGCGCCGCCACCGACTCATCGCACACCAGGAATTCCGGCTTCACCGCCAGCGCGCGCGCAATGCCGATGCGCGCGCGCTGGCCGCCCGAGAACTGGTGCGGAAAGCGGCGCAGCACGGTCGGGTCCATCCCCACCCGCACGAGCATGTCTTCCACATAGGCCTTCTGCTCGCCGCGCGCGACCATGCCGTGCACGACCGGTGCCTCGCCCACGATATCGATCACGCGCAACCGCGGATTGAGCGACGCATACGGATCCTGGAAGATCATCTGGATCGCGAGCTGCTTCTCGCGGCGCTTCGCCGGAGGCAAATGATCGAGGTAGGTGCCATGCCACAGGCGCTCGCCTTCGGTCAGGGAGTGCAGGCCCACCGCCATGCGGCCGAGCGTGGACTTGCCGCATCCGGACTCGCCCACGAGCCCCACCACCTCGCCCTGGCGGATGCTCAGGTCAACACGATCGACCGCGTGCACCACCTCTTCGCGCGCGTGAGCGCCGAACAGGTTGGCGATGCGCGCCGCGGTATCCAGCGATTTGACGAAGCGCTTGGAGACTCCACGCAGCTCCAGCAGTGGCGCGGACGGCGTCACCGTCTGCGAAGGTCCGTCCGTCATGGCAGGGGTATCCAGTTCCGTTTCGCTCATGCCGCCTCCTGCCGGGCCATCACCGGATGGAAGCACCGCAGCCGCCGGCCGTCGGACGCCGTCTCCAGCGGTGGCTCGGTCTTGCACACCTCGGTGGCATAGGGGCAGCGTTCGCGGAAAGCGCAGCCGCCAGGCAGGTTCAGCAGCGACGGCGTCATGCCCGGGATCTGCTTCAGCGGCGCACCGCGCGGGTTGCGCGAGGGTGCCGAGCCGATCAGCCCGTGCGTATAGGGATGCTCGGGGCGCTCCAGCACCTGGCGCACGTCACCGGACTCGACGATCCTGCCCGCGTACATCACGCAAACCGAATCGGCGAGGCCCGCCACCACCGACAGATCGTGCGTGATCCAGATCAGCGCCGTGCCCGACTCACGGCACAGCGTCTGCATCTCATAAAGGATCTGGCCCTGGATGGTCACGTCCAGCGCCGTGGTGGGCTCGTCGGCAATGATCAGGTCGGGCTTGTTCAGCAGCGCGATCGCGATCGCCACGCGCTGGCGCATGCCGCCCGAGAACTGGTGCGGATAGGCCAGCAGGCGCTCATCCGGCGACGGAATGCCCACGCGCGCAAGCGCGTTGCGTGCCCGCTCGCGCGCTGCGGCCTTGCTGACTTTGTCGTGCGCCGTCACCGCCTCGATCATCTGCGTGTCGATGCGCAGGACCGGGTTCAGCGTCATCATCGGGTCCTGGAAGATCATGGCGATGCGGTTGCCGCGCACGTCGCGCTGCTGGGCCGGCGTGAGCGCGCGCAGGTCGCGCGTGACGCCGTCGCGGCTGGTCAGCGCGATGCGGCCGTCGACGACTTTGCCGGGCGGGTCGATCAGGCCCATGATCGAATAGCCCGTCATCGACTTGCCCGAGCCGGATTCTCCGACCAGGCCCATGATCTCGCCGCGGCCGACCGTGAAGGATACGTCGTCCACCGCCTTGGCAATGCCGCCGCGCGTGAAGAACTGCGTCTTGAGGTGTTCGACCACCAGAGTTGGTTGTGCCATGTTGCCCCTTCCCTATTGCGTCTGCAGGCGCGGGTTCAGCACGTCGCGCAACTGGTCCGCCACGAGATTCATGGCGACGATGGTGACCACGAGCGCAATGCCCGGGAAGAAGCTGATCCAGTACTTGCCCGACAGCATGTACTGCTGGCCGTTCGAGATCAGGGAGCCCAGCGACGGTTCAGTGATCGGCACGCCCAGCCCCAGGAACGACAGCGTTGCCTCGAGCGTGATGGCCGATGCCACCTGCAGCGCCGCGATCACGATCAGCGGCGGCAGGCAGTTGGGCAGCAGGTGGCGGAACATGATGCGCCCCGGCGGCAGGCCCAGGCAGGTGGCGGCATCGATGTATTCCTTGCGGCGCTCGACGAGCGCCGCGCTGCGCGTGGTCCGCGCATAGTAGGCCCACTGCACCGCCACCAGCGCGATCACGATATTGCCGATGCCCGGGCGCAGGAACGCCAGCAGGATCAGCGCCAGCAGGATCGGCGGGAACGACAGCTGCAGGTCGGCCACGCGCATGATGAAGGCCTCGGCGCGCCCGCCCAGGAAGCCCGCGAGCAGGCCTAGCGTCGCGCCGAGTAGCAGCGCGATGACCGTGCTGACCACGCCCACGCCAATACTGATGCGCAGCCCGTACATGACCGCGGACAGGATATCGCGACCCTGCTCGTCGGAGCCCAGCAGGAACGTCATGCCGTTGCCGGCCTGCTCGCCAGGGGCAAGGCGTGCATCGAGCACGTCGAGCGCGGCCAGGTCATACGGATTCTGCGGCGCCAGCCACGGCGCGAAGATGGCAACCAGGATGATGGCGACCAGCGTAATCAGCCCCGCTATGGCGATCTTGCTGGACAGGAATTCGGCGGCGAAGCGGCGCAACGGCGTCTGCTCGCGCGCGGTCTTCGGCTTGTCTGCGGTGGCGGCAGTCATGGCTCAGCCCTTGTTGTCGGCAATGCGCACGCGCGGATCGAGCACGCTGTAGACGATGTCCACCGCCAGATTGATCAGGATGAACAGGGTCACAATCACCATCAGGTAGGCGACGATCACGGGCCGGTCGAGCAACTGGATCGAATCGATGATCAGCTTGCCCATGCCGGGCCAGGCGAAGATCGATTCGGTCACGATCGCGAACGCGATGATCGAGCCGAACTGCAGCGCGATCACCGTGACGATCGGGATCAGGATGTTCTTGAGCACGTGCACGCCGACGATGCGGGCGTTGGACAAGCCTTTCGCGCGCGCGAATTTCACGTAGTCCTGCAGCATGGCCTCCTGCGTGCCGGCGCGCGTCAGGCGGATCACCATGGCGATATTGAGCAGCGAGAGCGTCACGGCTGGCAGGATCAGGTGGCGGATGCCATCGACAGTCAGAAAGCTCAGCGGCACACCCAGCACGCGCACGGTCTCGCCGCGTCCGTTCGACGGCAACCAGCCGAGCTGCACGGCGAACACCATGATCAGCATCAGCCCGACCCAGAAGGTGGGCAGCGAGAAGCCGAGGATCGACACCGTCATGATCGACTTGCCGGCGACGCCGTTGGGACGCAAGCCGGCCCACAGGCCCAGCGGTATGCCCAGCACGATGGCCAGCAGGATCGCGAACACCGCCAGCTCCAGCGTGGCGGGCATGCGCTCGAAGATCAGCTTGAGCGCAGGCGTGCCGTGGGCGAACGAAGTGCCCAGGTTGCCGTGCAACGCATTCTGCAGGAAGACGAGGTATTGCTCCCAGAGCGGCTTGTCGAGCCCGAGCGCGGCGATGGTGCGCCGGATGTCCTCCTGGTCCGCCTGCGGATTGATCAGGATGTCGACGGGATTGCCGATGGCAAAGACGCCGAGAAAAACGAGCAGCGACATGATAAAGAGCACAACCACGCTCTGCATCAGTCGCCGGATGATAAAGACCAGCATGTCAGACCACTATCCTTTCGCACACCGCTGCGGGCCGCGCCGGGCCAGCCCCGCGTCCGTCCCTGGCGCTGCCCGCATGGTGTACGTTGCCGCGATGACTACCCGCGGGCGACCGGCTGGCGCCGCTTATTGCGGCTTGAAGTTGTGCGCATAGGTGCGTTCGTCGGTGCGCGGTACATAGACGATACCCTTCTGCGTTGCCCAGGTGGTCACCTGCTGGTGGATCGGGATGATACCGCCGTCGTGGATCGCGATGGCAGTGGCCTCCTGCAGCAGCTTGGAGCGCTCGCCGTCATCCACGGTCGACAGGGCCTTTTCCAGCACGACATCCATCTTTGGGTTGCAATATTCGCCCCAGTTGGTCGTGCCGAAGCCCTTCTTGCTGTCTTCGCAAGCGAGCAGCGCGCGCAGCGGAGAGCTCACTTCGCCGGTCTGCGCGCCCCAGCCCAGCAGGCCGAACGACCATTCATGCTTGATGCCCTTGGACGAATATGTGGCCATCGGCATGCCTTCCACCTTGGTCACGATGCCGACGCGAGTGAGGTTCTGCGCGATAGTCTGGGCGATCTTCTCGTCGTTGACGTAGCGATTGTTGGGCGTGTGCAGCGTCACGCCGAAGCCATTCGGATAGCCGGCCTCCGCAAGCAGCTTCCTGGCGCCCTCCGGGTCGTACTTGACCGTCTTGAGGTTCGGGTTGTAGCCGAACAGCGTGGGCGGCACGAGGTTGTTGGTCGGCTCCGAGAGGCCCTCCATCAACCGGTCCTTGATGCCCTGCCGGTTGATGGCCATGCTGATGGCATTGCGCACGCGCGCATCCTTCAGCGGGTTCTTGTCCATCGGCTGGCCCTCCTTCGTCGTGACGTATGGCGACTTGTCACGCTTGGTATCGAAGTACAGGTAGATCACGCGATGCGAAATCTTGGAGAAGAACGACAGCTTGGGATCGCTGCGCACCTTCGGCAGGTCAGGTGTCGGCACATTCTCGATCGCCTGTACGTCGCCCGACAGCAGCGCGGCCAGGCGCGTGGCCGGGTTGGGGATGAAGCGCAGCGTCACCTTGTCCCATGCGGGCTTCGGCCCCCAGTAGTCATTGTTGCGCACCAGTTCGACCCGGTCATCGCGCGCGTAGCTGACGAACTTGAACGGGCCGGTGCCGACCATGCCCTTGCCCTGGGCAAAGTCATCGGAGCTGAGCCCCTGAGTTGCCTTCTTCTGTACGATGAAGATCGACGCAAGGTCGCTCAGCATCAGCGGATAGGGCTGGTTGGTGGTTAGCTGGATCGTGTACTTGTCGATGATCTTCTTGTTGATGATCGCCTTGGTGTAAACGTCGAACTTGCCGGGGCTGTTCTGGATCGTGGCCGGACGGTCGAGCGACCACGCAACGTCGTCTGTGGTCAGCTCGGAACCGTCATGGAACTTCACGCCCTTGCGGATCTTGAACTCCCAGGTCAGGTTGTTGACCATCCTCCACGACTCCGCCAGGCCGGGAATGATGCGGCTGTCGGGATCCAGCTTGATCAGCGAATCGAATATGTGCTCCGACACGTTGATGTTGGAGAACAGGTTGTAGAAGTGCGGATCCATCGAGGTCGGCGGCGAACTCATGGCCAGTTTGAGGTCGGCGGCCTGTGCTGCACCGGCCAGCGCAAGGCTCATGGCCCCGGCTACCGCGACAGCACCAAATGCCTTCTTGAATGTGCGAAGGGACATCGCGCATTTCTCCCAGGGACAGGTGGAGCAACGTTAGGATCGGCAATGCGCGCGCAACGGACCCGAAGGCGGCGCTGCATCCTGGTGCGGTCTTGCACGCTGTGGCGACGGTATTGCCGGCCGGGCACTTCAAGCACGAACTGTTCCAGCAACCGATCAAACCGGGCATTGGGGGAAACCCACCCACATGTATTGCAGTGCGCCATCGCACCATGTTCCATGTCGCCCCAATCGGGCGCAAAGCGGCCCGTTTTGGCGCTTTCCGGGCGGGCATCGTATGATCGGGGTTCCAACCGCCGGCCGCACCCTCTGCTGCATCATGAAGCTCATTCCCGAAATCCTGCAGGCGCAAGCCGAAATCCGTACGATCCGACGCGACATCCATGCGCATCCCGAGTTGTGCTTCCAGGAACAACGCACGTCCGACGTGGTGGCGCGCACCCTGGAATCCTGGGGCATCGAGGTCCACCGGGGACTGGGAACGACCGGCCTCGTCGGCGTGATCCGCCAGGGCAATGGCAAGCGCAGCATCGGCCTGCGCGCCGACATGGATGCGCTGCCCCTGCAGGAAGCCAACACCTTCGGCCATCGGTCGCAGCATGACGGCCGCATGCATGCCTGCGGCCACGACGGCCACACGGCCATGCTGCTCGGCGCGGCGCGCTATCTGGCCGAGCACCGCAACTTCGATGGCACCGTCAACCTGATCTTCCAGCCGGCCGAGGAAGGCGGCGGCGGCGCGCGCGAGATGATCAAGGACGGCCTGTTCGAGCGCTTTCCGTGTGATGCCGTCTTCGGCATGCACAACTGGCCGGGCATGCCGGTCGGCGCGTTCGGCACGCGCGCGGGTCCGCTAATGGCGTCGAGCAACGAGTTCCGCATTGTCGTGCGCGGCAAGGGCGCGCATGCGGCCATGCCGAACAACGGCAACGACCCGGTGTTCACCGCTGCGCAGATCGTATCGGCCCTGCAGGGGATCATCACGCGCAACAAGCGGCCCATCGATACGGCCGTGATCTCGGTCACCCAGTTCCATGCCGGCGATGCGACCAATATCGTGCCGGACCAGGCCTGGATCGGCGGTACCGTGCGCACTTTTACGCTGCCGGTGCTGGACCTTATCGAACGGCGCATGGAGGAAGTGGCGCGCGCGGTGGCTGCTGCCTTCGACTGCACGGTCGATTTCGAATTCCATCGCAATTACCCGCCGACGATAAACAGCGTGGCGGAGGCGGAGTTTGCCGCCGGCATTGCGACGGCGCTGGTGGGCGCGGACATGGTCGATGCCGATGTCGAGCCGACGATGGGCGCGGAAGATTTCTCGTTCATGCTGCAGGAGAAGCCGGGCTGCTACCTGTTTATCGGCAACGGCGACGGCGCGCACCGCGAGTCCGGGCACGGCATGGGGCCATGCATGCTGCACAACCCGAGCTATGACTTCAACGATGAACTGCTGCCAGTCGGGTCGACGTTCCTTGTCAGGCTCGTGGAAGCGTGGCTGGCCCCGGCCTGAGCGAGCAAAATGGCCATGGGGCGCATCGCACTGGATCGAACTCACGCAAATGGCTTTGCCCGGGTCGCGCTCGACAACATCGGGCGCCGCTATCCGTACAAGCTGGAGCACATGTTGACCGGGCCGGACGACCGGCTCGATCCAGCGGTCCTGCACCCGGTGTTCTGCGGCAGCTATGACTGGCACTCCAGCGTGCACATGCACTGGCTGCTGGTCCGCCTGCTGTCCCTCTGGCCCGACCTTGAGGATGGATCGCGGATCAGGGCCACGCTTGATGGGCAGTTCCGTCCCGAGGCCATCGAAGCGGAGCTGGCGTACTTCCTTCAGCCGGGCTCGCGCACGTTTGAGCGGCCGTACGGCTGGGCGTGGCTGCTGCGCCTGCAGGCCGAACTCCAGTCCGCTGGCGCGAACGATGCACAGGCCGCGCAATGGGCCGAGGCCTGCGCGCCGCTGGCACGGCACCTGGCCCGGCAACTCGTCGACTATCTCGATGTGGCCGATTTCCCGGTCCGCACCGGCACGCACTTCAACAGCGCGTTCGCGCTGATCATGGCGCTTTCCTACGCGCGCGCAGACCAGCATCACGCACTGCGCCGAGCCATTGTCCGGCGCGCGCATCGCTGGTTTGGCCATGACCAGCACTACCCGGCCCGCTATGAGCCGGGCGGCGACGAATTCCTGTCAGGAGGACTGACGGAGGCCGTCCTGATGCATGCCGTCATGGACGGATGTGCTTTTGCGGAATGGTGGGAGCTATTCGCCCCCTCGCGCACGGAACTGGCGAACTGGCTGACGCCTGTGGCTGTCGCGGACCGCAGCGACCCCAAGATGACCCACCTCGATGGCCTCAATCTGTCACGTGCGTGGTGCTGGCGCCTGCTGGAGCCGGCATTGCCCGAGGACTTGCGCCCGCTGGCAATCCAGGCCTGGTCAGACCATATCGAAGCCTCGCTGCCGCAGGCCATGCATGGCAGCTATGTCGCGACGCACTGGCTTGCGTCCTTCGCGGTGCTGGCGCTCAGTGAGCCGGTCGGCGGCCCGTGACGAACTAGTCCAGCGCGATGTCGCCGTACCAGGACTCCGCCTTGCTGCGGGTGTTGTCAGTATCGGTCATGATGCCGACGGCGATGACCCGGCCGGGATCCGTGCCGAAGGCCTTGCGATAATCGGCGCGCAGGTCGCGTTCGTGGCAACGCCATTCATTGGCGTGCTTCGCGCCGCTATCCACCACGATCATGCGGACACGATCCGTATGCGGATTCGATAGGACCGTGCCTTCCGGACGCTTGCCACCCCAGATGTACATCAGCGTCGCGTAGGGCATCTCGCGCCCCGTCGTCAGCCGCGCCATTTCGTACATGAGCTGGTCCTTCAACGACAGGCTGCCCTTGTCACCATCGAATGCGACAAAGAGGCGCAGCGGTGAGTCTTCGCGCTGGCCTTGGCCGTTGTCCGCATTGCGGATGACGCCATTGGTCTTCCACGTCCAGCGCAGCATGCCCGCATCGCGATCGCGCAAAGGCACGTAGAGACCGGAGGCTGAACTGTCAGCCTGGGCGTGGACAACGACGCGCTGCTCCACTTCGGCCAGCGTATAACGAGTCGGGGTCTTGTTCCGGTTGATTGTCCATGGCTGCCAGCCTACCGGCAGCGGACTGCGCAGGGACGCAGAGGAAAAACGTGGAAGGTTTGCCAGGGGCGGCGGCGGTACGGCATCGCCATCGTCGCCGGCTTCGGCCTCGACGGCTTGCTGGTTGGCAGCGGCCATCGGATCGGACATCGGTGCATCGGCGGCGCTGTTCGCATCCGGCGCGACGCGCGCCGCGAAGACCTTGCAGTCGATGGCCGACACGGCCGCCATCGATGCGGGATCCGCGGGCGGACTGACTTGCGTCGATGCGCATCCCGCCAACGTCAGCGCGACCGCCACGCCAGTCGATACAAGCCGATACGTCCTGGCCGCCATCTGCCCCCCTGCTTCCGTAAATCCGCCCGTCCGGCTGCTTCGCAGCGGGCTTTGGTATTGCGTACTGCTTGCCGCGTATTGCGCGCGGCAGACTGCTTCATCCCGGTCAGTCCGGGACTTGGATGGAAATTATCAGAAGCGGTGCACGCGCGGAATACTCCGGTACCCGAATCACCGGCAAACAACAGCCCGCAGGGATCTATGCATGGGTCCGCGCTGTGGTCTCCAGAAAGACAAAACCCCTCGCAGCACACGCTGTCGAGGGGTTTTGCATTGTAAGAGCCTGGCGATGACCTACTTTCACACGGGTAATCCGC
>NZ_JBYOJR010000010.1:0-180326 GCF_057798915.1 Cupriavidus sp. 22TCCZM01-5
GCAGAACTTCCGCTTCGCCGCGCCGCTGGCCGACCGCTTCTATGTGATGGAGCACGGCAGCATTGTCGAGCGCTTCGCGGCGAGCGAGCTGGAGGCGAAGATGCCGGTGCTGCATGAATTGCTTGGGGTCTGATCCGCGCGTCCGCTTGCACGGAGCGCCAGATCGGTTGTTTGGCAGGAACGGGTGGCGCGCTTGGCGCTACAACACAGGAGACTCGCTATGAAGAAGACTCGGCTCGCGGCCGCGATGGCGGCCATTGCCATGGGTGCTGTTTCGTTCAACGCCGCCGCGCAGGTATCGGGCGATACCGTCAAGATCGGCTACATCACCGACCTGTCGGGCCTGTATGCCGATATCGACGGGCAGGGCGGCGCCGAGGCCATCAAGATGGCCATCGAGGATGCGGGCGGCAAGGTGCTGGGCAAGCCCATCGAACTGGTCACTGCCGACCACCAGAACAAGGCCGACATTGCCGCGTCCAAGGCACGCGAATGGATGGACCAGCAGGGCCTGGACGTGCTGATCGGCGGTACCAACTCCGGTGCCGGGCTGGCCATGAGCAAGGTGGCCCTGGATAAAAAGCGCGTCTACATCAACGTCGGCGCCGGCTCGGCGCGCCTGACCAACGAAGAGTGCTCGCCGTACACGGTGCACTACGCCTACGACACCGTGGCGCTGGCCAAGGGCACCGCCATCCCGGTGGTGAAGCAGGGCGGCAAGTCGTGGTTCTTCCTGACTGCTGACTATGCCTTCGGCCACTCGCTGGAGAGCGACGCCGCGGCGGTGGTGAAGGCCAATGGCGGTACGGTGGTAGGTTCGGTGCGCCATCCGCTGTCGGCGTCGGACTTCTCGTCGTTCCTGCTGCAGGCGCAGTCGTCCAAGGCGCAGATCCTTGGCCTGGCCAACGCCGGTGGCGACACCATCAACGCGATCAAGGCGGCCAAGGAGTTCGGCATCACCAAGACGATGAAGATCGCCGGCCTGCTGATGTTCATCAACGACGTCCACAGCCTGGGGCTGAAGAACACCGAAGGCCTGCTGATGACCGACAGCTGGTACTGGGACATGAACGACGACACCCGCAAGTTCGCCAACCGGTACTTCAGCAAGATGAAGAAGATGCCGAGCAGCCTGCAGGCCGCCGACTACTCGGCCGTCAGCACCTACCTGAAGGCCGTGGCCGCGGTCAAGACGGATGATCCGGACAAGGTCATGGCCGAACTGAAGAAGACCAAGATCAACGACTTCTACACCAAGGGCTATATCCGCCAGGATGGCCGCGGCATTCACGACATGTACCTGATGCAGGTGAAGGCCCCGGCCGAGTCCAAGAAGCCGTGGGACTACATGAAGATCGTCGCGACGATTCCGGGCGACCAGGTCTTCACCACGGTGGCCGAGTCGAAGTGCGCGATGTTTAAGAAGTAACCGTCAGCAGCGCTGCGACGGTTTGCTCCTCTCTCCCGCCTGCGGGAGAGGGGAGATACAAACAGCAACGGATGCCTATGGACATCTTCGGAATCCCCCTTCCCGCCATGCTGTCCCAGCTCCTGCTGGGCCTCGTCAATGGCGCCTTCTATGCGATGCTGAGCCTGGGCCTGGCGGTGATCTTCGGCCTGCTCAATGTCATCAATTTCGCGCACGGCGCGCTGTTCATGCTCGGCGCGGTGCTGGCCTGGATGGGCATGGAGTACGCCGGGCTCAACTACTGGGTCATGCTGGCCCTGTCCCCGCTGGTGGTCGCGGTGCTGGGCGTGGTCATCGAGAAGACCATGCTGCGCTGGATCTACAAGCTGGACCATATCTACGGCCTGCTGCTGACGCTGGGCATCACGCTGGTGATCGAAGGCATCTTCCGTTCGATCTACGGCGTGTCGGGCTTGCCATACCAGACACCCGATGCGCTTCAGGGCGCTACGGACCTCGGCTTCATGATCCTGCCCAACTACCGGGCCTGGGTAGTGGTGGCTTCGCTGGCGGTGTGCTTCGCCACCTGGTACGTGATCGAGAAGACCAAGCTTGGCGCCTACCTGCGCGCCGGCACCGAGAACCCGAAGATGGTGGAGGCCTTCGGCGTCAACGTGCCGCTGATGGTGACGCTGACCTACGGCTTCGGCGTGGCGCTGGCCGCGTTCGCGGGCGTGCTGGCGGCGCCGGTGATCCAGATCTCGCCGCTGATGGGACAGAACCTGATCATCATCGTGTTCGCGGTGGTGGTGATCGGCGGCATGGGCTCGATCATGGGGTCGATCCTTACCGGCCTGGGGCTGGGCGTGATCGAAGGGCTGACCAAGGTGTTCTATCCTGAGGCATCGTCGACCGTGGTGTTCTTCATCATGGTGATCGTGCTGCTGCTGCGTCCGGCCGGACTGTTCGGGAGGGAGAAGTGATGCGTGCGGAATCCACCGTGACGATCAAGGGCGCACAGGCGAAAGAGGGCCACGGCGTGCAGAAGAAACTCTTGTACGGATTGTTGCTGCTGGCGCTGATCGTGGCGCCGATGGCTGGCGCCTACCCGGTGTTCGTGCTCAAGGTGCTGTGCTTTGCGCTGTTCGCGTGCGCGTTCAACCTGCTGATCGGCTATACGGGGCTGCTGTCGTTCGGCCATGCGGCCTTCTTCGGCGGCGCAGGCTATATCTCGGGCGAAGCCATGAAGGTGTGGGGCGTGACGCCGGAGATCGGGCTGATCCTGGGCACCGCAGGGGGCGCACTGATCGGCTACGTGGTCGGCTCGCTGGCCATCCGCCGCCAGGGCATCTACTTCTCGATGATCACGCTGGCGCTGGCGCAGATGCTGTTCTTCATCTGCCTGCAGGCGCCGTTCACGGGCGGCGAGGACGGCCTGCAGGGCATCCCGCGCGGCAAGCTGTTCGGCGTGCTGTCGCTGTCGGACGACCTGACGCTGTACTACGTGGCGCTGGCGATCATCGTGGCCGCCTTTGCGCTGATCGTGCGCACCGTGCATTCGCCGTTCGGGCAGATCCTGAAGGCGATCAAGGAGAACGAGCCGCGCGCGATCTCGCTTGGCTATGATGTCGACCGCTTCAAGCTGACCGCCTTCGTGCTGTCGGCGGCGCTGTCCGGGCTGGCGGGTTCGATCAAGGCGCTGGTGCTCGGTTTCGAGACGCTGACCGACGTGCACTGGTCGATGTCGGGCTCGGTGATCCTGATGACGCTGGTGGGCGGTCTGGGCACCTTGTCGGGCCCGATTGTCGGCGCCTTCGTGGTGGTGGCGCTGGAGAACAAGCTTGGCGACATCGGCTCGTTCCTGGCCTCGGCCACGGGCATCCAGTGGTTCAACTCGCTGGGCGAGTCGGTGACCATGGTGATCGGCGCGATCTTCGTGATCTGCGTGCTGACCTTCCGCCGCGGCATCATGGGCGAACTGAACGCGCTCTTCAGCCGCAAGCAGGAGTGATCACGGGTCGACATGCCCGATATTGGGGCTAGGGTTTCTTCTAGCTTGTCCCATCTGCACCGCTTCGTTACATTTCACACACGGTTTTCGCAGGTTAGATGGAGGCGGAAGCGAGGAGACGACAGGCGCGCACCCGGTGTCGGGTAGCAGCGTTATAAATAAAGGGCGTTGCCGGGTGATCCTCGGCAACGCTTTTTTCATTCACGGGTGATGATTGCATCACCTGCACCAATTCAGGGCGGCGATGCCGCAATGGCATCACCGCGCTTGAGGCACATGAGACAATGCGGGCTTGCTTTCCAGCACGCCATGCCGTCCGATCCCGCTTCCCCCCAATATTCCGAATTGTTCCCGCAGCACCAGGTACGCCTTGGCGTAAGCGCCGACGCACGCGTACTCGACGCCTGGCTGCAGGCTGCCGTGCCGTTGTCGGTGCCTGCGGCGCGCGCACGTACGCTGGTGCTGGAGGGACTGCTGGCACAGACGGGACAGGGGGCATGCCTGCTGGCGACCCGTGAAGGTGGCGAAATCGTCGCCTGCCTGCCGGTGGCGCTGGTCCCGAGTCTTGAGCTCGGGGGGCGCGTCGCGTGCGCTATGGAGTGGTGGTCGCCCAACGCAGCAGCAGCGGGCCCGGGCGGCCTCGATGCCTGCCTGGCGACGCTGGCCGACTGGTGCCGGGCCCACGGCATCCGCCATGTCCTGCTGGCCCCTGGCCTGGCCAGCGAGACGCCGCCGGCAGGATTCGCCCGGCACGCCAGCGGGCTCTGGCATCGCGTCCTGGTGCCGGCACCCAAGACGCTGGGCTAAGTGCCCGGCGCGCCGCGCAGCTTCCCCCTTCCTTTCGTCCTTCTTCCTCTTCTCTTCCTGCAATCATGGAGTTCGCATTCCTGGCGGTAGCCGCCTTTCTCGCCGGCCTGATCGACGCGGTGGCCGGCGGCGGCGGCCTGGTCCAGATCCCCGCGCTGTTTTCGGCCTTTCCCGGCATGCCGCCGGCCACGCTGCTCGGCACCAACAAGATAGCCTCGGTCGCCGGTACGGCCAATGCGGCGATCCGCTACGGGCGCAGCGTGCGCATCTACTGGGCGGCGACGGCGCCAGCCGTGATAGCGGCATTCGTGTTCTCGATGGCCGGTGCCTGGGCGCTGACCATGATTCCGGCCGAGCCGCTGCGCAAGGCGCTGCCGTTCGTGCTGGTGACGCTGCTGGTCTATACCGTGGCCAAGAAGGACCTGGGCACCGAGCACGCGCCATCGCTCAGCGGCGCGCGCGAGCGCGCGGCGGCGTTGCTCGCGGGCGCGGCGATCGGTTTCTACGACGGAGTGTTCGGGCCCGGCACCGGCAGCTTCCTGATGATCGTGTTCGTGCGCGTGTTCGGCTATGACTTCCTGCACGCCTCGGCTTCAACCAAGGTGGTGAACATGGCCACCAACCTCGCGGCGCTGCTGCTGCTGGCCAGCAAGGGCCATATCTGGTGGCAGCTCGGCGCGGTCATGGCCGTGGCCAACGTGGCCGGCAGCCAGGTAGGCAGCCGGCTGGCGCTTCGCCACGGCAGCGGCTTCGTGCGCAAGGTGTTCATCGTGGTGGTCAGCGCGCTGATCCTGAAGACGGCGTGGGACGCCTTCGTGCGCTGAGTTTGCCGCGCCATGCCATGCCATGCCATGCCATGCCATGCCGTGCCGCGATGCGGGTTAATCCGGCTGGTGGCGCTAAATCGCTGTGTTAGACTCGATTCACATTCCCGACCGAGCGGTCGGGAAATGGCCCGCGGCATTTCCGGGGAGTGGTGCGGACGGGAAAGACGGGAGGAATCATCTCCTTCCTGGCAGTACGCAGGTGCCAGCGATGTGCCTGCGCTGACCCGAGGGGTCGCAAAAACAAATAGAGGCATCCGACGGCCGGGGCCGTACGGATGCCTTTCCGTTTGCAGGAACCGAAGGAGACAAGATGAACTTCAAGCGCGCCAGCCTGCTGGCCATCGCTGCTGCCGCCCTTGTTGCCGGCACTGCCAGCGCACAGGTCAAGGTAGGGGTCACGGTGTCGGCTACGGGTCCGGCGGCATCGCTGGGCATCCCGGAGAAGAACACCTTCACGCTGATGCCCAAGGAGATCGCGGGCAAGAAGGTCGAGTACATCGTCCTGGATGACGCCTCCGACACCACCACGGCCGTCAAGAACACGCGCAAGCTGATCAGCGAGGACAAGGTCGACGTGGTGGTGGGTTCCACCGTGACACCGAACTCGCTGGCCATGGTCGACATCGTGGCCGAGAACGAGACGCCGATGATCACCATGGCCGCCTCGGCCCGCATCATCGAGCCCATGGACGCCAAGCGCGCCTGGGTCTTCAAGACGCCGCAGAACGATTCGCACATGGCCACGGCAATTGCCGAGCACATGACCAACAACAACGTGAAGACGGTGGCGTTCATCGGCTTCGCGGATGCCTACGGCGACAGCTGGGCGCAGGAATTCGCCAAGGTGGCGGACATGCGCAAGATCAAGGTCGTCGCCAATGAGCGCTTCGCGCGCACCGATACCTCGGTGACCGGCCAGGTCCTGAAGATGATGGGCAGCAATGCCGACGCCGTGCTGATCGCAGGCTCGGGTACGCCCGCGGCGCTGCCGGCCAAGGCGCTCAAGGAGCGCGGCTACAAGGGCAAGATCTACCAGACCCATGGCGTGGCCAACCCCGACTTCCTGCGCGTGTGCGGCAAGGACTGCGAAGGCACCTTGCTGCCGGCGGGCCCGCTGCTGGTGGCCGAGCAGCTGCCAGACGGCAACCCCGTCAAGAAGCCGGCCATGACTTACAAGACCGCCTACGAGAAGGCCTTTGGCGGCCAGGTGTCGACCTTCGGCGGCCATGCGTGGGACGCGGGCCTGATCCTGCAGCACGCGATTCCCGAGGCGCTGAAAAAGGGCCAGCCGGGCACCAGGGAGTTCCGCAAGGCACTGCGTGACGCCATGGAGCAGACCAAGAACCTGCCGGTATCGCACGGCATCATGAACATGAGCCCGACCGACCACCTCGGCTTCGACCAGCGCTCGCGCGTGATGGTGCAGATCGTCGACGGCAAGTGGAAGCTGCTGACCAAGTAAGCGGCTTGCAGTGGCTGGACGTGTAGCAAGGGAAGGCGCATGGTGAAACCCATGCGCTTTCTTTTTTCGTGCGCATCAGTGCATTAGGGTTGCCCTGTATTTCTGCAATAGGCAACCCGTTTACCATTCCGTAATCCCAGCGCACCCAGCGCATACTCGCGCCCTGTCCGCCCCTTGGCTTGCAGGCAGATCATTTCACAACACGGGGAGACAATGGACCTTTCGATTGCCGCCATCCTGGCGCAGGACGGGATCACCTCAGGCGCGATCTACGCGCTGCTGGCGCTGGCACTGGTGCTGGTGTTTTCGGTGACCCGCGTCATCTTCATCCCGCAAGGGGAGTTCGTTGCCTATGGCGCGCTCACGCTGGCGGCCATGCAGAGTGGGCATGCGCCGCAGACGAGCTGGCTGCTGCTGGTCATGGGCGTGCTGACCTTCCTGTATGAGACCGTGACCATGCTGCGCAGCGCGGAACTGCGCCGTACGCTCGGGCGCAGGCTCGGCGTGCTGGCCGGCAAGTACCTGGTGTTTCCGCTGGTGGTGCACGGGCTGGTCCAGCAGTACGGCGCGCAGCCGTTGCCGATGTTGGCGCAGATCGCGCTGACGCTGCTGGTCATCATTCCGCTCGGGCCGATGCTGTACCGCCTTGCCTACCAGCCGCTGGCCGAAGCGAGCACGCTGGTGCTGCTGATCGTCTCGGTCGGCGTGCATTTCGCGCTGGTGGGGCTGGGGCTGGTGATGTTCGGCGCCGAAGGCTCGCGCACCGAGGCATTCTCCGATGCGCGCTTCGAAGTGGGCAGCCTCAGCATCTCGGGGCAGAGCCTGTGGGTCGTGGGGATGTCGGCGCTGCTGATCGGCGCGCTGTATTTCTATTTCGAGCGCACGCTGCAAGGCAAGGCGCTGCGCGCGACGGCGGTGAACCGGCTGGGCGCGCGCCTGGTCGGCATCGGCACCACGCAGGCGGGGCGGCTGTCGTTCACGCTGGCCGCGGCCATGGGCGCGCTGTGCGGCATCCTGATCGCGCCGCTGACGACCGTGTACTACGAGTCGGGCTTCCTGGTGGGCCTGAAGGGCTTTGTCGGCGCGATCGTCGGCGGGCTGGTGAGCTACCCGATCGCAGCACTGGGTGCGCTGCTGGTGGGGCTGCTGGAATCGTATTCGTCCTTCTGGGCCAGCGCGTTCAAGGAGGTCATTGTCTTTACGCTGATCATTCCGGTGTTGCTGTGGCGCTCGCTCACGGGCAAGCACGTCGAGGAAGAGGAGTAAGCCATGACGATGCTGACTGACAAGCAAGCCGCCGTGGGCGGCGAACGCGCCGGCGGCCGCGCCGGGCTGCAGCGCAACCGCGTGCTGACAGTGCTGTTCATCGCGGTGCTGGCGTTGCTGCCGGTGCTGCCTACGCCGGAGTTCTGGATCACGCTGGGCAACTACATCGGCCTGTACAGCATCGTGGCGATCGGGCTTGTGCTGCTGACGGGCGTGGGCGGCATGACGTCGTTCGGGCAGGCGGCGTTCGTCGGGCTCGGTGCCTACAGCACCGCGTACCTGACCACGCAGTTCGGGCTGTCGCCGTGGTTCGGCCTGCTGGTGGGACTGGTGATCACCATGGCCTGCGCGTATGTGATCGGGCTGATCACGATGCGCATGTCCGGCCACTATCTGCCGCTTGCCACCATTGCGTGGGGCCTTTCGCTGTTCTTCCTGTTCGGCAACCTGGAGTTCCTGGGCAAGTACGACGGGCTCAATGGCATTCCGGTGCTGTCGTTGTTCGGCGTCGAGCTGCAGTCGGGCCGTTCGATGTTCTACCTGATCTGGGCCGTGGTGCTGCTCGTCGTGCTGGCCGTGCAGAACCTGCTCAACTCGCGTCCGGGCCGCGCCATGCGCGCGCTCAAGGGCGGCGGCGTGATGGCCGAGGCGATGGGCGTGAACACCGCGTGGATGAAGGTCGTGGTGTTCGTGGTGGCGGCGGTGCTGGCGTGCATCTCGGGCTTTCTCTATGCGCACCTGCAGCGCGCGGTGAACCCGACGCCGTTCGGCCTTAACTACGGCATCGAATACCTGTTCATGGCCGTGGTCGGTGGCGTGGGCCACGTGTGGGGCGCAGTGCTGGGTGCCGGCCTGCTGACGATCCTCAAGGACACGCTGCAGGGGCTGCTGCCGAAGCTGCTCGGTGCCAACGGGAACTTCGAGATCATCGTGTTCGGCGTGCTGCTGGTGCTGCTGTTGCAATACGCGCGCGATGGCCTCTGGCCGTTCCTGCGCCGCTTGTTTCCGTCGGGGCCGCCGGTGCAGGCACCGCAAGCCGCCGACGCGCTGCCGGTACGGCAGAAGCCCGAGGCCGGCGAACTGATCCTCGACGTGCGCGCCGCGCGCAAGCAGTTCGGCGGGCTGGTGGCGGTGAACGACGTGAGCTTCCAGGTGCGGGCCGGCGAGATCGTCGGCCTGATCGGCCCGAACGGTGCAGGCAAGTCGACTACGTTCAACCTGGTCACCGGCGTGCTGCCGGTGACGCGCGGCGAGGTGCGCTATCGCGGCGACATGATATCGGGCCTGCCCTCGCGCGAGATCGTCAAGCGCGGCATCGGCCGCACGTTCCAGCACGTGCACCTGCTGCCGACCATGACGGTGCTTGAGAACGTGGCGATCGGCGCGCACCTGCGCGGCGACTTCCGCGCGCAGGGCGGTGTCTGCGCGGCGATGCTGCGCATGAACCGCGCCGAGGAGGACAAGCTCTTGTTCGAGGCGCGTCGCCAGCTGGAGCGCGTGGGTCTTGCGGACTGCATGTACATGGAGGCCGGCAGCCTCGCGCTGGGGCAGCAACGCATCCTGGAGATCGCGCGCGCACTGTGCTGCGACCCGGCGCTGCTGCTGCTCGACGAGCCCGCGGCGGGCCTGCGCTACAAGGAGAAGCAGGCGCTGGCCGAATTGCTGCGCAAGCTCCGGTCGGAAGGCATGAGCGTACTGCTGGTGGAGCACGACATGGACTTCGTGATGAACCTGACCGACCGCCTCGTGGTGATGGAGTTCGGCACGCGCATTGCCGAAGGCGTGCCCGAGGAGGTTCAAAAGAACCCGGCCGTGCTCGAGGCCTACCTCGGCGGCGTGGAGTAACGGTGTGGACAAGGAACGCAAGATGAGCCCGATCCTCGAAGTGAAGGACCTCCACGTCCGCTACGGCAAGGTGGAAGCGTTGCACGGCGTGAGCCTGAAGGTGGAGGCCGGCAAGATCGTGACCGTGATCGGCCCCAATGGCGCAGGCAAGTCGACCATGCTGAACGCCATCATGGGCGCGCTGCCCGTCACCGGCTCGGCCACTGGCACCGTCAGCTATCTCGGCCACGATATGGCCGGCATCCCGGTGGAAGGGCGCGTGGCGCGCGGCATGTGCCTGGTGCCGGAGAAGCGCGAGCTGTTCGCGTCGATGACGGTGGAAGACAACCTGCTGCTTGGCGCCTTCCGCCGCAAGCGTGCGCGCGAGAAGAATTTCCTGGATCAGATGGACGTGGTCTACGACCTGTTCCCACGCCTGCGCGAGCGCGCGCGGCAGGACGCCGGCACGCTGTCGGGCGGCGAGCGCCAGATGCTCGCGGTGGGCCGTGCGCTGATGGCCAAGCCGCAGCTGCTGATGCTCGATGAGCCGAGCCTCGGGCTGGCGCCGCTGATCGTGAAGGAGATCTTCCACATCATCAGCAACCTGCGCCAGACCGGCGTGGCGACGCTGCTGATCGAGCAGAACGCGCGCGCGGCGCTGCAGGTGGCGGACTACGGCTATGTGATCGAGACCGGCGATTTGGCGATGGAAGGACCGGCGGCGGAACTGGCCAGCAATCCGAAGGTGATAGAAACCTACCTGGGGCTGGCGAAGAAGGCGGCGTGAATCGCAGGATTAGTTGATTGATGAATAGTTCGGCCCGCGTTTGCGGGTCTTTTTATTTGTCGGGTAGATGTAACCCGGATCAAAGCCCCTGCGTCATCCAAGAATATTCGGATGAAAGATGTTTGTGACTATCTAGTCGAACGAAAAATCTTTGCGGCGAATAGTTGTTGAATGGGCACAGAGTTTTCATTCATTTAATGAATTCCTCTTACCATTAATTTGAGAAGATCATCTCTCAGGCGAATGATCATCGCCGACAGCTCGTGCTGAGTCCTGTGCCGCCGTTTCCAACAGCCATTCTCGGAAGTACCGCAGAGCAGGATGATCGCGCCGTTCCCTGGGTGTGCAAAGAAAGTAGCCGCGCTGCAGCCGTATTGGAAGATTGAAGGGTGCTACCACGCGTCCGGAGGCCAGTTCGTCATGCAGCAGGCAGCGCTGCAGCACGGCCACGCCCATGTCGGCGCGCACCGCCTGGATCAGGATCGACACTTGATCGAAGCCGGTTGATAGCGTTGGCGCAGCGTTGGGTACGCCTGCCGCCCGCAGCCAGTTCTGCCAGTTGGTGGGGGCGGTGGTGTGGTAGAGCAGGGGTTCTTTGAGCAGTTCGGCCGGCTCCTTCCAGCGCCCGGCGGCATGCCGCTGGCGCGCCCGTTCGGGATGGCAGACCGGTACCATTTCATGTCCCACCACATAGTCCACCTGCAGGCCGGGCCACTTGCTGGCCTCGCCGGCCAGCACCGCCGCATCGGGCACTGCGCCTGAGAAGTCCTCATCGCGACGGTAGGGCACGAAGTCGAGCCGGATTTCCGGGTGCCGCCGATGGAACTCGGGCAGCCGGGGCACCAGCCAGACGCTGGCGAGCGTCGGGACGACGGACAAGGTGAGGTGGTGGCTGCGGTCGCCGGCGCGCAGTGCCGCACTGGCATTCTCGATGGCGGCCAGGGGACCCGCCACCGCGTCCAGCAATTGCTGCCCGGCGCCGGTCAGCATCAGGCGATGCGCATTGCGCTGGATCAGCGGCTGACCGAAGTGCTCCTCCAGCCTGGCAATGGCGCGGCTGATGGCCCCTTGCGTGACGCATAGCGTTTCGGCCGCACGGGTGAAACTGCCCAGTCGTGCGACGGCGGCGAAAGCATGCAGCTCGGACATGGAGGGGGAATGCAGCCGCATGGGTCGGGGACGGTCGAGGATGAACTTTGGTAATGCGAAGGTGCAATATAGTCGTTTGCCTCGCATGGGTAAACGGTCGACACTCGGCGCTCATTGCACACCATAAAACAGGAGAAAGCCCATGACCCGAGTCCGGATGTCGCGCCGCCAACTCATGCTGTCCGGCGCCGCGGCTGCCGCCACGCTTGCTTTTGCCGGCAGCGCCCTTGCCCAGGCTCCCTATCCCAGCCGCCCCATTCGCCTGATTGTCCCGTTCGCGGCAGGCGGCTCGACGGACCTGTCGGCACGCCTGGTGGCGGAGTTCGCCGGACGTGAGCTGGGCCAGCCCATCGTGGTCGAGAACAAGGGCGGGGCAGGGGGCTCGGTGGGCATGGAGCAGGTCGCCAAGGCAGACCCGGACGGCTACACCATCGGCATGGCCACGGTCAGCACCCATGGCTCCAACCCGGCGGTCTTTCCCAAGCTGAAGTACGACCCGATCAAGGACTTTGCCCCCGTAACCAATGTGGTGGCGGTCCCGAGCGTGTTTACGGTGCATCCGAGCGTACCGGCCAAGACCATGCAGGAATTCATTGCCCTGGCCAAGGCCAACCCGGGCAAGTACACGATTGCCTCGCCAGGTGTCGGCTCCCTGGGCCACGTGAATATCGAGTACTTCATGATGCTGGCCAAGATCAAGCTGCTGCACGTGCCATACAAGGGCGCCGGGCTGGGGCTCAATGATGCCGTGGCAGGGCAGGTCAATGCGATCAGCGACAACCTGTCATCCGCGCTGCCCCACGTGAAATCGGGGCGGTTGCGCGCGCTGGCCGTGCTTGGCCCGAGCCGCTCGCCGCAACTGCCGAACGTACCCACTTATGCGGAGCTGGGCTTCAAGGAGATGGGCGATGGCGGCTGGTTCGGCATTGTGGCGCCGGCCGGGACGCCCCCGGCCATCGTCAACCGGCTGAACCAGGCGATCCACAAGGCCATGCAGAACCCCGAGTTCAAGCGGAAGGTGGAGGAGTCGGGCGGCACGCTGGTGCCGAATACGCCGGAGCAGTTCAAGGCACAGATCCAGCAGACCATGGCGCGTTATGCGCGCGTGGCCAAGGCTGCCAACATCCAATTGGACTGAAGCATGGCTGAAGCAATGGAATCGAAAGTCATCGCGCCGTTCACGCTGGCTTTGCCGGAGGCCGAGGCCCTGCCACTGGTGTGTGACTCGCCGCACAGCGGCACCGTCTACCCGGCCGACTTCGGCGCTGCCGTCGCACCCGAGCGCCTGCGCGCTGGCGAGGACACCCACGTCGATGCGCTGTGGGAGGCGATCCCCCGGGTGGGCGGCACACTGCTTGCCGCAACCTTTCCGCGTGTGTACATCGATCCGAATCGCATGCTGGATGACATGGATCCGGAGCAGTTGGACGGGCCCTGGCCGACGCCGCTCGCACCGGGCGAGAAAACCCGTCTGGGCTACGGCCTGATCTGGCGAAATATCGACGCCGCGACGCCGATCTACGACCGCAGGCTCGCAGTAGCCGAAGTCCGGTCCCGTATCGACCACTACTACCGGCCCTATCATGCGGCGCTGGCCGAGGCAGTGGAGGGTGCCCACCGCCGCTTCGGCGCAGTCTGGCACCTGAATCTGCACTCGATGCCGAACAACGCCTATGAGCGGCTCAAGATCCAGAGCCCGCACCCGCTGGCGGATTTCGTGCTGGGAGACCGGGACGGCAGTACCTGCGAACCCGGGCTGGTCGATCTGGTGGAAGCCGAGCTTCGTAGGATGGGTTATACCGTCGCGCGCAACGACCCGTACAAGGGCGTGCAACTGATCGCCCAGATCGGGCGTCCGGCAGAGCGACGCAACAGCCTGCAGATCGAAATCCGGCGCCCACTTTATATGGATGAGCAGACGCGTGAGCGCAATGATGGTTTTGCTGCCCTACAACGGGATCTGACGTTGTTGACGCTGCGAATTGCTGAGTACGTGCGGCGGCAAATCTAGGGTTGTTCCACGTGAAACATCCGGCCGGGCCTTGTGCCCGGCCTTTTTTGTTTCACGTGGAACACACTCGGCGTCAATCGGGTATCGCAAGCGTCATGTTTCACGTGAAACATGGCGGGCCCTGAAAAGCCCCCAGTCGATTGCCGCTATAATTCGACATCCCGATTGTTCCCGCCAGCCTCCCGGAGGAGGTGTCCCATGCTTTACCCAAAAGAGTTCGATGTCATTGTCGTCGGTGGTGGTCACGCCGGCACGGAGGCCGCCCTGGCTGCTGCCCGGATGGGCTGCCAGACGCTGTTGCTGACCCATAACATCGAGACGCTTGGGCAGATGAGCTGCAATCCGTCGATTGGCGGCATTGGCAAGGGGCATCTGGTCAAGGAAGTGGATGCCATGGGCGGCGCGATGGCTGCCGCCACGGACGAGGCGGGGATTCAGTTCCGTATCCTTAACTCCAGCAAGGGCCCGGCTGTGCGCGCAACGCGTGCCCAGGCCGATCGCGTGCTGTACCGCAAGGCCATCCGCACCCGCCTGGAGAACCAGCCGAACCTGATGCTGTTCCAGCAGGCCGTGGACGATCTGCTGGTGGAACGGGATCGCGTTGTCGGCGCCGTGACGCAGGTTGGCATCGCTTTTCGCGCCCGCGCGGTGGTGCTGACGGCCGGTACGTTCCTGGACGGCAAGATCCACGTAGGCCTGGACAACTATACGGGCGGCCGCGCGGGTGACCCCGCTTCGGTGTCGCTGTCGGCCCGGCTCAAGGAGCTGAAGCTGCCGCAGGGCCGGCTGAAGACCGGCACGCCGCCGCGTATCGATGGCCGCACCATCGACTTTTCGGTGATGGAAGAGCAGCCCGGCGATCTGGATCCGGTGCCGGTGTTCTCGTTCCTGGGCCGTCCTGAACAGCATCCGCAGCAGCTTCCGTGCTGGATCAGCCATACCAACAGCCGTACCCACGACATCATCCGCGGCGGGCTCGACCGCTCGCCGATGTACACGGGCGTGATCGAAGGGGTAGGGCCGCGTTACTGCCCGAGCATCGAGGACAAGATCCATCGCTTTGCCAGCAAGGACAGCCACCAGATCTTCCTGGAGCCCGAAGGGCTGACGACCAACGAGTTCTACCCGAACGGCATCTCCACGAGCCTGCCTTTCGACGTGCAGCTCGAGCTGGTGCATTCGATCCGTGGCCTGGAGAACGCGCACATCCTGCGTCCCGGCTACGCCATCGAATACGACTACTTCGATCCGCGTGCGCTCAAGGCGTCGCTGGAAAGCAAGGCAATCAGCGGGCTGTTCTTTGCCGGCCAGATCAACGGCACCACCGGCTATGAAGAGGCTGCCGCACAGGGCCTGCTCGCAGGCATCAACGCTGGCTGCTACGTGCGCGAGCGCGATGCCTGGACGCCGCGCCGTGACCAGGCTTACCTGGGCGTGCTGGTCGACGACCTGATCACGCGTGGCGTGACCGAGCCGTACCGCATGTTCACCAGCCGCGCCGAGTTCCGCCTGAGCTTGCGTGAAGACAACGCCGATATGCGCCTGACCGAGATCGGCCGCGAACTCGGCGTGGTCGATGACGTTCGCTGGGATGCTTTCAACCGCAAGCGCGATGCTGTTTCACGTGAAACAGAGCGCCTGAAGAGCACCTGGGTCAATCCGACCCTCCTGCCGGCCGAAGACGCCGTGCCGCTGCTGGGCAAGCCGATCGAACGCGAGTACAGCCTGGCGGACTTGTTGCGCCGCCCGGAGGTCCGCTATGACAGCCTGATGGCGCTGCAGGGCGGTCGTCATGCACCGGAAGCCCCGCTCGACGCGGATCCGTTGCTGGTGGACCAGATCCGCGAGCAGATCGAGATTGGCATCAAGTACCACGGCTATATCACCCGCCAGGCGGCGGAAGTGGACAAGCTCGAAGCCAACGAGTCGACGCGCCTGCCGGAAGGGCTGGACTACACCGAAGTGCGCGGCCTCGGCTTCGAGGTCAGCCAGAAGCTGAACCAGCATCGGCCCGAGACGCTGGGGCAAGCCTCGCGCATTTCGGGCGTGACGCCGGCGGCGATCTCGCTGCTCTTGGTACACCTGAAGAAGAAGGGGCTGGGGCGTACCCGTTCCGGCAACTCTCAAGAGGCTGCCTGAGTGGCGGGCCAACGACACACCGTGATCGACGACGCGGCCCAGCGTCGTCGCCTGGAGGCCGGCCTCGCAGAGATCGCGCTGGCCTTGCCGCCGGATCGCATCGAGAAGCTGTTCGCCTACCTCGCGCTGCTGCGCAAGTGGAACGGCGTCTATAACCTCACCGCGATTCGCCATCCCGATGAAATGCTGACGCACCATCTGCTGGACTCGCTGGCTGCGGTTCCGGCACTGGCGGAGGCGGCGCGCTCGGCGGCGGTTGCCGGTGGGGCCCGGGGCAGGGTGCTTGACGTCGGATCGGGCGGCGGCATGCCAGGCCTGCCGCTGGCGATTTCGTGCCCGGATGTCTCGGTGCTGATGGTCGACATCGTGCAGAAGAAGACCGCCTTCCTGACACAGTGCCGTGCTCAACTGGGCTTGCCGAATGCGGCGGCACACTGGGGTCCGGTCGAGAAGCTTGAAGACGCCGATAAGTTCGCGGTGATTACGTCACGTGCGTTCGCCGAGCTGACGGACTTCGTCAACCTCTCCGGCCAGCTGCTGGCGCCGGCAGGGAGGCTGATTGCGATGAAGGGCGTCTATCCGCAGGCCGAACTCGACCGCATGGAAGCGGCCGGCCTGATGGCTGCATGGCACGTGGAAGAGGTAAGGCGACTGACGGTTCCCGGGCTGGACGCTGAGCGTCACCTGGTGTTCTTGTCGCGCAAATGATTTTGGCGGCGCGTGCGCCGCGAGCTGGACGGGCCAAAACGGGCCGCGCCGGATAAAGAATTCAATCGGGAGCCTCAGAAGCATATGGCCAAGGTATTCGTGATCGCGAACCAGAAGGGCGGGGTGGGCAAGACCACCACGACGGTGAACCTCGCCGCAGGACTGGCTGCGCAGGACCAGCGCGTGCTGCTGGTCGACCTGGATCCGCAGGGCAATGCCTCGATGGGCTCAGGTATCGACAAGCAGTCGCTGGAACACAGTGTGTACCAGGTGCTGGTCGGGCTGGCCTCGGTTGCGCAGGCTCGCCAGCGCTCCGAGACCGGCAAGTACGATGTGCTGCCCGCCAATCGCGAGCTGGCGGGCGCGGAAGTCGAACTCGTGGAACTGGACCAGCGCGAGCGCCGGCTCAAGCAAGCCATTGCCGAGGTCGACGATGAATACGACTTCGTGCTGATCGACTGCCCCCCGTCACTGTCGCTGCTGACGCTGAACGGTCTGTGCGCAGCGCACGGCGTGATCGTGCCGATGCAGTGCGAGTACTTCGCGCTCGAAGGCTTGTCCGATCTGGTCAACACCATCAAGCAGGTACATGCGAACCTGAACCGTGAACTGAAAGTGATCGGCCTGCTGCGCGTCATGTTCGATCCGCGCGTCACGCTGCAGCAGCAGGTATCGGCGCAGCTCGAATCGCATTTTGGCGACAAGGTCTTCAAGACCCTGATCCCGCGCAATGTGCGCCTGGCCGAGGCGCCGTCTTATGGCATGCCGGGCGTTGCCTTCGATCCGTCGTCGAAGGGTGCCAAGGCATATCTCGACTTCGGCGCCGAGATGATCGCCCGTGTCAGGCAGCTGTCGGCGCCGGAAGCTGCCACCGCCATGCAAGGACAGTGACCATGAGCACCGTGAAAAAGAAGGGTCTGGGCCGCGGCCTGGAAGCCCTGCTGGGAGGTCCGGCCGAGATCGTCGAGACCGCCAAGCAGGAGGGCGCGCCCACCGTGCTGCGACTGGACCAGCTTCAACCGGGCAAGTACCAGCCGCGCACGCGCATGGATGAGGGCGCCCTGCAGGAGCTTGCGGCGAGCATCCGCGCGCAAGGCCTGATGCAGCCGATCCTGGTGCGGCGCGTGGCAGAGCCCGACCGCTACGAGATCATTGCGGGCGAACGGCGCTTCCGTGCCTCGCGCATCGCGGGGCTCGACAAGGTGCCGGTGCTCGTGAAGGAAGTTGCCGACGAAGCAGCGGCGGCCATGGCGCTGATCGAGAACATCCAGCGCGAAGACCTGAATCCGCTGGAAGAAGCGCAGGGCATCATGCGCCTGATCCGCGAGTTCCGCTTTACGCATGAACAGGCTGCCGAGTCGGTGGGCCGCTCGCGCAGCGCGGTGTCCAATCTGCTGCGCTTGCTGAACCTGGCGGCGCCAGTGCAGACCATGCTGATGGCGGGCGATCTCGACATGGGGCACGCGCGTGCGCTGCTGGCCGTCGACGGCGCGAACCAGATCACGCTGGCCAACCAGATTATCAACAAGCGGCTGTCGGTACGCGAGACCGAGAAGCTCGTGGCATCCACGCTCAAGCCGTTCGAACTGAAGTCGCTCAAGCATAAGACCGGCAACGGCATGCGCGATGTCGCGCGGCTCGAAGAAGAACTGTCGGATGCGCTGGGACTGTCGGTGCAGATCAAGCTCGGCGTGCGTGGCAAGGGCCAGCTCACCATCCACTTCAGCAATAACGAAGCCCTCGATGGCGTGCTCGCGCGCTTGCGCGATGCGGACGAAGGGCAACGAGTCGCCTGAAAAGCTGCGCGATAAACGGCCATTTTCCTGCTCACTGTTGCATTCGCGCAGCAGTAAACAATCCGATGTTCGGTTAACGCACCGGGCAGTCGCGAATCCACCATCATGCGTCACGCGAGTTGCGCAATCCAATTACGTCAAGCGTCGTTGTCGCGCAATTTCAACGAAGCCATCATGCAATCGTGATAGCAACCGTTGTGCAGTTTGCCATTGCAAGCAAACTGTAAGCACATTGACGCGACTCAGTAGTTCCCCTTAAAATCGTGCGGTTTGAATTCTGGTCGGGCCGAAAAGTTCCGGCCCGGATGAGGCAGGCAGTAGTGGTACGAGACCGTCAGCAGCACAACGATTCGCGTCAGGTAAACGCCCGCAGTGATGACTGGGATTCTGACGCAGAACGTGAGGAAGAAGCTGTCGATCCACTGTCACACGCCGAGGCGGTGACGCTGTTTGGCGAACGCGCGTTGCAGCCTTCGCGCATGACACCCGGCAAGATCGTGCTGGCGCAGGTGGTTGTGACCCTGCTGTCGGCATTGTGCTGGGCGTTGTTCGGCAAGCAGGCAGGGCCGTATGGCTGGTCCGCGATGTTCGGTGGCGCAGTGTGTTTCGTACCGAGCGGATTTTTCGCGTTCCGCCTGTGGATGGCGCGCGATCGGGCGTCGGTGGGCGGGCTGGTGATGGGCGAGGCGATCAAGGTGTTCGCCACCGTCGCACTGTTCGTGCTGGTGGTGGTGCTGTACCGCGATCTGCGTTGGGTGCCGATGCTCGTCACGTTCCTGCTTGCGCTCAAGACGTATTGGGTGGTGGCCCTGGCAATTCGGTAACGCCAGGCCAGCCGCACGAAGTGTGTGCTTCCCGGAGAGATGAGGCACCAAAACGGAATATCAAGATACGTGGCGCAGGGTTTCACACTTGTGAAACCGTGGGCCAACAAAGTTTGACCCGCTTGCATGGCGGTGACCGGCCACGATGGCCGAAGGCAATGCAAGACGCGTACCGGCTGCCCGCCAATGCGAGGGTGCCGGCTCAACGATTTCGCAATATACCGTTCGTTTCGACATGTCAGAAGCTATCCAAGGCGCCGAACACGCGCTGACACCCTCCGGCTATATCGCCGAACACTTGCAGAACCTGAACTCGGTCGGCGGCAAGCAGGCGTCGGTGGTCGATTTCTCCGTGCTCAACTATGACACGGTGTTCTGGTCCGTGCTGTGCGGCGCCATCGCCGTGATCTTCCTCTTCGCTGCCGCGCGCCGCGTCAGCGCGGGCGTGCCGGGCCGCTTCCAGGCCTTCGTCGAGATGATTGTCGAGATGGTCGACGACCAGGCCAAGGGCATCATTCACGGCGACCGTTCGTGGATTGCTCCGCTGGCGCTGATGGTGTTCTGCTGGATCACCATGATGAACGCCATCGACCTGATTCCGGTCGACTGGGTCACCGGCCTGAACCAGCTCCTCGGTATTTTCCACATCCATCTTCCGCACCACCGCGCAGTGGCCACGGCCGACCTGAACGGCACGCTGGGCATGTCGTGCTCGGTGCTGGTGCTGATGATCTACTACAGCTTCAAGATCAAGGGCGCGGGCGGCTTCATGCACGAACTGTTCTCGGCCCCGTTCGGCGCCAAGTGGTACCTGGCCCCGTTCAACCTGATCCTGAACATCATTGAGTTCCTGGCCAAGGCCGTGTCGCTCGGCATGCGGTTGTTCGGCAACATGTATGCCGGCGAACTCGTGTTCCTGCTGATCGCGCTGCTGGGTTCGATCTGGACGTTCAGCGCCGACCTGTCTGCACTGGGCTTTGTCGGCCACGTCGTTGCCGGCACGGTCTGGGCGATCTTCCACATCCTGATCGTGCTGCTGCAGGCCTTCATTTTCATGATGCTGACGCTGGTGTACATCGGCCAGGCTCACGATCACCACTGATCGACACAGGTTTTAGGTTTTTGGTTTTTTGGTTTTTTGGTTCTAAGTCTCTCTAAATTAAAGGAGTCATCATGCAAGCATTTCTCGCCAACATCCAGGGTCTGACCGCCATCGGTATCGGCATCATCATCGGTCTGGGCGCTATCGGCGCCTGCCTGGGTATCGCCCTGATGGGTGGCAAGTACATCGAAGCCTGCGCACGTCAGCCCGAGCTGATGAACCCGCTGCAAACCAAGATGTTCCTGCTGGCTGGCCTGATCGACGCGGCATTCCTGATCGGTGTGGGTGTTGCAATGCTGTTCGCCTTCGCCAACCCGCTGCTGGCTGTCATCAAGTAATTCTTTTCGGTCTGCATGATGCTGACGGGCGGCGCGGGCCACTAGCCTGGCCGCCCTTGCGCATTTATCTGTAGTTTGATTACCGAAAGGAACACACCATGAATCTGAACGCAACGTTTTTTGCGCAGATGGTCGTGTTCTTCATCCTGTGGTGGGTTGTTGCCAAATTCATTTGGCCGCCGCTGGTGAAGGCGCTCGACGAACGCGCAAGGAAGATCGCCGATGGCCTCGCCGCTGCCGAGAAGGGCAAGGCCGAGCTTGAACTCGCCAGCAAGCGTGTGGACCAGGCTATGGCCGAAGCCCGCACCGAGGGTGCTCAACGCGTCGCTGACGCCGAGAAGCGCGCCCAGCTGACGGCCGACGAGATCAAGCAGAACGCCCAGGCGGAAGCCGCACGCATCATTGCCCAGGCCAAGGCCGAGGCAGAGCAGCAAGTGACCCGCGCACGTGAAGATCTGCGCGACCAGGTCGCTGTGCTGGCAGTCAAGGGTGCTGAGCAGATCCTCAAGCGCGAAGTGAACGCGCAGGTCCACACGGATCTGCTCAATCAACTCAAAGCTGAGCTCTAATCATGGCCGAAACCGCAACCATTGCCCGTCCCTACGCTGAGGCGCTGTTCCGCGTCGCCAGCGAAGCCGGCAATCTGGGTGCATGGTCCGAGCTGGTGTCGGAGATGGGGCTGATTGCCGCCAACCCCGACATGAAGGCGCTCGCCGACGATCCGAACATTCCCGGCCAGAAGCTGGCCGAACTGTTCCTGTCGCTGGTGAAGTCCCCGGTCAATGACGAGGCTCGCCGCTTCGTCAACCTGCTGGTGGAGAACAACCGCCTGACGGTGATGCCGGAAGTCGCCGAGCAGTTCCATGCGCTCAAGAACGCCCGCGAAGGCTCGTCGGACGTCGAGATCACCAGTGCATTCCCGCTGGATGGTCAGCCACTGAACGACCTGGTCGCTGCACTCGAACGCAAGTTCGGCCGCAAGCTGCACGCGAAGGTGGCGGTGGATCCGTCCCTGATCGGCGGCGTGAGCGTCAAGGTCGGCGACGAAGTGCTCGACACCTCCGTGCGTGCGCGCCTGGCTGCCATGCAAACCGCGCTGACCGCCGTCTGATCGGCCGTCCGTCGGATTGAAGAATTAGGAGCATTGTGATGCAACTGAACCCCTCAGAAATCAGCGAGCTGATCAAGTCCCGCATCTCGGGTCTTGGCGCCGAAGCTGAAGTGCGCAACACCGGCACGGTGATTTCCGTGACCGATGGTATCTGCCGCGTGCATGGCCTGTCTGGCGTGATGCAGGGCGAGATGCTGGAATTCCCGGGCAACACCTTCGGCCTCGCGCTGAACCTCGAGCGCGACTCGGTCGGCGCCGTGGTGCTGGGCGACTACGAACACATTTCGGAAGGCGACACGGTCAAGTGCACCGGCCGCATTCTGGAAGTGCCCGTCGGCAAGGAACTGCTGGGCCGCGTGGTGAACACGCTGGGCCAGCCGATCGACGGCAAGGGCCCGATCAACGCGAAGGAAACCGACGTGATCGAAAAGGTCGCGCCGGGCGTGATCGCGCGTCAGTCGGTGAGCCAGCCGGTGCAGACCGGCCTGAAGTCGATCGACGCGATGGTGCCGATCGGCCGTGGCCAGCGTGAGCTGATCATTGGCGACCGCCAGACCGGCAAGACCGCCGTGGCCGTCGACGCGATCATCAACCAGAAGGGCAAGGGCATGTACTGCGTGTACGTCGCCATTGGCCAGAAGGCTTCGACGATCGCCAACGTGGTGCGCAAGCTCGAAGAGCACGGCGCGATGGAATACACCGTCGTCGTGGCCGCCGCCGCTTCGGACTCGGCCGCCATGCAGTATCTGGCTGCCTACGCCGGCTGCACGATGGGCGAATACTTCCGCGACCGCGGCGAAGACGCGCTGATCGTCTATGACGACCTGACCAAGCAAGCCTGGGCCTACCGCCAGGTGTCGCTGCTGCTGCGCCGCCCCCCGGGCCGCGAAGCCTACCCGGGCGACGTGTTCTACCTGCACTCGCGCCTGCTGGAGCGTGCCGCGCGTGTGAACGAGCACTATGTCGAGCAGTTCACCAAGGGTGCTGTCAAGGGCAAGACCGGTTCGCTGACCGCGCTGCCGGTGATCGAAACGCAGGCCGGCGACGTGTCCGCGTTCGTGCCGACCAACGTGATCTCGATTACCGACGGTCAGATCTTCCTGGAAACCGACCTGTTCAACGCCGGTATCCGTCCCGCCATCAACGCCGGTATCTCGGTGTCGCGCGTGGGCGGTGCCGCCCAGACCAAGGTGGTGAAGAACCTGGCCGGCGGTATCCGTACCGACCTGGCCCAGTACCGTGAACTGGCTGCGTTCGCGCAGTTCGCTTCGGACCTGGACGACGCCACCCGCAAGCAGCTCGAGCGCGGCCGCCGCGTGACCGAACTGCTCAAGCAGGCGCAATACCAGCCGCAACAGGTGTGGCAGCTGTCGGCCTCGCTGTTCGCAGCCAACAACGGCTTCCTCGACAACGTGGAAGTGAAGGACATTCTGCCGTTCGAGAAGGGCCTGCACGACCATCTGAAGACCAAGTACGCCGATCTCATCAACCGCATCGAAGAGACCAAGGTGCTCTCGAAGGAAGATGAGCCCGCCCTGCGTGCCGCGATCGAGGATTTCAAGAAGTCCGCCGCGTTCTAACCACCGCGTGATTCCACGACACCACTGGCGCGCCTGAGCTTTCAGGCGTGGCAGTGGTTCGGACGGAGAGGAAGATATGGCCGGAACGAAAGAAATTCGAACCAAGATCAAGAGCGTGCAAAACACGCGCAAGATCACCAAGGCGATGGAGATGGTCGCCGCATCCAAGATGCGCAAGGCGCAGGAACGGATGCGCAATGCCCGTCCCTATGCCGAAAAAGTGCGCAACATCGCGGCGCACCTGGCTTCGGCCAACCCCGAGTTCAAGCATCCGTTCATGCAGGAGCGCGAAGTCAAGCGCGTCGGCATGATCGTGGTCACGACCGACAAGGGGCTGTGCGGCGGTCTGAACACGAACGTGTTGCGTGCGGTGACCAACGAGCTGAAGAGCCTGCAGGGCCGCGGCGTGGATGTGCAAGCCACGGCCATCGGCAGCAAGGGCCTGCAGTTCCTGAGCCGCATCGGCGCCAAGGTGGCCTCGAATGTGGTCCAGCTCGGCGATACCCCGCACCTGGAAAAGCTGATCGGCGCGGTCAAGGTCCAGCTCGATGCATTCACCAATGGTGAAGTCGACGCGGTGTACCTGGCGTACACCAAGTTCATCAACACGATGAAGCAGGAACCGATGGTTGAGCAGCTCCTGCCGCTCGCCGCCGACAAGCTGTCGCAGACGGAAGAAGAGAAGCGCGCCTACTCGTGGGACTACATCTACGAGCCTGACGCGCAGACCGTGGTGGAAGAGCTGTTGGTCCGCTACGTCGAGGCGCTGGTGTACCAGGCCGTGGCCGAGAACATGGCGTCCGAGCAGTCGGCGCGCATGGTGGCCATGAAGGCAGCATCCGACAACGCGAAGAACGTGATCGGCGAACTGCAGCTGGACTACAACAAGACCCGGCAGGCAGCGATCACCAAGGAACTGTCGGAGATCGTCAGCGGCGCGGCAGCGGTCTGAGGCGTCAAGAATTCAAGCTATCGGAGATACGAAATGAGTATCGGAAATATTGTGCAGTGCATTGGCGCCGTGGTGGACATCGAGTTCCCGCGCGACGCAATGCCGAAGGTGTACGACGCGCTGGTGCTGGAAGACAGCGGCGAAACGTCGTTTGCCGAAAAGGGCCTGACGTTCGAAGTCCAGCAGCAGCTGGGTGACGGCGTGGTGCGTACCATTGCCCTCGGCTCGTCGGACGGCCTGCGCCGCGGCATGGCCGTGAAGAACACCGAAGCGCCGATCTCGGTGCCGGTGGGTCAAGGCACGCTGGGCCGCATCATGGACGTGCTGGGTCGTCCCATCGACGAAGCCGGCCCGATCGCTTCGGACGAGCGCCGCGCGATTCACCAGAAGGCACCGAAGTTCGACGAACTGTCGCCTTCGACTGACCTGCTGGAAACCGGCATCAAGGTGATCGACCTGATCTGCCCGTTCGCAAAGGGCGGCAAGGTGGGTCTGTTCGGCGGTGCCGGCGTGGGCAAGACCGTCAACATGATGGAGCTCATCAACAACATCGCCAAGCAGCACAGCGGTCTGTCGGTGTTCGCCGGCGTGGGCGAGCGTACCCGTGAAGGGAACGACTTCTACCACGAAATGAAGGAATCCAACGTGCTCGACAAGGTGGCCATGGTGTTCGGCCAGATGAACGAGCCGCCGGGCAACCGTCTGCGCGTGGCACTTTCCGGCCTGACCATGGCCGAGAAGTTCCGCGACGAGGGCCGCGACATCCTGTTCTTCGTCGACAACATCTACCGCTACACGCTGGCCGGTACCGAAGTGTCGGCACTGCTGGGCCGTATGCCTTCCGCCGTGGGCTACCAGCCGACGCTGGCCGAAGAAATGGGCAAGCTGCAGGAGCGCATTACGTCGACCAAGACTGGCTCGATTACGTCGATCCAGGCCGTGTACGTGCCTGCGGATGACTTGACCGACCCGTCGCCGGCTACCACCTTCCTGCACCTGGACTCGACCCTGGTGCTGTCGCGTGACATCGCTGCTCTCGGTATCTACCCCGCAGTGGACCCGCTTGACTCGACCTCGCGCCAGATGGACCCGCAGGTTGTGGGCCAGGAGCACTACAACGTCGCGCGCGCGGTCCAGCAGACCCTGCAGCGCTACAAGGAACTGCGCGACATCATCGCGATTCTGGGCATGGACGAACTGTCGCCGGAAGACAAGATGGCCGTGAACCGCGCGCGTAAGATCCAGCGTTTCCTGTCGCAGCCGTTCCACGTGGCCGAAGTGTTCACGGGTTCGCCGGGCAAGTACGTGCCGCTGAAGGAAACCATCCGTGGTTTCAAGATGCTGGTGGATGGCGAGTGCGATCACCTGCCCGAGCAGGCGTTCTACATGGTCGGCTCGATCGACGAAGCCTTCGAGAAGGCCAAGAAGCTCCAGTAAGCCTCGCTTTGACGCTCCCGCGCCCCGGTGCGGGAGTGGCGGCATGCTGCCTCGCGCGGCCTGCCGTCAGAAGTGAAGCGAACGGACAAAGGAATTCATATGGCAACCATTCTTGTAGACGTCGTCAGCGCGGAAGCGTCGATCTTCTCCGGTCAGGCGAAGTTCGTGGCGCTGCCGGGCGAGTCGGGTGAGCTGGGCATCCTGCCGGGCCACACGCCGCTGATCACGCGCATCCAGCCGGGCGCCGTGCGCATCGAGAAGGAAGACGGCAGCGAAGAGTTCGTGTTCGTTGCCGGCGGCATTCTCGAAGTGCAGCCGAAGCATGTCACCGTGCTGGCCGATACCGCCATCCGCGGTACCGACCTGGACGAAGCCAAGGCGCAGGAAGCCAAGCGTGCCGCCGAAGAGCTGATGCAGAACCAGAGCAGCGATCTGGACATTGCACGCGCTCAGAGCGAACTCGCCGTGGCCGCCGCGCAGCTGGCTGCCATCGCCCGCCTGCGTCGTAAGAAGTAAGCAGCAAGCAGTACTGGCGCACTGTTGTTTTTTCGGTGCGACAGTCAAAAAAAGGCAGCCATGCGGCTGCCTTTTTTTTGGGGCTGGGGATATTCTTCAGCTGTTCTGGACAAAAAAAAGCGCGCGGGCCGGGGAGGCTCCGCGCGGACGGGAAAATCCCTTCGAGGGGTCAATTCGAAGGAACGGGTTCGGTCCAGGACTACTAAGGCGCAGCGAATCGCATTCGCATAATTGGCCAACAAGGCCTGGCGCCACCGGGTCTTCCTGGTATCCGGCCAGCAGGCATCGCCTGCTGGCTCGGAAAATCGGGATTCACTGCCAAAGGCTTTCTTCAGCGCCCCATCTTCTGACTTCTTGCTTCTTCGCGGGACGCGCCTCACCAAACGTCGGTGTGTCAATGCATTGTGGGGGAAAGTCCCTGCAATGGCAGTAACAAAATGTATCCTTTTGCAAGAAGTTGAAAGCCAGGTCGGTGCAAATAGCTCGTTATATGCACATTTGCGAACTCAAGCATCACTTTTTGGCGAGGCAGGTGCCTGATGCGCATCGTCTTGCGTCGGATTGCTTGTGCGACGGCGAACCAAGCGACGATTACGGCGTCGCACTTCATTCGCGGTTACGATGACTCCAGTTCTCACCACGCCCGGCAACTGCCGCGGCAATGCCACGGAGCCGATGATGACAGGTACGCAGGACGCGATCCGGGAAATGCTTGGCATGAAGACCGTGGCCATTGTCGGCTTGTCCGACCGTGCTGACCGTCCGAGCCATGAAGTTGCCGAATTCCTGCAGCAGCATGGTTTCCGCATCGTGCCAGTGAACCCGCGTCATGCCGGCGAACGGATTCTGGGCGAGCCCTGTCATGCCACGCTGGGCGAAGCTGCCTTGGCGATCCGGGCGCAAGGCGGCCGCATCGACTGGGTCGACATCTTTCGCCGTGCCGAGGATACTCCGCCGGTAGTCGGCGAGGCCATCGCCATGGGTGCGCGCGGTGTCTGGCTGCAGCTTGGCATCGTGAACGATGATGCGGTGGCACGCGCGCTTGCTGCGGGCCTGCTTGCCGTGCAGGACTGCTGCAGCAAGATCGAACTGACGCGGCAACTCGCGCTGTCCTGAACCGCACGCTATTGCCCGAACCCTTCCTGCCCCACCGATGGCCATCGATCCGCAACTTCTTGCCTATTTCCGCCGTCAGGCCGAGCAATATGCCGGCCTGCCCGTACCCGTTGATGCGCTCGCGCGGCGTGCGCGCTTTGCCGAAGTGGCGGCCTCGTCGGTGGGGCCAGATCCCGACGGCGTCACATGGACTGACCTCGCGCTGGAGCTCGACGGCCGCACACTCACGGCGCGCCTGTTCCGGCCGGCCGGCACCGGGCCGCAGCGGCTGATCGTCTATTTCCACGGCGGCGGGTGGGTGATCGGATCGCCCGAGACTCACCATACGGTTGCCGCGATGCTTGCCGCCGATACGGGTTGTGCCGTGGCCAGCGTGGACTACAGGCTGGCGCCCGAGCATCCGTTTCCGACGCCATGCGATGACGCCGTGCAGGCCGTGCAGTGGTTTGCCGGACAGCGCGCGGCATTAGGTTTCGACACAGACTTCCTGGCCGTGGCAGGCGACAGCGCCGGCGGGCATCTGGGGGCGCTTGCCACGCAGCAGGTCAATGCCGGTGCGGGCAGGCAGGTCGTGGCGGCGCAATTGCTGGTCTACCCCGTCACCGCGCCCGTGCTCAGCACCGAAAGCTACCGCGCCTTTGCCAATGGCCCTGGCCTGACGCGTGACGAAATGGCCTGGTACTGGACTCAGTTCATTGGTGCCGACGCGCTGGCATTGGGTGCGCAGCACCCCGATGCGCGCATCAACCTGATGGCGCAGGCACCACAGGTGCAGCCGCCCGCCACCGTCATCATCGTGGCGGCCAACGACGTGCTGCGCGATGGAGGCCTGGCCTATGCCGATTTCCTGGTGCGCCATGACGCCACCGTGCTCACCATCGAGGCCAGCGGCATGACGCACGGTTTCGCGCGCCTGCAGTCGGATGCGCCGCGCGCGCGCGAATGGATGCAGCGCGCGGCCCAGGCGTTCATGGGCCTGCTCGACGAGGCCTAGCCCCCGAGCACCGGCACGGTCGCAACAAGTGCCGGTGCGCCGTGGCCATCCCTTAGAATGGCGGTCTTACGAGGATGACCATGACCGCACTGCAGAACGACACTTTCCTGCGCGCACTGCGCCGGCAGCCGACTGAATACACGCCGCTGTGGCTGATGCGCCAGGCGGGCCGCTACCTGCCAGAGTACAACGCCACGCGCGCGCGGGCCGGCAGCTTCCTGGGGCTGGCCAAGAATCCGGCCTACGCCACCGAGGTGACGCTGCAGCCGCTGGATCGCTATCCTCTGGACGCGGCCATCCTTTTCTCGGACATCCTGACCGTACCCGACGCGATGGGCCTGGGCCTGTCGTTCGCCCAGGGCGAGGGCCCGCGCTTTGCCCGGCCGCTGCGAACCGAAGCCGATGTCCAGAAGCTGGCGGTGCCGGACATGGCGTCGCTGCAGTACGTCTTCGATGCCGTGGCCGAGATCCGCCGCGCGCTGGTCCAGGACGGCCGCCAGCGCGTTCCGCTGATCGGTTTCTCGGGCAGCCCCTGGACGCTCGCGTGCTATATGGTCGAAGGCGGCGGCTCGGACGACTTCCGTACGGTCAAGGCAATGATGTACGGCCGCCCCGACCTGATGCACCGGATCCTGGAGATCAATGCTCAGGCGGTCAGCCAGTACCTGAACGCCCAGATCGAGGCCGGTGCCCAGGCCGTGATGATTTTCGACACCTGGGGCGGCGCGTTGGCCGATGGCATGTACCAGGCATTCTCGCTGGCCTACATGCGCAAAGTGCTGGCTGGCCTGAAGCGCGAGCATCACGGGCAGCAAATCCCGGCGATCGTGTTCACCAAGGGCGGTGGCCTGTGGCTGGAAAGCCTCGCCGACATCGGCGCCGACGCAATTGGCCTGGACTGGACCGTCAACCTGGCCGACGCCCGGCGCCGCACCGCGGGGCGCGTGGCGCTGCAAGGCAATATCGATCCCACGGTGCTGTTCGCTCCCGAGGCTGCCATCCGCGAGCAGGTGCGTGGCGTGCTGGACAGTTATGCCGCGGCGGGCGGCAGCGACGGGCATGTGTTCAATCTGGGCCACGGCATTTCGCAGTTCACGCCGCCGGAAAGCGTGGCCGTGCTGGTTGACGAAGT
The DNA here is from genome assembly GCF_057798915.1 of Cupriavidus sp. 22TCCZM01-5. NCBI lineage: Bacteria > Pseudomonadati > Pseudomonadota > Betaproteobacteria > Burkholderiales > Burkholderiaceae > Cupriavidus > Cupriavidus sp. 22TCCZM01-5. The sequence continues at coordinate 29,298 of NZ_JBYOJR010000010.1, forward strand.
GCATCGCTATAGCCGCCAGCTGCGTGCGCAGCGCGGCTGAGCCACCTTTGTTCTGGCGGCTGGCAGCAGCAGCGCCGGCCGCTGTTTCCCCGCGGTGCAGCGATCTTGCGCGGTTTGCCCTCAGTGCCGCCAGAGGCGCGCCGAAACTGCTGTCAAGTAAACAATTTCTTCCGGATTCACCAAAAAGGTACTTCCGCTTGACCGATGAGGCTTGACTTATGCACACCGATAGGTTTGCGGCGGTGCAAGAACGGGTTACCCCTTAACTCATCTGGGGGATGTTTGCAAGGCCTTGATTTTTAAGGAATTGGAAGTTTTTCAATGCGGGCGTGCCGGCCAGTGAGTCCCTTGTTTTTCGGGCTTTGGCGGCATCTTGGAGCGACTTTTCAACAAAGTTATCCACAGGGGCGTTGGAATTAGTGGAAAAGCAGTCATCTATCATCGACTTAGGGCCACATTTGAAGTTTTACTTTAAGTTGATGTTGCGCCGCACACAAAGCCTCGAGCGATTCCTTTCGCGCCGCATTCCGCACAATTTTCGCGCACGCGTTGTGCACCACAACCGCCCGCAATGATGCTGTCAGACGACACCGAGCCGCGCAGCGGGGGCATTATCCGCGTCGCGCTCGATACCCCCGCGGACGACTGTTTCGACTATCTTGCCGGCCCCGACGTGTCGCCTGGTGACCTGGTGGTGGTGCCATTCGGGCGTCGCAGCGTGGTCGGGGTTGCCGTCGCCCGCGCCGTTGAATCCGCCGTGCCCGCGGAACGTCTCAAACCGGTGTCCGCGCGGCTGGACTGGCTGGCGCCGCTGGCGCAAGAGTGGCGGGAGCTGGCGGCATTCGCCGCGCGCTATTACCAGCGCTGTCTCGGGGAGGTGATGCTGCCGGCGCTGCCGCCGTCGCTACGCGAACCGGAGGGTTGGCCGCGTCTCGCACAGCGTGCGCGTACCGAGGCGTACCGGGTGCTGCCCGAGCATATTCCCACGCTGCTGGATGCCATACCCGCCCGCGCCCGGTCAGTGCGAGCGCTTGCCCAAGCGCTCGCCGACCGTGCCGCAGGCGATGCGGTGCCGTTGCCAATGAGCCAGTCCGAGGCACGCGAGCTGTGCGCGGCCGCGCCGGCCAGGCTGGCGGAATGGGTCGCCGCGGGCTGGGTCGAGGCTCTGGTCGCCGAACGCACTTTGCTGGCCACGGCACCCGCCCAGGCCCCGTCGGTGGCGCCCCCGCTGCACGAGGAGCAGCGTATGGCGGTCGATGCCATTGCCGCGGCCACGTCATTCGCGCCGTTCCTTCTTCACGGCGTCACCGGCAGCGGCAAGACCGAGGTCTACCTGCACGCCATGGCGCAGGTGCTGGCACGCGATCCGCACGCGCAGGTGCTGATGCTCGTACCCGAGATCAACCTGACGCCCCAGCTCCAGTCGCGTATCGCCGCCCGGTTTCCGCACTTGCCGCTGGCCGTGCTGCACAGCGGACTGGCCGACCAGGAGCGCAGCCTGCAGTGGCTGGCCGCCCATCGTGGCGAAGCACGCATCGTGCTGGGCACGCGCATGGCGGTGATGGCGTCCATGCCGCAGCTCGCGCTGATCGTTGTCGATGAAGAGCACGACACGTCCTACAAGCAGCAGGAGGGCCTGCGCTACTCCGCGCGCGACCTGGCCGTGTGGCGCGCCAAGCGGCTCGGGGTCCCCGTGGTGCTGGGTTCGGCCACGCCGTCGATGGAGACCTGGTGGCGCGCCGAGCAGGGCGCCTACCGCAAGCTGGTGCTGCGAGAGCGTGCGCAGGCGGAAGCCGCGCTGCCGGTGGTGCGGCTGGTCGACCTCAACCACGAACGCCAGCGCCAGCGCGCGCTGTTCGAGGGCCTGTCGGTCCCGCTGCTGGAAGCCATCGAAGCACGCCTGGCGCGCGGCGAGCAGAGCCTGCTGTTCCTTAACCGCCGCGGCTACGCACCGGTCCTGGCCTGCGACAGCTGCGGCTGGCTCTCCGGCTGCCCGCGCTGTTCGGCGTACCTGGTATTGCACCGTCCCGAGCGGCGGCTGCGCTGCCACCACTGCGGCCTGGAAGCCCCGGTGCCGCACCATTGCCCCGATTGCGGCAATGTGGATATCGCGCCGCTGGGCCGCGGCACGCAGCGCATCGAAGAAGCCCTGGCGGCGCGTTTCCCACAGGCGCGCATCGCCCGCATCGACGCCGACTCCACACGTCGCAAAGGCAGCGCGCAAGCCATGTTCGACGACGTCCATGCCGGCGAGGTCGACATCCTGGTCGGCACCCAGATGGTCGCGAAGGGGCACGACTTCCAGCGCGTCACGCTAGTGGGCGTGGTCCACCCGGACGCCGCCATGTTCAGCCACGACTTCCGCGCCGCCGAGCACCTCTTTGCATCGCTGATGCAGGTGGCAGGCAGGGCGGGGCGGGCCGGATTGCCGGGCGAAGTCATGATCCAGACCCGCTACCCCGATGCTGCGGCATTGCAGGCCCTGCAACGCCATGACTATGATGGATTCGCCGCCGGTCAGTTGCGCGAGCGGCGCCAGGCAGGGTTGCCCCCGTTCTGCTACCAGGTGCTGCTGACCGCCGAACATGGCCAGCTGGAGCGGGCCCTGCAGTTCCTGCGGGCAGTCCGCCGCCTGGCAGATGGCAACGTGCTGGCACCTGAGGTGCAACTGCATGACCCGGTACCGATGTCGATGGTCCGTATTGCCGGCCGGGAGCGCGCGCAGATGCTGGTGGAAGCCAGCGCCAGGCCAGTGCTGCAACGGTTTGTGAGCGAGTGGGTACAGACTTTCTCCGAACCTGGAGCGGATGCCCGGGGCGTCCGGTGGCAGTTGGAGATCGATCCGCTGAGGATCTGAAGGCCGGGTTGCACCATGACCGTGGCGCAACCTCTACAACCGTTTTCTATCTAGTGGTTGCACTAGGTTGCACCCTCGCGTTTTTCGGGAGTAAGATCGCGCCAGCCCAAAGGTTGCGCAGGTCGGGCCCCTATGCCGTCCGGGCTTGACCCCGAGACGGCATCGACCCGCAGCCTTGTGTCTTACGGAGAACAGCTCGCATGGCCACCACCACCCTCGGCGTCAAGCTCGACGACGCCTCGCGCGATCGCCTCAAGCGCGTCGCCCAATCCATCGACCGCACGCCGCACTGGCTGATCAAGCAGGCGATCTTCACGTACCTGGAGCAGATCGAGCGCGGCCACCTGCCGCACGAGGCGGCGGCCGGTGGTGCGGCGGATGCCGAGAGCGCCGATCCGCGTGACCTGGGCCATGCCGATGGCGCGCCCCAGCCGTTCCTGGAATTCGCGCAGAGCATCCAGCCACAGTCCGTGTTGCGCGCGGCCATTACCTCTGCCTATCGCCGCCCCGAGACGGATTGCGTGCCAGTGCTGCTGGAACAGGCGCGCCTGCCGCACCAGCAGGCCGAGTCCGCCATCAAGATGGCCAAGAAGCTGGCCATGACCCTGCGCGAGCAGAAGGTCGGCACCGGCCGGGAAGGCCTGGTGCAGGGCCTGATCCAGGAGTTCTCGCTGTCTTCGCAGGAAGGCGTCGCGCTGATGTGCCTGGCCGAGGCGCTGCTGCGCATTCCCGACAAGCCCACGCGCGACGCGCTGATCCGCGACAAGATCAGCGGCGCCAACTGGCAGTCGCACCTGGGCCAGAGCCCGTCGCTGTTCGTCAATGCCGCGACCTGGGGCCTGCTGCTGACCGGCAAGCTGGTGGCCACGCATACCGAGTCGGGCCTGAGCAAGGCGCTCACGCGCATCATCGGCAAGGGCGGCGAGCCGCTGATCCGCAAGGGCGTGGACATGGCCATGCGCCTGATGGGCGAGCAGTTCGTCACCGGCGAGACCATTTCCGAGGCGCTCGCCAACGCGCGCAAGTACGAGGCACAGGGCTTCCGCTACTCCTACGACATGCTCGGCGAAGCCGCGATGACGGAAGAAGACGCCCAGCGCTACCTGGCGTCCTATGAGCAGGCCATCCACGCGATCGGCCAGGCCTCGCGCGGGCGCGGCATCTACGAGGGCCCTGGCATCTCGATCAAGCTGTCGGCGCTGCATTCGCGCTACAGCCGCGCCCAGCACGAGCGCGTGGTCACCGAGCTGTACGAGCGCCTGAAGAGCCTGACGCTGCTGGCACGCCAGTACGACATCGGCATCAATATCGACGCCGAGGAGGCAGACCGCCTCGAAATCTCGCTGGACCTGCTCGAGCGCCTGTGCTTCGAGCCCGAGCTGGCCGGCTGGAACGGCATTGGCTTCGTGGTGCAGGGCTACCAGAAGCGCTGCCCGTTCGTGATCGACTTCCTGATCGACCTGGCCCGCCGCAGCCGCCACCGCCTGATGATCCGCCTGGTCAAGGGCGCCTACTGGGACAGCGAGATCAAGCGCGCCCAGGTCGAAGGCCTGGAGGGCTATCCGGTCTACACGCGCAAGGTCTACACCGACGTGTCCTACGTGGCCTGCGCGCGCAAGCTGCTGTCGGTGCCGGACGCGATTTATCCACAGTTCGCCACGCACAACGCGCACACGCTGTCGGCCATCTACCAGATCGCCGGCCACAGCTACTACCCCGGCCAGTACGAATTCCAGTGCCTGCACGGCATGGGCGAGCCGCTGTACGACCAGGTCGTGGGCCCGGTCGCAGATGGCAAGTTCAACCGCCCGTGCCGCATCTACGCGCCGGTCGGCACGCACGAGACGCTGCTGGCCTACCTGGTGCGGCGCCTGCTCGAAAACGGCGCCAACACCTCATTCGTGAACCGCATTGCCGACGACACCATTTCGCTCGATGAACTGGTGGCCGACCCGGTGGCCGTGGTCGAGACCATTCATCGCGAAGAGGGCACCCTCGGCCTGCCGCATCCTAAGATCCCGTCGCCGCGCGGCCTCTATGGCAAGTCGCGCGCCAATTCGGCCGGCATCGACCTGGCAAACGAACATCGCCTGGCGTCGCTGTCGTCGGCGCTGCTGGCCGGCACCAGCGAGCGCGTGGTGGCCGAGCCGATGCTGGGCACCGAGGTTCCGCGCGCGGCCGATGCGGTTGCGGCGCCCGTGCTGAACCCGGCTGACCACCGCGACGTGGTGGGCCATGTCGCCGAGGCCAGCCAGGCCGAGGTCGACGCTGCGCTGCAGGCCGCCGCCAATGCCGCGCCGATCTGGCAGGCCACGCCGCCCGACGTACGCGCCGCCGCGCTGGAGCGCGCCGCCGACCTGATGGAAGCGCAGATGCAGTCGCTGATGGGCATCATCATGCGCGAGGCCGGCAAGACCTTCTCCAACGCCATCGCCGAAGTGCGCGAGGCGGTGGACTTCCTGCGCTACTACGCCGCCGAAGTTCGCCGCAGCTTCGACAACGAAACCCACCGCCCGCTGGGCCCGGTGGTCTGCATCAGCCCGTGGAACTTCCCGCTGGCGATCTTCACCGGCCAGGTGGCCGCGGCGCTGGCCGCCGGCAACACCGTGCTGGCCAAGCCTGCCGAGCAGACCCCGCTGATCGCCGCCGCCGCCGTGCGCCTGCTGCGCGAGGCCGGCGTGCCGGCCGGCGCGGTGCAACTGCTGCCGGGCCGTGGCGAGACCGTAGGCGCGGCGCTGGTGGGCGATGCCCGCGTCAAGGGCGTGATGTTCACGGGCTCGACCGAAGTCGCGCGCATCCTCCAGCGCAATATCGCCGGCCGCCTCGATGCCGCTGGCCGCCCGATCCCGCTGATTGCAGAAACCGGCGGCCAGAACGCGATGATCGTCGATTCCTCGGCGCTCGCCGAACAGGTGGTGGGCGACGTGGTTAACTCCGCGTTCGACTCGGCCGGCCAGCGCTGCTCGGCGCTGCGCGTGCTGTGCCTGCAGGAAGACGTGGCCGACCGCGTGCTCGAGATGCTCAAGGGCGCCATGAACGAGCTGACCATGGCCAACCCGGACCGGCTGTCCACCGACGTGGGCCCGGTCATCGACGATGAGGCGCGCGGCAATATCGTGCGCCATATCGACGCTATGCGCGCCAAGGGCCGCCGCGTGTACCAGGCCGACCCGAACGCCGCGCAGGGCGCGAGCTGCCGCCACGGCACCTTCGTGCCGCCGACGCTGATCGAACTCGACAGCATCGACGAGCTCAAGCGCGAAGTGTTCGGCCCCGTGCTGCATGTGGTGCGCTACCCGCGCGCGGCCCTCGACACCATGATCGGCCAGATCAACGGCACCGGCTATGGCCTGACGATGGGTATCCACACCCGCATCGATGAAACCATCGCGCAGATCGTGCAGCACGCCGAGGTGGGCAACCTGTACGTGAACCGCAATATCGTCGGCGCCGTGGTCGGCGTGCAGCCGTTCGGCGGCGAAGCCCTGTCCGGCACCGGCCCGAAGGCCGGCGGCCCGCTGTACCTGCATCGCCTGCTGTCGGTGTGCCCGCAGGACGCGGTGGTACGCAGCGTGCGTCATGCTGAAGCTTCGGGCGCCACGCTGGCCACGCCGGAGCGCCCGGTCGCGGCGCAGGCGCTGAAGGACTGGGCCAAGGCGGAGATGCCCGCGCTGGCCGCGGCATGCGACCGCTTTGCCGAAGCGTCGGCCGCCGGCATTTCGGTGACGCTGCCGGGGCCGACAGGAGAGCGCAACACCTACTCGCTGCTGCCGCGTCACCAGGTGCTGTGCCTGGCGGCGCAGGAAACGGATCTGGCTACCCAGCTGGCGGCCGTCCTGGCCGTCGGCAGCCAGGCCGTGATGGCGGAAAACCCTGTCGCGCGCGGGCTGTTTTCGCGGCTGCCTAAGGGCGTACAATCGCGCGTCCGCCTGGTCGCCGACTGGATGTCGCCCGAGGTTGCGTTCGACGCGGTGATCCACCACGGCGACTCAGACCAGTTGCGCACAGTGTGCGAACAGGTCGCGGCGCGCCCGGGCCCGATCGTCAGCGTGCAGGGACTGGCGCAGGGTGAAACGAATATCGCGCTGGAGCGTTTGCTGATCGAGCGCTCGCTGTCGGTCAACACGGCAGCCGCCGGCGGCAATGCCAGCCTGATGACGATCGGCTGAGCCGGCGCGGACTGAGTTTGACGTGCGTATGCGCGGCGGCGATCCTGCCGCCATACGCAGCAATAGGGGAGGGGCGCCCAGCCGGCGTTCCCGAAGCGTAGAAAAAGCGCAGCAAAGAAGGCTGAACCAGCCACCAAGGAGAACTGATGACCTCGACATTCCACAAGACGGCCCTGACCGTTGCCCTGACTTTCGCCGGCCTGACCGGTGCCACGGCAGCCTTCGCCCAGGCGCAGGAAATCAAGCTGGGTTTTGCCGGCCCGATGACCGGCGGCCAGGCCCAGTACGGCAAGGACATGCAGAACGGCATCGTCCTCGCGATTGATGACATGAACGCCACCAAGCCGAAGATCGGCGGCAAGGAAGTCAAGTTCGTGCTGGTCTCCGAAGACGACCAGGCCGATCCCAAGACCGGCTCGGTGGTGGCGCAGAAGCTCGTCGACAATGGCATCCAGGGCATGCTCGGCCACTTCAACTCGGGCACCACGATTCCGGCGTCGATGGTCTACAACCGCGCCGGCATTCCGCAGATCGCCATGGCGACCGCGCCGGAATACACGAAGCAGGGGTTCAAGACGACCTTCCGCATGATGACGTCCGACACCCAGCAGGGCTCGGTGATCGGCGCCTTCGTGGTGAAGAAGCTGGGCGCGAAGAACATCGCGATCGTCGACGATCGCACCGCCTACGGCCAGGGCCTGGCCGACGAGTTCGAGAAGGCCGCCAAGGCCGCCGGCGGCAAGATCGTGCGCCGCGAGTTCACCAACGACAAGGCGGTGGACTTCAAGGCCGTGCTGACCAACATCAAGCGCAGCAACCCGGACATCATCTTCTACGGCGGCGCCGAGACCCAGTCGGCCCCGATGGCCAAGCAGGTCAAGGAACTGGGCATGAAGGCCCCGCTGGTGTCGGGCGAAATGTCCAAGACCGACAACTTCCTGAAGCTGGCCGGCCCGGCTGCCGAAGGCACTGTGGTGTCGCTGGCTGGCTTGCCGCTGGACCAGATGCCGGGCGGCGCCGCATACGAGAAGAAGTACGAGAAGCGCTTCGGCTCCAAGGTGCAGACCTACTCGCCGTACGCCTATGACGGCGCGACCGCGATGATGACCGCCATGATCAAGGCCGGATCGGCCGATCCGGCGCGCTACCTGCCGGTGCTGGCTGCCACCAATATGCAGGGCGTCACCACCAAGACGCTGGCGTACGACGCTCGCGGCGACCTGAAGGACGGCGGCATTACCGTCTACAAGGTGGTGGGCGGCAAGTGGACGGTGCTGGAGACGGTTGGCGGCAAGTAAGCCGCCCAGCGCACAGCCCGAAAAACGCCGCCCGAACGGGGTGGCGTTTTTTTTTCGTGCAATTCTAAAGATCGAACTGACCCCTGCCGTTTGTTGTCCCCGATGGGGGATCGTGTCATTGGCGCATAATCCCGCATTCGCCTATCCAATCCAGAAGGAGCAGTACGTGTCCGTGCAGGAAGTCAGCTACGACCGCGCAATCGACCTGGCCAGCATCGGCCGGTTCGATGAAGCGCTCGAAATCGCCGGCCAGTTGTCGGAGGCCCGGCCCGAAGTGGTCGATTTCATTACGCTGCGGGCAAGGCTGCACTTCGACAAGGGTGATGCGCAGGCGGCCTTCGCCGTGCTCGACGAGGCGCTGGCGCGGCTGGAATCGCTGGGGCTGGCGGCGCCGCACCGGTGGGCTTCGCGCGGGGTGATCGCGCATCGCTACGGCGCCATGCTGATGGGCCTTGGCCGTGATGGCGACGCGCTGCCGTGGCTGCATGAGGCTGCGCGGCGCAACGGCCTGCTGTCCGGCGAATGGGCTGCCCATTTCCATGCGGGCCTGGCGTGCTACCGGCTCGGTGACCTCGCGCGGGCCGGCCGTTACTGGCACGACCTGCTGTACCGGGCGCCGGACCTTGGCGCAGAAGACATCCTGCCGCTCGTGCACGACGCGATCGCGCGCGCCGAGGCCGCCGGCCAGCCGGCCGAGCCCATGATGCGCGTTTGCCTGGGCCGCATTGCGCTGGATAACCCCGACCTGCTGGATCTCGAACCGGAGGCGGCCGACGCGCTCGCCGGCGAGCAGGCCGACCTGGTGCTGGCCGAGTCTCCCGATCATCCGCAGGCCCGCCGCCTGCGCGCGCCGCTGCGCTTTGGCACGGGCGACATGGACGGCGCCCAGGATGACCTGGCCGTGTACCTGCGCCAGTGCCCGGACCCGCAGACCCAGGTACGCGCCATGGCGTGGCGCCACCAGGCCGCCCAGTCCGGTGCGCAGGGAGCCGACGCACAGCCCTGGCTGAAATTCAGCCTGACCACGCAATCCGACGACGGCGCCGGCTTCTACCGTGCCGCCACGGCGCTGGGCGAGTTCATCGACCAGGTGCCGCAGGCCGAAGCCGCGTTGCGGCCGCGGCTGGTGGAAGCCTGCCAGCTCGGCGTAGCGCGCTTCGAAGCGTATTTCGCCACCGGCGAAGGTGACGCGGACGGCCATGGCGGCAATGCCGACCCGCACGTCTATTCGCTGCTGTGCCGCTTGCTCGCACGCAGCCTGCCGGCCGACGCCGCCAGCCTCGACACGCGCATCGCCCTGCACCGCAAGGGCATGGCCGCGAGCGAGTTCATCGACCACTGGATCGACCTGCTCGACTGCCACGCCGGCGCGGGCCAGCACCAGAAGGTGGTGGAACTGGCGGGCGAGGTGCTGAACCGCTATCCGCTGGAGCGCAACCCAGCCGACGTGACCTGGGCATTCAGCCGCCTCATCGCCGCCTGGAAGGCCATCGGCGGCGCCGAGGCCGGCGAGGCGGCCGGCGCGGCGATGACGCATATGGATGCCCGGCTCGACGCTTTGCCGGTGGAAGCACGCAGCGAGGCCGCGCACCCGATGGCGCACGCGCGCGCCCATTACGCCGCGCTCGTGCAGGCCCGCATGGACGGCATGGACCAGCACGACCGCACCGACGCACTCGCCGAGATCGACGCCCAGCAACGCCGCGCACTGCTGGTGGAAGACGCGTGGCTCTTCAACCGCTTTGGCCAGGTCTGGCGCGATCTCGGCGACCATGAACGCGCGCTGCCGCTGTTCGAGCAGGCGATCGAATTGACAGAGGGCGATGCCTGGGACCAGGCCGCGCCGCGCGTGCAGCGCGCGCTCATCCATAACGCCGCCGCACGGCACGATGCCGCGCTCGCGGATTTTGTCGCGGCGTTCGCGGTACGTGACGACTGGGATGCCGAAACCTGGTTGCGCGCGGTGGAGTCGGCGGTTGGCCTCGGTCAGCGCGAGACGGCGCTTGGCTACTACGACAAGGCGCATGCCGCAGGCGCCGCCGAAGGGCGCACGCGTGGCCTGAATATGAAGGTCGAGGCTGCGCTCCGGGCCACCCGGCCGAGGTGGAAACTGTGGGGCATGTAAGGCGCGGCCGGCGCCAGTGAAAGCGCGGATCCCGCCATGAGAAACGCCATCTGAAAAGATGGCGTTTTTTATTGAAAGTTAGAGACAGAAGTTGGCGCATTCCGTGCGGTGTCAGACAATCACTGACACGGCATGTCATGTGCTTCCATTACCATGTCACGCATGAATGGACTGAGCCAACTTTTCCCGTCACTTCCGCTCGCGCCCGGCGGCCTGTTCTGGGTCGGCCTGGCGCTGGTGGGTGCCGGCCTTGCAGGCGAGCTGAGCCGCCGCTGGCTGCGTTGCCCGCGCATTGTCGGCTATGCGGTAGCGGGCCTGTGCGCCGGCATGCTCGGGCGCAGCATCGTCGACGACAACATGATCGCGCAGACCCGTATCCTGATCGATATGGCGCTGGCGCTGGCCCTGTTCGAACTGGGGCATCGGCTCTCGCTGGCCTGGCTGCGCGCGAACCGCTGGCTGCTGCTGACCAGCGCGTTCGAAAGCGTGCTGACCTGGGGCCTGGTCGCGGCCGTGCTGCAATGGATCGGCGCCTCGCCGGGCATTGCGGTCCTGGCGGGCGGCATCGCGGTCAGCACCTCGCCGACCATCGTGCTGCAGCTCAAGAACGAGCTGCGTGCCGAAGGCCAGGTGACCGAGCGCCTGATGGCCATGGCCGCGCTCAACAGCATCTATGCCGCCGTGATCGTGCAGGTGGCTACCGGCTGGCTGCATTCCGAGTACGGCAACCTCGGCGCCGCGCTGCTGCATCCGCTTTACCTGCTGGTCGGCTCCTGCCTGCTGGCGTGGGTAGTGGGGAAGATCGGCCACGCCATCTACGGCCGGATGTCGGTGGACGATCACTACAGCTTCCTCGTGCTCGTCGGCCTGGTGCTTTTCACGCTGGCGCTGACCCGGGTACTAAAATTGTCGATGCCGATCACGCTGTTGCTGGCCGGCGTCGTGTTCAAGCACGAGGACAGCCAGCCGCATGTGTGGCCGACGCACTTTGGCAGCGCTGGCAGCCTGCTGATCATCGTCATGGTGGTGTCGCTGGGCCTGCCGCTCACGGCGCATGACTGGGCGGTCGGCGGCGTCTATGCTGTAGTGCTGGTGCTGCTGCGCCACGCGGCCAAGCTGGCCGGCGTGGTGTCGCTGGGATCGTTCTCGGGGCTGAGCCTGCGCCAGTGCGTGGCGCTCGGGCTCGCGCTGGCGCCCATGTCGGGCCTGGCGTACCTCTTGATGAACGATGTCGCGCGCCTGTACCCGGGCACCGGGGAGCCGTTGGCCGCCATCATCCTGTGCGCGCTGGCCATCGAGCAACTGCTGGGCCCGGTGATCGCGGCCTGGGCACTGCGCTTCGCCGGCGAAGTCCGCGCCGATCTGCGCAGCAATGGAGGAGGGCGCTGATGTCGCTCGAACCGTTCAAGCATTCCGAGGCGCTGACCTTCGGCGTCGAGCTGGAGCTGCAGCTCGTCAATCGGCACGACTACGACCTGGCGCCGTTCGCGCCCGACTTGCTGCGTGCGCTGAAGGGCGCCCAGCATGCCGGTGACATCAAGCCGGAGATCAGCCCGTCGATGATCGAGATCAGCACGGGCATCTGCCATACCTATGACCAGGCGGTCGAAGAGCTGACCACCATGCGCGACCTGATGGCGGCGGCCTCGCGCTCGCTCAACATCGGCATCAGCGGTGGCGGCACGCACCCGTTCCAGCAGTGGGCCGACCGCATCATCTCCGATTCGCCGCGCTACCAGTACATCTCGGAGCTGTATGGCTACCTGGCCAAGCAGTTCACCGTATTCGGCCAGCATGTCCATATCGGCTGTCCGAGCGCGGACGAGTCGCTGTTCCTGCTGCATGCCATTGGCCGCTACGTGCCGCACTTCGTCGCGCTGGCGGCGTCATCGCCGTACGTGCAGGGCGTCGATACCGGCTTTGCCTCGGCGCGCCTCAATTCGGTGGCGGCCTTCCCGATGAGCGGACGGGCGCCGTTCCTGCTCACCTGGGACGCCTTCACCGCGTACTTCGAGAAGATGCGCAATACGGGCGTGATCGAGAGCATGAAGGACTTCTACTGGGATATCCGGCCCAAGCCCGAGTTCGGCACGATCGAAGTGCGCGTGATGGATACGCCGCTGACGGTCCGGCGTGCCTGCGATATCGCCGCGTATATCCAGATGCTGGCGCGCTACCTGTTGCTGTCGCGCCCGTTCATGCCGCAGGAAGACGACTACCTGGTCTATACCTTCAACCGCTTCCAGGCCTGCCGTTTCGGGCTGGAGGGCGAATACGTGCATCCCAACGAGCTGACGCGCCGGCCGATCGCGGAACACATCCTGTCGATCTGCGACGCGCTGGTGCCGCATGCCGAAGCCCTGGGATCGCTGCAGGCGCTGGCCAATATCCGCGCGCTGGCCGAGCGCCGCGACGGCGACGCCGAATGGCTGCGCCAGGTCGACGCCGACGCGCGCAGCCAGCGTGAAACCGTGCGCCAGGCCTGCGAACGCTGGGCGGCCTGACGCCGCCCGCGGCGCTTACTTTACGGTGTAGCCGCGCCCCTGCATGCACGCGCCCCAGGCCTGGTAGTAGGTCGACATGGCCTGGCCGGTGTTGGCTGCGGCCTGCTGATTGGCGGCCGCGGCCTGCCGGCGCGATTGCCGGTGCGCGACGCCGCCCGCAACCGTGCCAACCGCTGCGCCCTTGCCGGCATCGCCCGCGATTGCGCCTACTGCCGCGCCGGCCGCTGCACCGCGCACACGCTGGCCGCTTTGCGCCTGTGCGGGCGGCGGCGCGGCCGCGGCCTGAGCCGGGTCGACGCCGGTCTGCTGCTTGGCCCAGCTATAGCACGCGCCGTCGTCGCTGGACTGCTGCTGCTGGCTCTGTCCCTTGGCGGGATAGGCAATCGGCTTTTGCTGCGCCTGGGCCGGTACTACGGCCAGCGCCGCCAGCACCGCCGCGAGCGTACCCAATCCACAACATGCATTCCCGTCAGGCTTCATGGCGAAATCCCCTGTGAGTCGGTCGGCGCTGCATGCGTCACGCTGCAGCGCATCCGGGTGCCGGAGAAATCAGTATTGCAGCGGGTGGCGCGAAGTCAATTCAGAGTTTTTGGAGGGCGGAATAGACGGGTTCGCCGCGCGTCACGCGCCGTGCGGCACGCTTTCGCCGTCGCGCAGCCCGAGCCGCCTGTTGGCCGGCACGGCCACGTCGATCAGCTTGGGCCGAGGCAGGTTCAGGTTGCGCATCATTTCGATGAACTCGTCGCGCGTGCGGCCGGCCACGCGACTGTTGTGCGCGCGCTCCTGCGCGATCGTCGACGAGGTTTGGCCCTTGTAGTCGTGCGCCGGGTAGACCAGCGTGTCGTCGGGTAGTGCAAACAGCTTGCGCGTCAGGCTGTCGTACAGCGTGCCGGCATCGCCCGACTGGAAATCGGTGCGCCCGCAGCCGTCGATCAGCAACGCGTCGCCGGTGAACACGCGGCGCACCGTGCCGTCCGGCGCGGGCTCTTCCCACAGGTAGCTCATGCTGCCGGCGGTATGGCCCGGCGTATGGATGGCCCGCAGCACCTGCGCGCCGAACGTCAGGGTATCGCCATCGATCAGCTGCTTCTGTGCGGACCTGATGTCGCACCCGGATGGTGCCGCGGTGTGCGCACCCGTCTGCATGGCGACATGGCCGGCCGAGGTGATGTGGTCGGCATGGGCATGCGTCTCCACCACCCACGCAAGGCTGGCGCCCGCGTCGCGCAGCACGGCCATGTCGCGTTCGAGCTGGTGGTCGACCGGGTCGATCAGCACGGCATCGCGCGTGGCGGCATCGATCAGCAGGTAGGTGAAAGTGGACGAGGTGTCGTCGAACAGCTGGTAGAAAGTTTGCATGGCCGCCTCGCTTTTTGCTCTGGTTCTGGCAGGCGCCCGCGGTGGCGCCATGGGGAGACTGGCGCCATGATACGCCGCACCGGGCTCAGCATTCCACGATATTCACCGCCAGCCCGCCGCGCGCCGTTTCCTTGTATTTGGTCTTCATGTCGGCGCCGGTTTCGCGCATGGTCTTGATGACCGAATCGAGCGATACGTAGTGCGTGCCGTCGCCGCGCAACGCCATGCGCGCGGCGTTCACGGCCTTGACCGAAGCCATCGCGTTGCGCTCGATGCATGGGATTTGCACCAGCCCGCCGACCGGATCGCAGGTCAGGCCCAGGTTGTGCTCCATGCCGATCTCGGCGGCGTTCTCGACCTGCGCGGGCGAGCCGCCCAGCACCGCCGCAAGCGCGCCAGCCGCCATCGAGCAGGCCACGCCAACCTCGCCCTGGCAGCCAACCTCGGCACCGGAGATCGACGCATTGAGCTTGTAGAGCAGGCCGATTGCGCCGGCGGTGAGCAGGAAATCCACCACGCCCTGCGCGTTGGCGCCGGGCACGAAGCGGTCGTAGTAGTGCAGCACGGCCGGGATGATGCCCGCCGCGCCGTTGGTCGGCGCGGTCACCACGCGGCCGCCGGCGGCGTTTTCCTCGTTGACGGCGATCGCATAGAGGTTGACCCAGTCCATCACGGACAGCGGGTCGGACAGCGTGCGCTCGGCGCGCTCGGTCAGGCTGCGGTACAGCTCCGGCGCGCGGCGGCGGACCTTGAACGGGCCGGGCAATTCGCCATCCGTGCGGCAGCCGCGCACCACGCAGGCCTGCATCACGTCCCAGATATGCAGCAGGCCGGCGGTGACGTCGTCCTCGCTGCGCCACGTGAGCTCGTTTTCCATCATCAGGCGCGCGATGCTCTTGCCGCTTTCGCTCGCCATCTCCAGCATGTCCTTGCCGCTGCGGAACGGGTGCGGCATCTGTTGCGCCGCCTTGAGCACCTGCGTGTTGGGCGCGCCCGCGGTGACGACGAAGCCGCCGCCAACTGACAGGTAGCGCGCCTCGCGCAGCGACGCTCCCTGCGCGTCGAAGGCGTGGAACTTCATGCCGTTCGGGTGCTCGGCCATGGCCTCGCGGCGATAGAACGCGATGTGTTCCTTCTCGATGAACGGGATCGGGTGGCGGCCCAGCAGCGACAGCGTGCGGCTCGCGCGCAGCGCCTTGAGCCGGCCGTCGATGGTGTCGGGATCGATGGTATCGGGCGCTTCGCCCATCAGGCCCAGCATCACGCCCTTGTCGGTGCCGTGGCCCTTGCCCGTAGCGCCGAGCGAGCCATACAGCTCCACGCGCACGCTGGCGACCTGCGGCAGCAGGCCATCGCGCTCCAGGCCCTGCGCGAACATCAGGGCAGCGCGCATCGGGCCCACGGTATGCGAGCTCGACGGGCCGATGCCCACCTTGAACAGATCGAAGACGCTGACTGCCACGGATCACTCCTGAAGTCATTGCCGCTTGCGGATGGCAAGCGGGCATTGCAGGTTCAAACTGCGTCGTCCTTGCCGACTTCGCTCCAGACCGACGCATCCGGCTTGGGCGGCGCGGCGCCGGCCGGCTGCTGGCGCAGCTTGACCGATACCGTGCCGTCGGTTTCCAGGATGGCGAAATGCACGTCGGCGATGCTGCTGCTGCCGGCGTGGCGCAGTACCTTGTTGAGGTCCTCCATGCTGACGCGCTGGCTGCGCATCACGTCACGCAGCAATTTGCCGTCATGGATCAGGAACTGCGGCCGGCCTTCCACGAAGACCTCCAGCTTGCGGCTGCGCCAGGTCAGATAGGCAAGGCCGGCATTGGCGCCCACCAGCGTGATGGCCAGGATCAGCCCGGCGGTCACGGAGTTGTCCCCGGCGTTCATGGCGTTCTGCACGGCGTTGGACAGTACCAGCAGCAACACCAGGTCGAACGGCGTGAGCTGGCCGATCTGGCGCTTGCCCGACATCCGCAGCAGGGCCAGCACCGCGCCATACACGATCAGTCCGCGCAGCACGAACTCCCACCAGGGGGCACTGAGATTCCACATGCAGCCTCCGCTGTGCTGGTGGCGCCGCGACGCGCGGCGCCCCTGTGTCGAGCATAGCGCGCGCGGCGGCCGGCCGTCACCGGACGCCGGGCGAAGGACGGCCTCAGTCCTGGGCGTACTCGCTCATCGGCACGCAGCTGCAGAACAGGTTGCGGTCGCCGTAGACGTTGTCGGCGCGGCCGACCGGCGGCCAGTACTTCTGCGTGCGCAGCGATGCCACCGGATAGGCCGCCTCTTCACGCGTGTACTTGCGCGTCCACTCGTTGGCCGTGACCACGGCCGCGGTGTGCGGGGCATGCTTGAGCGGGTTGTCCTCGCGGTCGAAGGTGCCGTCGGCGACACGGCCGATTTCCTGGCGGATCGCGATCATCGCGTCGATGAAGCGGTCCAGCTCGTGCAGGGCCTCGCTTTCGGTCGGCTCGATCATCAGCGTGCCCGGCACCGGGAAGCTCATGGTCGGGGCGTGGAAGCCGTAGTCCATCAGGCGCTTGGCCACGTCCTCGTTGCTGATGCCGGTGTCCTTCTGCAGCGGGCGCAGGTCCAGGATGCACTCGTGCGCCACCAGGTCGTGCTGGCCCGTGTACAGCACCGGGTAGTACGGCGACAGGCGCTTGGCGACATAGTTGGCGGCCAGGATCGCGTTCTCGGTGGCGGCGGTGAGGCCGGCCGAGCCCATCATGGCGATGTACATCCACGAGATCGGCAGGATGCTGGCCGAGCCGAACGGCGCGGCCGAGACGCCGCCGATGCCGTTGTCGTCGCGGCGATAGCCCACGCTGTCCTGGTTCGGCAGAAAATCGGCCAGGTGCGCGCCGACGGCCACGGGACCCACGCCGGGGCCGCCGCCGCCGTGCGGGATGCAGAAAGTCTTGTGCAGGTTCAGGTGCGACACGTCGCCGCCGAAGTGGCCCGGCGCGGCCGTGCCGACCATGGCGTTCATGTTGGCGCCATCCACGTAGACCTGGCCGCCGTGCTGGTGCACGATCTCGCAGATCTGCTGCACGCCCTGCTCGAACACGCCGTGCGTGGACGGGTAGGTGATCATGATGGCCGCCAGGTTTTTGCTGTGCTGCTCGGCCTTCTTCGCCAGGTCCTCCAGGTCGACGTTGCCGTTCTCGTCACAGGCGACCACCACCACCTTCATGCCGGCCATCTGCGCCGACGCCGGGTTGGTGCCGTGCGCCGACGACGGGATCAGGCAGATGTCGCGATGGCTTTCGCCGCGGCTGGCGTGGTAGGCGTGGATGATCAGCAGGCCGGCGTATTCGCCCTGCGAGCCGGCGTTCGGCTGCAGGCTCACGGCGGCATAGCCGGTGGCTGCGCACAGCATGTCCTCGAGCTGGTCGATCATCTCGCGGTAGCCCACGGTCTGGTCCAGCGGCGCGAACGGGTGGATCTGGCTGAACTCGGGCCAGGTCACCGGGATCATCTCGCTGGTGGCGTTGAGCTTCATCGTGCACGAGCCCAGCGGGATCATGGTGCGGTCCAGCGCCAGGTCCTTGTCGGCCAGCATGCGCAGGTAGCGCAGCATCTCGTGCTCGGCGTGGTGCGTGTTGAACACCGGGTGCGTCAGGTAGGCGCTTTCGCGTGCCAGGTTGGCCGGGAAGGCGTCCTCGACCGTTGCCTCGATGGCATCGAACGTCAGCGAGGCCGGCAGCGGCTTGCCGTGCGAGAAGATTTCCCACAGCGCCACCACGTCGTCGCGCGTGGCGGTCTCGTCGAGCGACACGCCGATGCGCGTCGCGCCGGCATGGCGCAGGTTGATGCCGCGCTCGGTCGCGGCGGCGTGGATCGCTTCGGTATTGAAGCCGGTCTCGAACGTCAGCGTGTCGAAGAACGTCGCGTTGGTACGCGTGAAGCCGAGCGTCTGCAGGCCCACGGCCAGCGTGGCCGCCAGGCGATGCACGCGCTGCGCGATGCGCTTGAGGCCTTGCGGGCCGTGGTACACGGCGTACATCGACGCCATCACGGCCAGCAGCACCTGAGCGGTACAGATGTTGGACGTGGCCTTCTCGCGGCGGATATGCTGCTCGCGCGTCTGCAGGGCGAGGCGGTAGGCCTTGTTGCCCTGCGCGTCGATGGTCACGCCGACCAGGCGGCCCGGCATCGAACGCTTGTAGGCATCCTTCACCGCCATGTAGCCCGCGTGCGGGCCGCCGAAGCCAAGCGGCACGCCAAAGCGCTGCGAGTTGCCCACGGCCACGTCGGCGCCCCATTCGCCCGGCGCGGCGATCAGCGTCAGCGCCAGCAGGTCGGCGGCCGCCACCACCAGGCCGCCGGCCGCGTGCACGGCGTCGGCAATGGCGCGGTAGTCGGTCACGTCACCATTGACGCCCGGATACTGCAGCAGCACGCCGAACGCGTGGGCCGAAGCTGCGTCGGCAGCGGGGCCGACCTTCACCTCGATGCCCAGCGGCTTAGCGCGCGTGCGTACCACTTCCAGCGTCTGCGGCAGGACGTCGTCGGCCACGTAGAAGGTGTTCGACGCGTGCTTGTTCACGCGCTGCAGCAGCGTCATGGCCTCGGCCGCGGCGGTGCCTTCGTCCAGCATCGAAGCGTTGGCGATATCGAGGCCGGTCAGGTCGGTGACCATCTGCTGGAAGTTCAGCATGGCCTCCAGGCGGCCTTGCGAGATCTCGGGCTGGTAGGGCGTATACGCGGTGTACCAGGCCGGGTTCTCGAAGATATTGCGCAGGATGACGGCCGGGGTCAGCGTGTTGTAGTAGCCTTGGCCGATAAAGCTCTTCAGGACCTTGTTCTTGCCAGCGAGCTTGCGCAGCTTTGCCAGTGCGGCCTCCTCGGCCAGCGGCTCGGTGAATTCGCCCATCGGCATGCCGTCGCGGCGGCGGATGGCCTCGGGGATCACGGCGTCGATCAGCGCGGCGCGGCTGCTGTAGCCGAGCACCTTGAGCATGTGCTGCTGTTCGGGCGTGTCGGGGCCGATATGGCGAGCGGCGAAGGCGTCGCGCGCCTCCAGTTCGGCCAGCGTGGGCCGGTTACCTTGGGCGGCGGTCATGGGAAGCGGGGCGTTCATGGCAAGAACCTCGTTGGGGCGCGGCGGCAGGTGGTCAGCCATGCCGCCGCGCATCGATACAGTGGCCGGCCCATGCTTGGTGCAGGGGCCGGCGGGCGTGGCGTCAGGCGCCGACGCTGGCCTTGTAGGCGTCGGCCGACATCAGGCCGTTGACGTCGTCGCTGTTGGCCGGCTTGAGCTTGAACAGCCACGCGTCGAAGGCGTCGGCGTTCACGCTTTCCGGCGCGGCCGTGGCGGCCTCGTTGACGGCGATGACTTCGCCGGCCACCGGGGCGTAGATGTCGGAAGCGGCCTTCACCGATTCCACCACGGCGAGCGCGTCGCCGGCGCCAACCGACTTGCCCACTTCGGGCAGTTCCAGGAAGACGATGTCGCCCAGCGCGTCCTGCGCATGGTCGGTGATGCCGATGGTCAGGGTGCCGTCGGCTTCGACGCGCACCCACTCGTGCGACTCGGTGTATTTCAGGTCAGCGGGGAAATTCATGAGGGTTCTCCGGATTCAGATTTGTTCTTGATTCGGGCGCCTGCCATCGGTGGATGGTGCAGGCGCGACGGGCGACCGTTGTGGTGGGCCGGGGCGTTGCCGCCTCAGCTCACGAGTGCCTTGCCATTACGCACAAACGGCAGTTTAACCACAGTCGCCGCGAGTTTGCGGTCGCGGATCTCCACCTGGACGGTATCGCCGACCGCCACGCCCATCGGCAGGCGTGCGAAAGCGATCGACTGCGACAGGGACGGACTGAAGGTGCCGCTGGTGATTTCGCCGTCACCGGCCGCGGTGATGACCTTCTGGTGGGCGCGCAGCACGCCGCCCTTGTCGCGCAGGATCAGGCCCAGGAACTGCTGGCGCTGGCCGGCGGCGGCGAGTGCCGCCTTGCCGGTGAAATCGCGCTCGCTCTGCAGGTCCACGGTCCAGGCCAGGCCCGCGTCCAGCGGCGAGACGTTGATGTCCATGTCCTGGCCATACAGGTTCATGCCGGCTTCCAGGCGCAGCGTGTCGCGCGCGCCGAGCCCGGCCGGGCGCACGCCCGCGGCATCGAGCTTTTCCCAGACAGCGGCAACGCTCTCGGCGGGCACGACCAGTTCGAAGCCGTCTTCACCTGTGTAGCCGGTACGCGCGACCATGATCTCGCCGATAGCAGGATCCTGCACCACGACGGCGTTGAAGGGCTTGAGGGCGTCGGAAGGCTGAGTGGACGGGAAGGCGCTCCACACCTTGGCGCGGGCATTCGGGCCCTGCACGGCAACGATGGCCAGCGGCAGCACGCCAGCCGGGGCCACGTCATCGCGGCGCGGGGTGATGGTCACGCCGCTGCCGGTGGCGTCATTGCGCGCGCCGATCCATTCGATATCGCCGAGCGCCGTGCTGGCATTGACGACCAGGCGGAAGCGGTCCTCGGCGAAGAAATATACGATCAGGTCGTCGATCACGCCGCCTTTCTCGTCGAGCATGCACGAGTACAGCGCCTTGCCCGGGGTCTGCAGCTTGTCGACGTTGTTGGCCAGCAGGCCGCGCAGGAACGCGCGGGTATTCGGGCCCGCCAGGTCGACCACGCACATGTGCGACACATCGAACATGCCGGCGTCGCCGCGCACCGCGTTGTGTTCTTCGATCTGGGAGCCGTAGTTGACTGGCATGTCCCAGCCGCCGAAATCGACCATGCGGGCGCCGAGAGCGCGGTGGATGGCGTTGAGGGGCGTGGCCTGGAGCGTCATGGGAATCCTCGGGGGCAATCTCGGTTGCGAAAACGAAAAAAGGGTCATCCGCCGCAACGCTTGCTTCGCCCGAATGGCGTCGCAATCCGCTGCGGCGGATGACCCCTCTGTCCTCGATACCTGAGAGATTACGAGGCGGCTCTGCCTGATGGCAGGCCCGGTCCTCGCGCGCCCCTTCGGTGGGCACGCTCGCCATCTTAATGGCGGGTGCCGCTCTCCAGAGTGCGGCATGCATCGTGTGCATGTTGCATGCCGATCCGAACGGTCCGTGGTGCCTGAGAGTTTTCGGGTGATACCCCTTCGGCGGCGCAATACTGTGCGCGCTCTCCCGGTCGGATGCGCGCAATGTACGGGAGGGCCCTGCCTTTGTCAACGCGGCAGGCCCGCCCGCTTTCGTCACCCCTTAGCGGTGATGGTGGTTGTCGTCCGTGACCACGTTGCCGACCACGCCGCCGAGCGCGGCGCCGCCGAGGGTACCGACCGCACTGCCGTTGGTCAGCACGGCGCCGCCCACGCCACCGGCGGCCGCACCGATTGCGGTATTACGTTGCTTTGGCGTCATATCGGAACAACCGCCCGCGAGGGCCGCTACTGCCACGCCTACCAGTGTCGCCTTGCCAAGGGCTCGTAGAGTTCTCATGATTGGCTCCGGAAGTGACTTCAAACAGGCCCGGGACGGATCGGAATCCCTCCCGCCTACTCATTAGAAACCGCGATGTGCCGCCGGTTTTGGGACTTACCAAGTGTTACCCCGGTAACATGCGCGCCAAGCAAATACCGGTTTCCGCTGACAGAACCGCCGCTGTCGCGCGTGTTAACATGGCCGGCTTCGCGCCGGCCGCCGACATGCTGCGGCATGTTGCGTACCAGGCGCCTCCGCCGCCCCGCCCACGTCAGACACATCCCACGCATGACCCACGGCCTGAATGCTGCCCAATCCGAAGCCGTCCGCTACCTGGACGGGCCCTGCCTCGTCCTTGCCGGCGCGGGTTCGGGCAAGACGCGCGTGATCACGCAGAAGATCGCGCACCTGATCGAAGACAAGGGCTTCGAGCCGCGCCACATCGCCGCCGTCACGTTTACGAACAAGGCGGCCAAGGAGATGCAGGAGCGCATCGGCAAGCTGATGGAGGGCAAGACCACGCGCGAGGGCAAGCGCCTGCCGCTCAGGCAGCTCACGGTGTGCACGTTCCACTCGCTGGGTGTGCAGATCCTGCGCCTGGAGGCCGAACACGTGGGCCTGAAGCCGCAGTTCTCGATCATGGATTCCGACGACTGCTTCGGCCTGATCCAGGAGCAGCTTGGCACCACCGACAAGAAGCTGATCCGCGGCGTGCAGAGCACCATCTCGCTGTGGAAGAACGGCATGGTCGATCCGGAAGCGGCCATCGCGCAGGCCGCCAATGCAGACGAGCACCAGGCCGCGCTGGTCTACCGCAACTACGTGGCCACGCTGAATGCCTACCAGGCGGTGGATTTCGATGACCTGATCCGCCTGCCGGCCGAACTCTTCGCGCGCAATGAAGCGGTGCAGCTCAAGTGGCAGAACCGCCTGCGCTACTTCCTGGTTGACGAATACCAGGACACCAACGCGTGCCAGTACCAGCTGCTGAAGCTGCTGGCGGGCGGGTCGCACCTGCGCGCGCCGGCGTTCACCGCCGTGGGCGATGACGACCAGGCCATCTACGGCTGGCGCGGCGCCACGCTGGACAACCTGCGCTTGCTCCAGACCGATTTCCCCGACCTCAAGGTCGTGAAGCTCGAACAGAATTACCGCTCGACCGTGCGCATCCTCGAAGCGGCCAATTCGGTCATCGCCAACAACCCGAAGCTGTTCGACAAGAAATTGTGGAGCGAGCACGGCATGGGCGACCCGATCGCCGTGCACCCGATGAACGACGAGGAGCACGAGGCCGAATCCGTGGTGTTTCGCCTGTCAGCGCACAAGTTCGAGCGCCGCGCGCAATTCCGCGACTACGCGATCCTGTATCGCGGCAATCATCAGGCGCGGCTGTTCGAGCAGATCCTGCGGCGCGAGCGCATTCCCTACGTGCTGTCGGGCGGCCAGAGCTTCTTCGACAAGGCGGAGATCAAGGACATCTGCGCCTACCTGCGGCTGATCGCCAACCCGGACGATGATCCCGCCTTCATCCGCGCGATCACCACGCCGCGCCGCGGCATCGGCAACACCACGCTGGAAGTGCTGGGCACGTTCGCGGGCCAGGCCAAGGTGTCATTGTTCGAGGCTGCCATGATGGGTGGCATCGAAGCGAAACTGCAGCCGCGCCAGCTCGAGCCGCTGCGCGTGTTCTGCGAATCGATGGTGCGCCTGGCCGATCGCGCGACCAAGGACCCGGCCAGCGTGGTGCTGGACGACATGATGGAAGGCATCCACTACGAAGCCTACCTGTATGACGCCTTCGACGAGCGCCAGGCCCAGTCGCGCTGGACCAACACGCTCGAGTTCCTTGACTGGCTCAAGCGCAAGGGCACGCGGCCCGAACCGGAGGGCGAGGGCGAAGCCACCGGTTTCGACAATACCGACGGCTTCGGCGACGAAGGCAAGAACCTGCTCGAACTGACCCAGACCGTGGCGCTGATGAGCATGCTGGAAGGGCGCGAGGAAGACCCCGACGCGGTGCGGCTGTCGACGCTGCACGCGTCCAAGGGCCTCGAATATCCGCATGTGTTCCTGGTTGGCGTGGAAGAGGGCATCCTGCCCCATTGCCGCGAGGACGAGGACATGGGTGACGAGAAGATCGAGGAAGAGCGGCGCCTGATGTACGTGGGTATCACGCGTGCCCAGCGCAGCCTGCATATCAGCTGGTGCAAGAAGCGCAAGCGCGCGCGGGAGACATATTCCTGCGAGCCTTCGCGCTTCATCGGCGAGATGAAGCTGGAAGAGGCGCCCGCGCCGAAGGATGAGACACCGGCAATGAGTCCCAAGGACCGGCTTGGCGCGCTGAAGGCTTTGCTCGGCAATGGTGGCAAGGCGGCGCAGGGGTGAGATTTGCGGGAGGCAATATTGCCGATACCAAGCGATATGAATGGGACATGGCCCACGTGCCGGCGCGGGCCTAATATTTTCCGGCGTTGGCGCGGAGCTGTCTTGTGCGGGCGTCGGGCGGTGACGCGGGAATAGGGAAGGGTTGGGGGTGTCGTGTGTTTCGCCGGCTACGCCGGCGAAACAGCGGCGCCTGCCAAGCACGACAACCCCACCATCACCCATCCCCGCACTCCGCTTATCGCCTTGATCTCAGGCGCGCACGCCCGTGTATCGGGCCTGATACAAAGGCGCCACAGGGACCTACCGCGCGCCTGAAGCGGCCAGCTGCACGTAGCGCGAGCCGCGCTGGCCCTGCGTGAAGTCGAGCGTGAAATCGCCCACGTCGATGCGTGCCTGCAGCGCGCGCCGCAGTTCCACCGTGCCGTTGCCGTGCCACCCGCCCAGGGCGCGCACCAGCCACGCCGCGCCGATGTATCCGGCGATGGTCGCAGGCGAGGGCGGTTCATCGAGGTATTGCTTCATGCGGGCCACATGCTCCTTGACCACGCGCAGCGTGGCGGCCTGCGGGCCGGGGGCGACCTGCGTCAGCACCATGCCGCCCGGGTAGCCTGCGCCGAGCACTTCGCGCGCGACCGCAGGGCTGACCGCGGACAACCCGACCAGGAATCCGTACCAGCCTTGCGCGGCCAGCGCGCGGCCCAGGCTCGCATAGGCGAGCGTATCGCCCGCTACGATCACGGCACCCGGCCGTTGCGCCGCGATGGTGCGCGCTGCGGCGTCCGGGCTGCCGCCCAGCGGCACCGCGCGCGTGCCCGTCGTGGATTCCAGCCGGGTCAGCCACGATGCACCGTTGCCGGACGCGGTGGCGGCGAACTCCGCCGAAACCGCCAGGGCCACGCGGGTCAGCCCATAGTCGCGCAACTGCTTCACCGCGGCGTCGAGCTCGGCCTGGTAGTCGGCCCGCGTGAACCAGACGTTGTCCGCGCTCAGGGCAAGGCCCGAGAGCGGCGCCACGATCTGCACGCCGCGCCGGTGCAGTTCGGGCGAGGCCGCCAGCGCGGGCAGCAACCGGTCGCCCGGACCGAACAGCAACTCGGCATGCTCGCTATCCACGAGCGACAGTGCCTGCGCGAGCGCCGCGCGCGGATCGGCATCGGCGTCGCGCACGACATGCGCGATCCGCACGGGCCCTCCCGTGGCGTTGGCCGCGTCGAACATGACCTTGGCGCCCGCCAGATAGTCGCGCGCCAGATCGGCCTGCGCGCCGCTGCGGTCGAGCAGGTGCCCGACCACGGCAGTGCGCCGGGCCGGTGACTGGGCCAGGACCGGCGGCGTGGCGGCCAGTCCGCCAAGCGCCAGCATCAGCTGGCGGCGTCGCGGGGAGTCTGGCAGCGCTTCGCCGCGCAGCGATGGGTACGGCAAACAGGGCAGGATTGAAGGCATGGGAACACGGTTGGCTGAGCGATCCGGGCGGTGGCTGCCGGAGATGCGGGGCGCAGCGTATCCGGCATCCGTGACAGAAATGTGACGCAGTCCCCCCGCTCACGAGGGGTGTGCGCAAGCATTGCGGCGGTGGTGCTTGACGCGGGTCAAGTCCCTGCACGCGTCGCGGAACTAGCATGGACCGTCAAACTCCCCGATAAGTCCGCCCCCATGAACACGTCATCCACGCCATCCGCGGCGCTCGACCGCCGCGCCTTGTCCGACTTCCGCGCGCTGGCAGGCCGAATCGACGGCAACGGTCCGCGTTATACGTCCTACCCCACGGCAGACCGCTTCCATGGCGGCTTCGACGAAGCCGCCTATCATGCTGCGCTGGCGGACTGCGGCGCGGCGGCGCCGGCGCCGTTGTCGCTGTACCTGCACATCCCGTTCTGCGAGAACATCTGCTACTACTGCGGCTGCAACAAGGTCATCACGCGTGACCATGGGCGCAGCGCCAAATACGTGAGCTACCTAGGGCGCGAAATGGCCCTTGCTGCGGCACACCTTGGCGGGCGCAGGCAGGTGTTGCAATCGCACTGGGGTGGTGGCACACCGACTTTCCTGAACCCGGCCGAGATGCGCCGCGTGATGGCTTCGCTGCACGAGCACTTCGACCTGCCGGCCGACGGCGAGCACTCGATCGAGATCGATCCGCGCCGCGTCGACCACGAACGCATGGCGTTGCTCGCCGAACTCGGCTTCAACCGTGTCAGCCTCGGCGTGCAGGATTTCGATCCCGAAGTCCAGCAGGCCATCCATCGCGTGCAGCCGTTCGAGGAAACCCGGGCGGTGGTCGATGCTTCGCGCGAACTGGGGTTCCGCTCGGTCAGCCTGGACCTGATCTACGGGCTGCCGCACCAGACCACGGCGCGCTTCAACGCGACGGTGGAGCGGGTACTGACGTTGCGGCCGGACCGGCTCTCGGTCTACAGCTACGCGCACCTGCCGCACGTCTTCAAGCCGCAGCGGCGCATCGATGAAAACGCCTTGCCGAGCGCGGGCGAGAAGCTCGACATTCTGGTCTCCACGATCGAGCGCCTGACCGCCGCCGGCTACGTCTATATCGGCATGGACCACTTCGCGCTGCCCGACGATGACCTCGCCGTGGCCCAGCGCGAGGGCCGGTTGCAGCGCAATTTCCAGGGCTACTCCACGCATGCCGGCTATGACCAGCTCGGCTTCGGCATTTCCGCGATCGGAGCCGTGGCGGGACGATACGTGCAGAACGCGCGCACGCTGGACGACTATTACGCTGCGCTCGACGACGGCCGGCTGCCGGTCATACGTGGCTTCGCGATGGAGCGCGACGATCATCTGCGCCGCGAGATCATCGGCGCGCTGATGTGCAACGGCGTGCTCGACATCGCGCAGATCGAGGCACGCCATGGCATCGATTTCGCGGACGTGTTCGCCGCGGAGCTCGGCGATCTCGACCGGCTCGGTGCCGATGGCCTGGTCCGCCGCGAGCCGGGCCGCATCGAGGTGACCATACTGGGCCGCCTGCTCGTGCGCCGCGTGGCCATGGTGTTCGACCGGTACCTGCGCGAAGATGCCGCGCGGCCGCCTGCCGCGCAGCCAGCCGCCAACGACGGTGCCGAGCCGGTGCGGTTCGTGCCGCGGTACTCGCGCGTGGTCTGAACCGGCGGCGCCATTCCTGGCGCACGGCGACAGGCGAAGAACCAAAAAAAAGCCCGCGAACCAGTCGCGGGCTTTTTTTACAGCGCAGCCGGTATTACTTGGCAGCGCTCGCCATGTAGTCGGCGGCGGCGAGCACGTCGGCGTCCGGGCCGGCATAACCGCCCTTCGGCGGCATCACGCCCTTGCCCTTCAGCGCGAAGTTGTGGACAGCGTCCATGCCTTCCTTCAGGCGTGGTGCCCAGGCGGCCTTGTCGCCGAACTTGGGAGCACCGGCAACGCCAGCAGCATGGCAGGCGGCGCAGACCTGGTCATAGACCTTCTTGCCCACATCGGCGGACGCCGCGGCAGGTGCAGCGGCCGGTGCCGGCGCAGCAGCAGCGGGCGCTGCCGGGGCGGCGGCTGCCGCAGGTGCGGCACCAGCGTCCGTTGCCGCGGTGGCGGCCGGAGCAGCGGCGGCCGGAGCCGGCGGCTCGGGGAACTTGGCGCCGCCGGCGTCAGCCATGTAGACCACGGCGCGGCCCAGTTCGTAGTCGGAATAGTCGTCCGGCGTGGTGCCCGCGCGGGCCTGCATGGCGCCCTTGCCGTTCAGGAGGGACTTCAGCAGGCCATCGAAGCCCTGGCCGATGCGGCCGGCCCAGTCGCCAGCGTTGCTGTACTTCGGCGCGCCCGCCGCACCCGTGGCGTGGCAGGCAGCGCAGACTTCCTTGTAGACCTGCTCGCCGGTCTTGAAGACGCGCGGCGCATTAGCGTCCTTGATCTCAAGCGCTGCGACCGGCTTGATGCGGTCATTGATGGCTTCGGCCGTGGTAATCGAACCGGCACCTTCCTTGGAACCATGGCCGACAAAATTGACCAGCAGGATGATCACGATGATCGGGACCAGGAACGCAGCGATCACCACCGCGATCAGCTGCTTTGGCGTCTTGATGGGAGACTCGTGTTCGTCGTGTTGGTGTTGGACGTCGCTCATACAGAACTCTCAGTTTTGCAGGAAACCTTCAGCCGCTCACGCTCGGCTTGATTTATGGGGCCCTAGAACGCCTGGGTCCTTCTGATTGCGTGGTTCAGTACTGTCCACCGTTTGCCAACGCGGTGCGGCTGCGTCTTGACGGAAATAGCTCGCGATTATAGCCCCAAAGGCCTCATGGCAGGGCCAAAAGAGACGGTTCCGAGACGTCCGGCGACGTCCCCGGATTCCCGCGCATGGACGCATGACCGCAAACGCGGTATCCTATGCGACTTCTCAGCGGCGGCACTCGCCCACCGCACGGTTGCACCCCGCGGCAGTGCCTGCCGCCAGTGCCAGACCACTTTCCGCGCGCCCGTAGCTCAATGGATAGAGTACTGCCCTCCGAAGGCAGGGGTTGCTGGTTCGATCCCAGCCGGGCGCGCCAAATCTCCATCACATTTCTTGCCGTTCCCGCTTTTCGCTTCCAGGGCCAGCACATTGCCAAGAGCGGCAGCGTGTCCGCGCCTTCTGCTAAGTCTTGCCCCGGCGAGGGGTGTCTTTGCGAGCACCTCTGCTGGAACATGCGAGTGTCGCGAGCTGACCCTCCCCGGCATTTCCCATGGCCCGCTCAATGCGGGCCTTCTTGTAGGACGAAGCCGGATACCCGGACGACTGGCATGCGCCAAGACTGGAAATGTTCCTAGGCGGAGACCACCATGGGTAGCAAGACTCCCCCCGTCGATCCGACGCACGACCGCAAGTCAGCCGGGTCGGAGGCCCATGATGATCAGGGCCTGGGCGAGCGGCGGGCTGAGACTGTGCGGAGCGACGACGCTCTGCTCGAGCGGATGCAGTGGGTCCGCGCCTCCAACCGCCGGGTCGTCGAGCGAAGCCAGCGCCTGGTGACTGAGAGCATCATCTTGCTGGCGAGGATTGGATTCCGCTGAGCAGGCGACGGCCAGGCATCCGTGCTTGAGCCTTCAAGGCACGGCCCGCGGACGCATGGCAGCGTCCCGGCACGATGTCCTCAGGCAGGGTATTACGCCGCGGCGACTGAAGGTGCCGTGGCTGCGCGCTTGACAGCTCCGGCAGTCAATACCGCTGCTGCTCGTTGCGTCCCTTGATATTGCCGGCCACACCGCCCGCCACCGCGCCGATGGCGGCACCCGTCCAGCCGCTGCCGCCTGCGATGGCGGCAATGCCGGCGCCGGCCGCCGGCACCGATGGCCGCCCCCGATACCGTACCTTGCTGCTGCGGCGTCATGCCCGTGCAAGCGGCAACACTGGCCACTGCCAGCGCCGCGCCGATCCACTGAAGTCGTTTCATGGCCTTGCCTTACTTCTTGTTCTGCAGTCCGGGCACCACCATCTCGAACCAGATGGTCTCGATCACCGGCCGCTGCAGACGGTCGGGGTGGGCGGCATACCAGCGGTCCAGGCCGTCGCGAACCGAATCCAGCGTATGGCCTTTCAACCCCCTGGCCAGGCGCGGCACGATGGTCTGCGAGTCGGGCGGGACATTGCCGGCATAGTAGGCGACGTCGACCTGCACGACGTTGGCGATGCCGACCAGGTAGGCCTTCTTCAACTGCTCCGTCGATTCGGTCCACTGCTTGCCGGTCACCAGCGGGACCTCGTCGGCACGGGCAATGCCCGATGCCATGACAAGCGCGGTGCACGCCACGGCGGTCCACGCATGCAGTTTCTGTCTTGTTGTCATTGCGCACTCCTGCACGGGCCGGGTTGCGCCGCGGCCCACTCAGCCTGTCTCCCGGTCAGCAGGTGCTGACTGGCGCGCTTTCATATTAGTCGCTATTCCAGTGACCGCTACGCCGCCGTTCGGGGGCTCACCGGAGACGCGGCCGCAAGACCCATCGTCAGCCAGCGCGGCACCCGCAACCACGTCACCATGGCATCGGCCCTGGGCTATGCCTGGCGCTGACCCGGGACGTGTCGCCGCTGTAACGGATTGTCCATCAGCACCGCGGATATCCTGCGTCACAATCGGCACCCTTTTGGCACCGTGTCGCGGATACCGGGAGACTTGCCAGGCATCACGGATGAAACACTTCGGCCCGATTCGAAGGAAGCACTAGCCCCTTTGAGTCGCAAGGCGTGTCCAGTCGGTGCGTTGCCGCACATGGCGCGCAATTTGCGAGACTGAAACCCCTGGACGGCTGCCATGGCCCCTGTCCACCACCGCATGGCGGCCCCGGGATGTCGATGCGGAGGATTGCCATGCCCGTGATTTCGAATGACTTGCTTGCGTCACTGCGCACGGCCGTGCGCGGCAAGGTGCTGTTGCCCGGTGAGGCCGACTACGATGCGTCGCGCGCGATCTGGAATGCCATGGTGGACAAGCGCCCCACACTGGTCGTGCGATGCACCGGGGTAGCCGACATCGCGGCGGCGGTAGCATTTGCGCGCGACAACGGCCTGCTGCTCGCGGTGCGCGGCGGTGGCCACAATATTGCCGGCAAGGCGCTGTGCGATGACGGCCTTGTCATCGACCTGTCGGCCATGCGCGCGGTCCATATTGACACGGGTTCACGGCGCGCCTGGGTGGAGCCTGGCGCGCTGCTGGCCGACTTCGACCACGAGGCCCAGGCTTGTGGGCTGGCGACGCCGCTGGGCATCAACTCGACCACGGGCGTGGCCGGCTTGACGCTTGGCGGCGGCTTCGGCTGGCTCACGCGCAAGTACGGCATGACGGTGGATAACCTGCTCTCGGCACAAGTCGTGACCGCCGATGGCCGGCGCCTTCACGCGAGCGAGCAGGAGCACTCCGACTTGTTCTGGGCCCTGCGCGGCGGCGGCGGCAACTTCGGCGTGGTGACGCTGTTCGAATTCCGGCTGCATGCTGTCGGGCCGCAGATCCTGGCCGGGCTGCTGGTGTTCCCGGCTGCGGAAGGCCGTGCGGTGCTCAGCCAGTACCGCATGTTCACCGAAACCATGCCGGAAGACTTGAATATCTGGGTCGTGTTGCGCAAGGCGCCGCCGCTGCCTTTCCTGCCGGCCGCCGTCCATGGCACGGACGTAGTGGTGCTGGCTGTGTTCTACGCGGGCGAGCCGGCGCAGGGCGAGCCGTTGCTGGCGCCATTGCGCGGCTTCGGCACGCTGCTGGGCGAGCATGTCGGCGCCATGCCCTATGTGGCCTGGCAGCAGGCGTTCGACCCGCTGCTGACGCCGGGCGCGCGCAACTACTGGAAATCGCACAACTTCACGCAACTGCCGGACGAGGCCATTGAGGCGATGATGGATTACTCCGGCCGCCTGCCTTCGCCACATTCTGAGATTTTCATCGGTCATGTCGGCGGGCGGGCCAACAGCGTCGCCGCGGATGCCACCGCCTACCACCACCGGGATGCACGCTTTGTCATGAACGTACATACGCGGTGGGAAAGTCCCGGCGAGGACGCAGCCTGCATAGCCTGGGCGCGCGACTTCTTCCGCGCCACGGAACCATATGCCACGGGAGGCGTGTACGTGAACTTCCTGACCGAGGATGAAGCGGGGCGCATCGGTGCGGCCTATGGCCCCAACTTCGAACGCTTGTCACGAATCAAGCAGAAGTACGACCCGGACAACCTGTTCCGCGTGAACCAGAACATCGCGCCCGCCGTTTAGAAGAATGTCCCGGGCATGCGCCTTGCTATGATGCGCGCATGTCCGGCGAACTCCTCATCCCTCACCACGAGTACGACATCACCGCCATCCGCGCGCAGGGCGCGGGCGGCCAGAACATCAACAAGGTGTCCAACGCGGTGCACCTGCGCTATGACGTGCATGCGTCTTCGCTCGCGCCGGACCATAAGGAGCGCCTGCTGCAACTGCATGACCACCGCATCACGCGTGATGGCGTGGTGGTCATCAAGGCGCAGCAGCACCGCAGCCTGGAGCTGAACCGCGACGATGCCATCCGGCGCCTGCATGAACTGGTTGCGAGCGTGGCGACCCCGCCGCGCTCGCGCCGCCCGACACGGCCTACGCTGGCTTCACGCAAGCGCCGCCTCGAGAGCAAGAACCAGCGCAGCCAGGTGAAAGCACTGCGCGGGCGCGTGACGGACTGAGCGCGGGCAGCCTGCTGCCTGCGGGCACCGTGGGGGCCGAGAGCGCATGATAGCTTGCTCCCTGACCGATGCCCGCGATGCCAGAGGCCCTGGACGGGTCGCAGCGATGGATCGGGCTTCAGCGTGCCGACTGCAGCGCCGCGATGCGCTGCTCGATCGGCGGATGGCTCGAGAACAGCGCCATCCACGATGTCCCTCCTGCTATGCCCATGGCCTGCATGTTCTGCGGCAGGCCATCCGGCTCCAGGCCGCCCAGGCGGCGCAGCGCGGCGACCATCGGCATCGGCGTGCCCATCAGGCCCGCGGCGCCCGCGTCGGCGCGGAATTCGCGGCGGCGAGAAAAGGCGGCGACGATGATGCTGGCCAGGATGCCGAAGACGATCTCGCAGACGATCACGGTGACCATGTAGCCGATGCCGGGCCCGCTCGACTCCTCATCGTTCTTGCGCAGCATCGAGTCGACGAAGTAGCCGACCACGCGCGCGAGGAAGATCACGAACGTGTTCACCACGCCCTGGATCAGCGTGAGCGTGACCATGTCGCCATTGGCCACGTGCGCCACTTCATGCGCGAGCACGGCCTCCACCTCGTCGTGCGACATCGTTTGCAGCAGGCCGGTGGAAACGGCCACCAGCGAGCTGTTCCGGGTCGCGCCGGTCGCAAACGCGTTGGGCTCGCCCTCGTAGATCGCCACTTCGGGCATCGGTAGCCCGGCCTTCTGCGTCAGCTTCTGCACGGTCTGCACCAGCCACAGTTCGGTGCTGGTGCCCGGGTGCGTGATGACCTGCGCGCCGGTGGACCACTTGGCGATGGTCTTGGACATCAGCAGCGAGATAAAGGCGCCGCCGAAGCCCATCAGCGCGGCAAAGGCGAGCAGCATGCCGAGGTTGAGACCGTTGGCGGTCAGGAAGCGGTTCACGCCAAGGACGCTGGCGGTGATGCTGAGGACAAGCATGACGGCGAGGTTGGTCGCCAGGAAAAGCAGGACGCGTTTCATGAGAGTGGAACAGGACAGCAGGATAGGCGCGGACGGGCCGCAGGCGCGCGCGGCGCCTCAACGGCACGGCACGCAGGAATGGTCATGCGCGGCGAATGCCGCGCAGGTGGGGATCAGCCGCGCGGAGGACGCGGCAGGAGAGGAAGGTCGGGGTCAGGCAGGGCAATCCCCACGTAGCGCGGTGGCCCGGATTGGGTGGGACCGGCGGCAACGCGGAACTCGGGCGAGGGCAGAAGCTGCTCCGCGAGATCGATGCCGGCCGGCGACGTTTCAGGCGCTTCGGCCGGATCGGTCGGTGAGGTGCTGCAGGGCGCCGCACTTTCCGTCGCCTTGCACTGTCCGGCCGAACGGCCGTCAGTCTGTTGCGCCGGGTTGGCCGCAGCACCCAATTCAGGCGCGACTGCGCCGGCCCATGCCTGGAACGGCAGGAAGGCCAGCATCAGAACCAGCAGGAGGAGCCGGATGGTGCGCACGCGACAGCAGCGACAGCAAAAAAAACGCAAAGGGGGATGGCGCGAATTCTACAGGATGGTGCCGGCGTCCGCGGTGACGTAATGAGCGCTAGCCTACGATGCGCGCGGCTGCGCGGGTGCCCCGTCAGGCGGCCTCTTCGAACACCGACAGGCCTGATCAAGGCGGTGCTGTCCGCCGCATCGAGGAACCGCATCGGCATGTCGTTGAACCCGCATTCGCCAAACGATGGCACGTAGGCGTGGTAGGGCCAGGTATGCAGGCCCGCCTCGCGCAGGGTTGCATCGATGCCCCAGTACGAGCGCGGCGCGTAGTACGGCGAGGTGGACTGCACCACGGCTTAACCCTTCTCCGTGAGGTGCCGCGACAGCAGCCGGTACATCTGTACCGAGTACAGCTTGCCGAGCCCGAAGTTGGGCGGGGCGGGCAGGTCGACGATGATGGCATCGAACACCTCGGCACGCTGCTCCATCCATTGCGCGGCATCGGCGTTGACCACCCTCACGCGCGCGATGCGCGCTTCCAGCACTTCGGGCCAGGGCTTGGCGTGACGGGCGTGCTGCTGCTCAAGGAGTCGCACATCAGCATCCATACGTGGCCCGAATATGGCTTCGCGGCTGTGGATATCTTCATGTGCGGCACGGCCAGGCCCGAACTGGCCGCCCGGCATATCCGCGAAGCGCTTGCGCTGCGCTCGATGACACTGCGGGACGAGGCACGCGGCATGAACGGCTGCCGCTGACGCCGCTTCGGCAGATCAGTGTCTTCTGCGCTAGACTAGCAAAACCCCGTAGTCACTACAGAGATCGTACCCATGCGAATCGGCGAACTCTCCCGGCACAGCGGTTGCGACGTCGAAACCATCCGCTACTACGAACGCGAAGGCGTGCTCGACGCCCCGCAGCGCGAGGACAACGGCTACCGCCGCTACGGCGACATGCACCTCACGCAGCTGAACTTCGTGCGGCACTGCCGTTCGCTCGGCATGAGCCTGTCGGACGTCCGCCGGTTGCGCGATTTCGAGCGCAACCCGTCGCAGGACTGTGACGATGTCAACGCCTTGCTGGACCGCCAGATCGAGCAGATCCACGCGCAGCGCATGGCACTCGAAGCGCTGGAGAGCCAGCTGCGGGCCTTGCGCGAGACCTGCCACCACCAGCACCAGGCCGCCAGCGAATGCGGCATCCTGCAGAACCTGCAGCAGGCCGCTGCCGGCGCGCCATGCGAATGCCATGCGCCGGCCACCGGCCAGGCTGGCTGAAGGCGGCGCTCACGGCGCATGCCGCCTGCCTGTGCTACGATGGGTGTTCCCGTCGCTGCACCAGACCGGTGCGGGCACGAAGCCAGAATTGCCGGACATGTGTCTGGTTTTCCTTTCCAGATCCTAGCTCTTGTTATCTGCGTGACCGCCATAACAGCCCGCCACTCGCTGCCCGCCGTACCTGCCCGCCCTGCGCGGCAGGACCGCGCACGCACCGGCGCCGCAGCCCTGGCAACGCGCATGACGCCCCGCCGCCGGGTCAGCGCTCCGCCTGATCCCGCCCGGTTCCCAGCCTGATTGTCCCCACCACGGGCCCGGGCCGAACCGGGCCCGAGCCCCAAGCCTGCGTTCTGACACCGATGCGCTTTGCAAGCGCCGTGTGACCCGGCAACGCCGGCCTTGATTCGCTGTTTTTCCCTGATGTTCCCGCATGGGGCCGTCGGCAATGCCGTCCGGTTGCCGTGCCGGGTCCAACCTGACCGCCACCGACATCTGACGGAGGATTAGCCATGACGGCCACCAACCCGACCGCAACGACCCTCTACCTGACCGAGCTCGACGTCACGCGACTGGAGCGTATTGCCAGCCGCCCCGGCGCCGGCCCGATGGCCGATATGCTCGACGCGCTGCTCGCGCGCGCGGCGATCGTCGCGCCGCGGGATATCCCGACCGACGTGGTCACCATGAACTCCCGCCTGCTGTGCGCACTGCAAGGCGACGCCGCGCCGCGCCAGTGGACGCTGGTCTACCCGGATGAAGCCGATTTCGAGGCCGGCCGGCTGTCGGTGCTGTCGCCGGTGGGCCAGGCGCTGCTGGGCGCGCGTGCCGGCCAGACGGTGAGCTACCGCATGCCCGATGGCCGCGAACAGCACGTCATCATCAGTGAAATCGCGTTCCAGCCCGAGGCCAGCGGCCAGTACACACTTTGAGCAGGTGAAACGGGCAGCGCACGCCATACGCGTGCGGGCCCGCTGCCTCGCGCCATGGCATAGGCATACGGCGATCCACACGCACCGTTCGTCAGCAAGTCCGTCGTTTCACGACTAGCAACTCACCATTCGTCGCAGCGTCATTTCCGATGACGTACCCAGTGACTAAGCTTCAGTCCGTGCTCGCATCGCGACAAAGATTGCGTAGCGGCAAGGAGTTAGCCGGTCACATAAAGAAAGACGAAATCAGTTGAAGGAGTCCGAAATGATCGCCAAACGCATTCTTGGCGGCGCGTTCGTGGTAGCGGCCCTGGCCGCATCGGCCGCGTCGATCGCTGCCCCTGCTGCGACCAGCAAGGCAGGCAAGTTCGATGTTTATGCCGACGCACTGCGTGCCGGCAAGTTCGACCCGTATGTGGACGGCACCAAGCAAGGCAAGTACGACGTCTACACCGACGGCGCGCGCAAGGTTTACGACCCTTATACGGACGGCGCGCGCATGGAACGCTTCAACCCTTATACGGATGGTGCGGCCGTATTTAGTGGCGAGCTCTCCGCGAGCTCGACCGACAACTCGCGCACGGGCGACGGCACGCTCTACGGGTATCGCGTCTGACGCGCTTTCACAGGGTTCTTTTCGGACCTGATGCGGCCACCCTGGGTGGCCGCAAGTTTTCTCTCCCGCCTGCCCGGCAGACCTCCTCCTCCTTCTCTCTGCGCCGGGCAGGCGATTTTTCCCCGAAGATCACCACGAAGCTCACGGTTTAGCACCTGAGTCCGGTGCGGCTCGCTCAGGACGATCGCGCCGAAGAAAACGGGTCAAACGACGGATCAAGGCTGGCGCGCGGCGAAGGTATCGCACTTGCGGATATCGCCCGTGGTCAGGCCCTGGCGCAGCCAGCGCACACGCTGTTCGCTGGTGCCATGTGTAAAGGCCTCGGGCACGACATAGCCCTGTGACTGGCGCTGCAGCCGGTCGTCGCCGATGGCGGCGGCGGCCTTCAGGCCTTCCTCGATATCGCCCGGCTCCAGCAACTGCTGGTTGGCGCGCTGTGCGTTGGTGGCCCAGACGCCGGCCAGGCAGTCCGCCTGCAGCTCCATGCGCACCGACAACTGGTTGGCCTGCGCCTCGCCCATGCGGCGGCGTGCCGCATCGACCTTGTCGGAGACCCCGAGCAGGTTCTGCACGTGGTGACCGATCTCGTGGGCAATCACATACGCCTGCGCAAAATCGCCGCCCGCGCCAAAGCGCTGGCGCAGCTCGTCATAGAAGGCCAGGTCGATATAGACCTTGTGATCGCCCGGGCAATAGAACGGACCCATGGCCGATTGTCCCGTGCCGCATGCAGTTGGCGTCGCGCCCGAGAACAGCACGAGCTTCGGCGGCTCGTAGCGGCGATTGAGTTCGGTTTCGAAGATGTGCTCCCACGTCCGCTCGGTATTGCCCAGCACCTTGCGCGTGAACACCGTCATCTGGTCGTTGGCCGGAGGCCGGTTGACCTGTTGCTGGTGGGGCGCCTGCTGGCCCTGCAGCACCGACGCACCCTGCATGATGAGCGTCGGATCGATGCCAAAGAAATACGACGCGGCAAGGGCGATGATGACCGTGCCGATGCCGATGGTCTTCGGACCACCGAACCCGCCACCGCCAAAGCCGCCGCGGCGGTCTTCAACGTTCTGGCTTTCGGCTTCGTCATCGAGACGCATGGGGGCTCCGCGGGCAAGGGGGTATCGGTTGGGGAATCAAGTATAGCAACGAGGATGAAGGGCGTTTGGCGGCACGGCGCCCTTCGGGAACAACCCCTCCAGACAAAAAAACGCCACCCGCCCAGCCTTGGAGAAAAGGCACTGGCGGGTGGCGGGCGGCAATTTGCACCATAGGGGCACGGCCAGTGCCCCGACAACAAAAAGCGGATCAGACCGTAGCGGCCTCCCGGGCGGATTGCGCACCGACCGCCGCATTACCGCCAACTTCCGCCACGCGCAGCAGGTTGGTGGTCCCGCCCTGGCCAAACGGCATGCCGGCGGCAATCGTGATCTGGTCGCCCGGCGCGGCATAGCCCTCGACCAGCGCGGCCCGCGTGGCCGCTTCGACCATCTCGTCGACGCTCTGCACATCGGGACTGACGGTCGAGTGGACGCCCCAGGCAATCGCCAGCCGGCGTGCGATCTCGAGGTTCGGCGTGATGCTGACGATCGGCGCGCACGGCCGCTCGCGCGCCGCGCGCAGTGCCGTGGCGCCGGACGACGTATAAGTCACGGTCGCCGCCGCGCCGATGATCTGCGTGACTTCGCGCAGTGCCGCGCAGATCGCGTCCTGGCGTGTGTTCAGCGGCGTCTCGTGCTGAGCATCGAGCAGGTTGCGATAGAGCGGATCGCGTTCCACCTCGGTGACGATGCGATTCATCATCGACACTGCAGGCACCGGGTAGCGGCCATTGGCCGACTCGGCCGACAGCATCACCGCGTCGGCGCCTTCGTAGATCGCGCTCGCCACATCGGACGCTTCGGCACGCGTCGGCACCGGTGAGTCGATCATCGACTCCAGCATCTGCGTAGCGATCACCACCGGCTTGCCAAGCTGGCGGCACACGCGCAGGATGCGCTTCTGCACACCGGGCACGCGCTCGGGCGGCAGTTCCACGCCGAGGTCGCCGCGCGCGACCATCACCGAGTCCGACACGCGCACAATCTCTTCGAGCTGCTGCAGCGCGGCCGGCTTCTCGATCTTCGACAGGATGCCGGCACGCGTGCCGACGATCTCGCGCGCTTCGACGATATCGGACGGGCGCTGCACGAACGACAGGCCGATCCAGTCAGCGCCAAGCGACAGCGCGAAGTCCAGGTCCTTGCGGTCCTTTTCGGTCAGCGCGGGAATGGGGATCACCGCGTCGGGCACGTTCACGCCCTTGCGGTCGGACAGCGTGCCGTTATTCACCACGCGCGTAGTGATGCTGCCGCTCGCCACGGCTTCGATCGCCAGGCGCACCTTGCCATCGTCGATCAGCAGCGACTGTCCGGGCTGCGCCGCGCGGAACAGTTCCGGGTGCGGCAGGTGCACGCGGGTGCCGTCGCCGGGCGTCGGGTCGCTGTCGAGCACGAAGGTGTCGCCGGCGCGCACCGCGACCTTGCCTGCGGCGAACACGCCGATGCGCAGCTTGGGGCCCTGCAGGTCGGCCAGCACCGCGATCGGGCGGCCGGTCTCGGCCTCGACCTGGCGCACGGCGTCGTAGCGCGCGCGGTGGTCTTCGTGCGTGCCGTGGCTGAAGTTCAGGCGGAACACGTCGGCCCCGGCTTCGAACAGCTGTCGGATCACCGCGATATCGGTGCTCGCGGGACCGAGCGTGGCAACGATCTTGGCTTTGCGCTGGCGTCTCATGATGTCTCCTCTTCCATTCTCGGAACGGCGCGCCGGATGCGGTGCGCCGGTAATGCAATTCGGCAATTCAGTTCGTGCAGTTCGCTTCGGCCGCGATGCTCAGACGATGAGGATCGCGCGGAAGTCGTTCACGTTGGTGCGGGTCGGTTCGGTGACGATCAGGTCGTCCACGCCCGCAAAGAAGCCATAGCCGTCGTTGTTTTCCAGATGCGCGCGCGCGGACAGGCCGCGAGCCGCGGCACGGGTCAGCGTGTCGGGCGCGAGCAGGGCGCCAGCGTTGTCTTCGGAACCATCGATGCCGTCGGTGTCGCACGCAATCGCATGCACGCCGGGCAGGCCGTCGAGCGCCACCGCCAGCGACAGCAGGAACTCGGCATTGCGGCCGCCTCGGCCCTTGCCGCGCACTGTGACGGTGGTCTCGCCGCCCGACAGCAGCACGCACGGCTTGCTAAACGGCTGGCCGTGCTGCGCGATCTGGCGTGCGATCGCGGCATGCACGACGGCCACGTCGCGGGCCTCGCCTTCGATGCAATCGGACAGGATGTGCGCTTCGTAGCCGAGTTCGCGCGCACGCGCCGCAGCGGCTTCGAGCGATTGCTGCGCGGTGGCCAGCGTCACGCTGCGGTGGCCGGAAAAACGCGCATCGCCGGGCTTGGGCGTCTCGCCAGCGCCGCTTTCGAGATGCGCGCGCACATTGGCCGGCACCTCGATGCCGTACTTGGCGATAACGGCGAGCGCGTCGGCACAGGTGGTCGCATCGGGCAGCGTCGGGCCGCTTGCGATCAGCGTCGGGTCATCGCCGGGAATATCGGAAATCAGCAAGGTCTCGACGCGGGCCGGCGCGCAGTGCAGCGCCAGGCGGCCACCCTTGAGCGCGGACAGGTGCTTGCGCACGCAGTTCATCTCGCCAATGCTCGCGCCGCTGCGCAGCAGCGCCTTGTTGACGGCCTGCTTGTCGGCCAGCGAGATGCCGGGCGCGGGCGCGGCCAGCAGCGCGGAGCCGCCGCCGGAGATCAGGCACAGCACCAGGTCGTCGGCGCTCAGGCCCTGCACGAGTTCGACCATGCGCTGCGCGGCACGGGCGCCGGCTTCATCGGGCACCGGATGCGCGGCCTCGACGACTTCGATGCGCTGGCAGTCGGCACCGTGGCCATAGCGCGTCACCACCAGTCCGCTCAGCTCGCCCTGCCAGTGGGCCTCGACCGCCTGCGCCATCGCGGCGGCGGCCTTGCCGGCGCCGATCACTACCGTGCGGCCCTTGGGCGGCTGCGGCAGGTGCGGGGGCAGGCAGTGGCTGGCGCTGACCGACGCCACGGCGGTATCGAACAGGTCGCGCAGCAGGGCACGCGGCTGGAGGCTGGGGCGCTGCGGGGTCAGCAGGGCGGCGCTGGTTTCGGTGTCGAGCATGGGGAATCCTGGGAACTGAAACTGAGGCCGTCCCCGGCGAAGGGGACGGCGTTTGCTGCAACTACAGGTACTGCAGATACTGCAGGTATTGCATGTACAACAATGCGCTTACTTGGCCTTGGCGATGTCGTGGTTCGACATGATCTCGATCGCACGGCACAGGGCCGAGTGGTCGGCCTTGCCGAAGCCGTTCGCGGCGCAGGTGTTGAACAGCTCCTGCGCGGTCGCGGTGTTCGGCAGTGCCACACCCAGCGCCTTGGCGCCCTGCAGCGCGAGGTTCAGGTCCTTCTGGTGCAGTTCGATGCGGAAGCCCGGGTCGAAGGTGCGCTTGACCATGCGTTCGCCGTGCACTTCCAGGATGCGCGACGAGGCGAAGCCGCCCATCAGCGCCTGGCGCACGCGTGCCGGATCGGCGCCGGCCTTCGACGCGAACAGCAGCGCCTCGGACACGGCCTGGATGTTCAGCGCGACGATGATCTGGTTGGCCACCTTGGTGGTCTGGCCATCGCCGTTGCCGCCCACCAGCGTGATGTTCTTGCCCATCAGCTCGAACAGCGGCTTGACCTGGTCGAACGCTTCTTCCGGACCACCAACCATGATCGTCAGCGACGCGGCCTTGGCACCCACCTCACCACCGGACACCGGCGCGTCCAGGTACGAGGCGCCCAGCTTGTTGATGCGCGCTGCGAAATCCTTGGTCGCGATCGGCGAGATCGAGCTCATGTCGACCACGATCTTGCTGTAGCTGGCTTCCTTGCCGGCGGCCTTGAGCGCGGCGGCAACGCCCTTCTCGCTGAACAGCACCGCTTCGACGTGCGGGGTGTCCGGCACCATGATGATGATGATGTCGGCGCGCTTGGCGACTTCCTCGGCGCTGGTGCAGACCGTCACGCCGGCATCGACCAGGACCTGCGGGGCCGGGTTGACGTCATGCACGAACAGCGTGTGGCCCGCTGCGCGCAGGTGGCCCGCCATCGGTGCGCCCATGATGCCCAGTCCGATGAAGCCGATATTGCGTTGGTTTGCCATGTTGATGTCTCCGATTGGATGTTAAGTCTGTGATGGATTGCGTGTGCGGTAACCCGTTACTGCACGCTGTTACTGCACGCCGTGGGCGGCGCGCCAGCCCAGGCCGGCTTCGGTGGTGGTCTTCGGCTTGTACTCGCAGCCGATCCAGCCGGTGTAGCCGATCTCGTCCAGGTACTTGAACAGGAACTGGTAGTTCAGCTCGCCGGTGCCCGGCTCGTTGCGGCCCGGGTTGTCGGCCAGCTGCACATGCCTGATCTTCGGCAGGTTGGCCTTGATGGTGTTGGCGATCTCGCCCTCCATGCGCTGCATGTGATAGATGTCGTACTGCACGTAGAGGTTGGGCGCGTTGACCTGGTTGATCAGGTCCACGGCCTGCTGCGTGCGCGACAGGAAGAAGCCCGGGATATCGAAGGTGTTGATCGGCTCGATCAGCAGGTCGATATGCTCGGCGGCCAGCGCGTTGGCGGCGAAGCGCAGGTTTTCGACCAGCGTCTCCTGCGCCTGCTCGCGCTTCACGTTCTGCGGCTGGATGCCGACCAGGCAGTTGAGCTGGCGCACGCCCAGCACCTTGGCGTACTTGATGGCCTCGCCCACGCCGTCCTGGAATTCGCCGACGCGGTCCGGGTGGCAGGCAATGCCGCGCTCGCCCGCATCCCACTTGCCGGCGGGCAGGTTGTGCAGCACCAGGTCGAGCTGGAAGCGGTTCAGGCGGTCAGCGATCTGGTCCGCATGGAACGCATACGGAAACAGGAATTCCACGCCGCGGAAGCCCGCGCGCGCAGCGGCTTCGAAGCGGTCGAGAAAACCGACTTCGTTGAACAGCATGGTGAGGTTTGCCGCAAGTTTGGTCATGAATCTCTCCGGTTTAATTGTGGTTGTCGCTCCGCCGGTGCGGAGCCGCTACTGCTTTCCTTGGTGCTGCAAAACAGGGGGCGCTGACAACGGCGCGGGCCTGTTGCCCGCGCCGCGTGTGGAGGCTTGCTTACGCCGTTTCCACTTCTTCCTTCAGGATCGCTTCCTCGATGTCCTCGAGATCCTCGATCGGTTCGAACTCGTTGATGTTGTCGATCTCGGTACCCATCGCGATATTGGTCACGCGCTCCAGGATCACTTCCACGACCACCGGCACGGAGAACTCGGCCATCAGGTCGCGCGCC
This sequence comes from Cupriavidus sp. 22TCCZM01-5, assembly GCF_057798915.1. Lineage (NCBI taxonomy): Bacteria > Pseudomonadati > Pseudomonadota > Betaproteobacteria > Burkholderiales > Burkholderiaceae > Cupriavidus > Cupriavidus sp. 22TCCZM01-5. The sequence goes on from NZ_JBYOJR010000010.1 coordinate 72,191, forward strand.
TCGGCGAAGGCCGGGGCGATGTCTTCCGGCTTGAACACGCGGATCGCCTTGCAGCCCAGGCCTTCGACGACCTTGACGTGGTCCACGCCGTAGCCGTTGAGCTCGGGCGAGTTGACGTTGTCGAACGCGAGCTGCACGCAGTAGTCCATCTCGAAACCGCGCTGCGCCTGGCGGATCAGGCCGAGGTAGGAGTTGTTCACCACCACGTGGATGTACGGCACCTTGAACTGCGCGGCCACGGCCAGTTCCTCGATCATGAACTGGAAGTCGTAGTCGCCCGAGATCGCCACCACGTCCGAGTTCGGCGACGCGGTCTTCACGCCGATCGCGGCCGGGATGGTCCAGCCCAGCGGGCCGGCCTGGCCGCAGTTGATCCAGTGGCGCGGCTCGTTGACCGACAGGAACTGCGCCGCGGCGATCTGCGACAGGCCGATGGTGCTGACGTAGCGCACGTCGCGCGGGAAGTACTGGTTCATCTCGCGGTACACGCGCTGCGGCTTGACCGGCACGTTGTCGAAGTCGCTCTTGCGCTGCATGGTGCGGCGGCGCTTCTGCACGTCGGCGACCCACGACTTGCGGCACGGCAGGCGGCCGGCCATCTTCATTTCGCGTGCGACTTCGACGAACAGTTCCAGCGCGGCCTTGGCGTCGGAAACGATGCCAAGGTCCGGACCGAACACGCGGCCGATTTGCGTCGGCTCGATATCGACGTGCACGAACTTGCGGCCCTTGGTGTAGACGTCGACGCTGCCGGTGTGGCGGTTGGCCCAGCGGTTGCCGATGCCCATCACGAAGTCCGAAGCCAGCAGCGTGGCGTTGCCGTAGCGGTGCGAGGTCTGCAGGCCGACCATGCCGGCTTGCAGCGGGTGGTCGTCGGCCAGCACGCCCCAGCCCATCAGCGTCGGCACTACCGGCACGTTGACCAGCTCGGCGAACTCGACCAGCAGGTCGGACGCGTCAGCGTTGATCACGCCGCCGCCGCACACGATCAGCGGGCGCTCGGCCGCGTTGAGCATGGCGATGGCCTTCTCGATCTGGGCGCGCGAGGCGGCCGGCTTGTACGGCTGCAGCGACTGGTAGGTGTCGGGATCGAATTCGATCTCGGCGACCTGCACGTCGAACGGCAGGTCGATCAGCACCGGGCCCGGACGGCCCGAGCGCATGATGTGGAACGCTTGCTGGAACACCTGCGGCACCAGCGCCGGCTCGCGCACGGTCACGGCCCACTTGGTCACGGGCTTGGCGATCGACTCGATGTCGACGGCCTGGAAGTCTTCCTTGTACAGGCGGGCGCGCGGGGCCTGGCCGGTGATGCAGAGGATGGGGATCGAATCGGCCCAGGCCGAGTACAGGCCGGTGATCATGTCGGTGCCGGCGGGGCCCGAGGTGCCGACGCAGATACCGATATTGCCCGGCTCGGCACGGGTGTAGCCCTCGGCCATGTGCGAGGCGCCCTCGACGTGGCGGGCCAGCACGTGGTTGATGTTGCCCGACTTGCGCATCGCCGAGTAGAACGGGTTGATCGCCGCGCCCGGCACGCCGAACGCCGTGGTCACGCCTTCCTTCTCCAGTACGGCGATGGCCGCGTCGATTGCTCTCATCTTTGCCATGATCTTGTCTCCAGTTGGGGTGGGTTTTCCGTTGGAGTTGATCCTATTCCCGCAACCGGTGTGGGATAAAGGGAAGCGAGATCAGTTGATTCGATACCTGGAGTTTGCAATGTGGCCTTGGAACGCCCGATGGACGGTCGGCGCCCATGCCGCGCGCACCGGAATTCGAGATCGCGTGTGATGATCTGGATACGCGGGGACGCTACCCCCTGCACGCGGCTGCGGCGACAATGGCGGGGTTAGCTGCGCCGCGCCGATTCCAAACCTCCGCCTTCCTGAACGCCATGTACTCCCGGCTACCGTCCACCTACGAACTGCTCGAAGCCCTGGCCGCCGCGCCGGCGCCCGCGCCCGTGCCGGCGTCGGTCAGTGCGGCGGGGGTGACGCCTTGGGCGCAGCGGCTTGGCCGTGGTCTGTGGGTGGGCTTCGTCGTCACGCTGGTGGCAACGCTGCTTGCGGCCGCCGCGCTCGCTGTCTGGCGGCTGGTGCTGAAGCATCCGCTGGCGCCATGGTCGGTCCGGCTGACCGAGGCCCTGCTGGTGCTTTGCGCCGCGTGCTATGCGGGCGCGGGGCTGATGCGCCTGCCGGGTGTGCTGGCGATCGTGCGCAACCCGCTGCGGTGGCAGGCCAGCCAGATGGATCTGGACAGCGCCATCGAGAACGCGCTGCTGCGCCGGCTAGGGCGGATTCACCCGCTGCAGCTGCAGGCGCGGCAACGGCGGGTGGCCTTGCAGATTCGCTTATGGGAAGCGATGGCGCGCGCCGTCGGCCTGCTGCTTGCACTGGCGCCCGCGGCGCTGGTGCTCGTGAGCGGGCTGCACCCGCTGCCGCATCAGGCCGAGATGAAGGGGTCCCTGCTATGGCTTTACGCCGTGATGGTAGTGGTGGGGGCGGCGCTCTATCTCTACGTGCATGTGCAATGCAGCCGGCCGCTGCGACGGCTGTCGCATGTGCTGGGGGAGGCGGCGGAGATCAACGCGCGGCTTGGGGCGCGGCGCGCGGGCCCGGCTCCATCCACCGAGCAGGCACCCGCGCAGTAAGACCGGGCGGTTTCAGTTCGCCGCCAGGTAGGTCTGCGCCAGCCGCACCCACGCGGCCGCGCCCAGCGGCAGCACTGCGTCGTTGAAGTCGTAGCCGGGGTTATGCACCATGCATCCCCCAGACTCCCCTTCGCCATTGCCGAGGATCAGGTAGCAGCCCGGCACCGCATTGAGCATCCACGCAAAATCCTCGCTGCCGTTCAGGCCCTTGGGCGCTTGCGTGACCACGTTTTCCGCCCCAACGAGTTCTGCGCAGACATGTTGCGCAAGCTGCGTTTCCGCTTCGGTGTTGACCATCGGCGGCGTGAGCTGCCGGTAGTCGATCTGCGCTTCCACACCATGCGCCTGCGCCGTGAGCGACACGATCTCGCGGATGCGCTGCTCTACCAGCGCGCGCGTCTCCGGACGCGCCGCGCGCACGTTAAGGCCGATCGTCACGGACTCGGGAATGACATTGTGCGTGGCACCGCCGCGGATGAACCCGACCGACACCACCGCGGTGTCGTCAGGCGCGACGTTGCGCGCCACCACCGTCTGCAGCGCGGTGACGATGGCCGCCGACGCGGCGATCGGATCGCGCGCGCGGTGCGGCATGGCACCGTGGCCGCCCACGCCCTTGATGGTGACGTCGGCCACATCGGACGACAAACTGACCGGCCCCGGCAGCACGCGGAAGGTGCCGGCCGGCACGCCCGGCATATTGTGCAGTGCGAACACCGCGTCGCACGGGAAGCGCTCGAACAGCCCGTCCTCGATCATCGCGCGCGCGCCGCAGAGGTTTTCCTCGTCAGGCTGGAAGATGAGGTTCAGCGTGCCGTCGAAGTCCGGGTGGTCGGCCAGCGCCTTGGCTGCTGCCAGCAGGATCGCGGTATGGCCGTCATGGCCGCACGCGTGCATCTTGCCGTGCAGCTGGCTGGCGTAGGGCAGGCCGGTGGCCTCGACGACCGGCAGCGCATCCATGTCGGCGCGGATGCCGAGCCGGCGCTTGCCGGTGCCGCGCCTGAGTTGCCCGACCACGCCGCTCTTGCCGATGCCGGTGTGGACCTCGTAGCCCCACGCGGCGAGCAGCGTGGCCACCAGCTTGCTGGTCGCGCCGACTTCGAAGCCGAGCTCGGGTTGCGCATGGATCTGGCGGCGAATGCCGATGAAGGTTTCGGCATCGATATTGATGTTCGGCAGCAGGTGCGGCAGGTACTGGAAGGGCTTGAGCGTGGGTGCGCGGGTCATGGATCGGGTCTCCTGAAGAATGGGGGAATCAGTGCACGCGGCGTTCGCGGATGCTCAGCACGGCGATCAGCGTGATGGCGCCGCAGACCAGCATGTACCAGGCCGGCGAGAGCGGATTGCCGGTCCGCGAGAGCAGCCACGTGACGATGAACTGCGACGAGCCGCCAAATACGGTCACGCCAACGCTGTAGATCACCGACAGGCCGCTGGCGCGCACGCTGGCGGGCAGCATCTCGAGCATCATCAGGAACATCGGCGTGGTGCCCAGGTTGATGCCGGCGGTCAGCAGCGCCGACAGGCACAGCACCAGCGGCACGCTCGGGTGGGCATTGATCAGCCAGAAGGCGGGATACACGGCCACCATGCTGAACACCAGCGACGCCACCACCAGCGGCTTGCGGTTCGTCAGGCGGTCGGCCAGGCGCCCGGCGACCAGCGATACCACCGTCAGCGTGAGCCCCGTGACGCAGCCCGACAGGAACGACAGCGAGGGCGGCATCTTGAGCACGCGGATCATGTACGTCGGCATGAAGAACACCACCAGGTACATCGTCGCGGTGCCAGCCGTGGTGGCGAGGATGCCCTTCACCACGGTGGCCCAGTGGTGGCGGAACAGTTCGCCGAGCGGGCTCGGTGCATGGGCGTCGGCCTGGTGCGTTTCATCGAGGTTGGCGCGGATGTAGAGGCCCACCGGCGCGATCAGCAGGCCCACCAGGAACGGCAGGCGCCAGCCCCAGCTTTCCAGCGACTCGGTCGGCAGCAGCGTGTAAAGGGCCGCGCCGGTCAGCGCGCCCAGCAGCGCCGAGATGCCCTGGCTGCCGAGCTGCCAGCTCACGCGCCAGCCGCGGCCGCGCACGCCGCCCGATTCCATCAGCATGGCGGTCGACGCGCCGATCTCGCCGCCGAGCGAGAAGCCCTGCAGCAGGCGGCCGGCCAGGATCGTCAGCGAACCGAACACGCCCGCCGACGCATACGGCGGCGCCAGCGCGATGCACAGCGTGCCGGCCACCATCAGGCCGATGGTCAGCGTCATGGCCGCCTTGCGGCCGCGGCGGTCGGCGTAGCTGCCGATCACCACGCCGCCAAGCGGACGCATCACGAAGCCGATGCCGAAGGTGGCCACGGCCAGCAGCAGCGAACCGTAGGGATTGTCGGACGGGAAAAACAGCTTGCCGATCAGCAGCGAGAAGAAGCTGTAGACGGTGAAGTCGAACATCTCCAGCGCATTGCCAAGGGAACAGGCGGCAATCAGGCGGAACTGGCTTTGCGGGCGCGTCGGCGTGGCAAGCGTGCCGGTGCCGGCGGCGAGGGTGGCGTCGTTCATGCGGTCTCCACGAACTGGTGGGTGGGGGCGCACGCGGGGGCCGGTCTTGTCCGTGCCGGGTCATCGGGATCCGCGCTGGCCATGGGGTGCAAAGGCTGCGATGAAGTATTCAGGCAAACGCGGCGGGACAAAAAATCATATATTTTCATCTTGATAACCAAATCGAATCACCGTCATAACCGCTTGCCGGCGGATATCGGGACAAGTACTGAGCCGGGGCGAAACCCAGCGCTGGCGCGGGATGGCGGGAATGCGGCGTGCGCCGCGCATGGATGCGGTGCGCCTGCAAACGGGGCGCGCTGCACGGCACGCGGGCACGCCGCACAAATCAAGGGGACCGATGAAGCTGCAACAACTGCGCACCCTGCTGGCCGTGGCCGAGCACGGCAGCATTCATGAGGCGGCGCGTGCGCTGCATATCTCGCAGCCGGCGCTGTCCAAGGCGATCGCGGAGCTGGAGCGCGAACTGGGCGTCACGCTGATGTCGCGCTCGGTGCGCGGCGTGAGCCTGACGGCCTATGGCGTGGCGCTGGTCAAGCGGGCCAGCGTGGTGGAGCAGGAGCTGCGGCATGCGCTGGAAGACATCGAGTCGATCCGCGGCCACGCCGAGGCCGAACTCAATATCGGCTTCACGGCGGTGGCTTCCAGCGGGCCGCTGCCGGACGCCATGGCGGCGTTTCGCCAGCGCTTCCCGAACGTCGCGCTGCGCGGCTTCGAACTGCGTCCGCAGCAGATCCAGGAAGGGTTGCGCGAAGGGCGGCTGGACCTGGGGCTGATCTCGACCAACAGCGGCCCCGGCTCCGCCTCGTTCCAGTGGGAGCCGCTGTTCTCGGTCGGCATGAAGCTGGCCGTGCGCACCGGCCACCCGCTGCGGCGTGCGCGGCGCCTGCGGCCGCTGCTCGATGCCGACTGGCTCGTGCTCGACCCGGTCGATGACGCTGGCAGCCCGCTCGCCAGCCTGATGCGCCTGCACCGGCTGGAGATGCCGCGACGCGTGGTGCAAAGCGCCTCGAACCTGCTCGGCCTGCAGCTGGCGACCAAGACCGATCTCGTCAGCATGTGGTCGGATTTTGTCTTCTTCGGCACTGGCGGCCCGCTGCAACTGGTACGCGACGCGCTCACTCCGCTGCCTATCCAGGACGAGCTGCCAGATTTCCGCGTATTCCTGGTCTACCGCTCGGTGGACCTCATGACCCACGTCTGCGCCGAATTCGTGCGCGAGGTGCGCCATTGTGCCCGCCAGATGCGTGAGCCGCTGGCCACCATGCGCAAGCCCCGATCCGCTACATAAGTGCCGGCAAGGTGCCAGTCCGGCGCCGATGCCGCACAATGGCGGGCAGGAGACGCAATACCCTATGGACAAACTCAAACAGATAGAAGCCTTTATCGCCGTGGTCGAGCATGGCAGCATGGCCGCCGCTGCGCTCACCCAGGACGTCACGCCGGTGATGATCGGGCGCCGCATCAACGCGCTGGAGGCGCGCATCGGCGTCAAGCTGCTGCACCGCTCGACGCGGCGCATCGTCGTGACCGAGCAGGGCGCCGTGTTCATGGAGCAGTGCAAGAAGGCGCTGGCCGACCTGGACCGCGCCGAGATGCTGATCGCCGAAGGCAAGCACAAGGCCACCGGCCACCTGATCGTGTCGGCCCCGGCCGCGTTCGGGCGCAAGCACGTGGCGCCGCATGCGCCGGCCTTCCTGGCGGCGAACCCGGAAGTGCAGATTTCCTTCAACCTGACGGACCGCGTCGTGGATCTGGTGCGCGAAGGGTATGACGTCGGCATCCGCATAGGTGGCGCCATCGACCCGAACTTCGTCGCCATCAAGCTGGCCGCGAACAAGCGCGTGGTGTGCGGCACGCCCGCGTACTTCGCAAAGCACGGCGTGCCGCTTACGCTGGACGATTTGCAGCACCACAACTGCCTGGCCTTCAATTTGCAGGGCGGCCAGCAGCGCGGCTGGTACTTCCAGCAGAACGGCAAGACCGTGACGGTGCGCGTCAACGGCAACCTCGACTGCAACGACGGCGAGCTGCTGCACCGCTGGACCGGGGAGCACCTGGGCCTGGGCTGGCGTTCCACGTGGGAGATCCTGCCGCAGCTCGAGAGCGGCGAGCTGGTCACCGTGCTGGATGAATACGCACTGCCGGACTACGACATCCTTGCCGTGTACCCGCAGCAGCGTCCGGTGCCGGCCAAGATCCGCTTCTTCATCGAGCACCTGAAGGCGCAGTTCGCACAACCCGGCTACTGGTCCGGCCGAACCTGACGAACGAGAGGAGGGCGCCGATGGCGGGGTGGCTGGCTGACCTGGTGGTCGTGGTCCACTTCCTCTTCATCGCCTTCGTGGTCGGGGGCGCTCTGCTGCTGTTCCGCTGGCCTCGCGTCGCGTGGGTGCACTTGCCGGCGGCAGCGTGGGGCGTGTTCGTGGAGTGGTCGGGGCGGATCTGTCCGCTGACGCCGCTGGAGAATGCGTTGCGCCGTGCGGCGGGCGAGGCGGGGTATGGCGGCGGGTTTGTCGAGCGCTACTTGTTGCCGGTGATTTACCCGGTCGGGTTGACGCCGGAGATTCAGCTCTGGCTCGGCGCGCTCGTGCTGGGACTTAACGTGGCGATCTATGTGTTGTGGTGGAGGCGCCGGAGACAGTCCTAGCTCACCGCTCACCGGTTATGACGATCGCGCGGTGCCTCCCCTCTCCCGCATGCGGCAGAGGGGAGCCAGGCAGCGGTAACGCCGGGCGTATCGCTCAGTCCCGTGCCGCCTCAAACTTCGGCGCACGCTTTTCCAGATTTGCCCGCACCGCTTCGCGCTGGTTGGGCGAACCGACCAGCTTGTCCTGCTCGACTGACTCGGCCATCAGGATAGCGGCGTTGTCGCCACCCTCGACCACTTCCATCAGCCGCTTGGCGGCGCGGATGGCGTGCGGGTTCTTCTGCGCGACCTGCCGCGCCGCCTCCAGCGCCGCAGCGCGCGGATCGTCCACGACGCGCGTGGCCAGGCCCAGTTCGCACGCTTCGGCGCCGGTGACGATGCGGCCCGTGTAGACCAGCTCGCGCAGCGCGTCCGGGCGCACCAGCCCGCGTGTCAGCACCATGCCCGCCATATCTGGCACCAGGCCCCACTTGATCTCCATGACCGAGAGCCTGGTGTCGGCCGTGACGAAGCGCACGTCAGCGCCCAGCGCCACCTGCAGGCCGCCGCCGAAGGCCACGCCATGCACGGCCGCGAACACGGGCACCGGCAGCTCGCGCCACACCATGCATGCGTACTGCGGACGATTGGAGATGCCGTGCGCGCGCGCGGCAAGTCGGCCCGGGCGGATGCCCGGATCGCCGCCCCCGCCGTTGCCGAGCATGCCGGCCATGCTTTCCATGTCCAGCCCCGCGCAGAACGCACGGCCTTCGCCCGACAGCACCACCGCGCGCAGGTCCGGGGTCTCGCGCAGCCGTTCGCCAGTGGCGATCAGCGCGTCGAACATCGCTGGGTCGAGCGCGTTCATCTTGTCGGCGCGGTTGAGGCGGACGTCGGCGACGCCGTCCTCGATGGTCACAATGATGCGGTCGGTGCTGCTGGCGCTCATGCGCGGCTCCTTCTGTGTTCGTTCAGTGTTGGGAATGGCTGCCCGCACCGCGGCGGCGCGGGCAGCCGGTCTTACGCCGTGCGCTCGTCTTGCGCGGTCGGCAGCACATAGTTCCGGTAGGTCTCGCGCAGCTTCAGCTTGAGCAGCTTGCCGGTGGCCGTATGTGGCAGCGCATCGACGAACACCACGTCGTCAGGCACCCACCAGCGCACTACCTTGCCCGCCAGGAAGGCGAGCAGCTCGGCCGGCGTGACATCCTGATCGGGCCGCTTCACCACGATCAGCAGCGGCCGCTCCTGCCACTTGGGATGGGGCACGCCGATGACGGCCGCCTCGGCCACGGCCGGGTGGCTCATGGTGGCGTTCTCCAGGTCGATCGAAGAGATCCACTCGCCGCCGGACTTGATCACGTCCTTGGCGCGGTCCACCAGCTGCACGTAGCCTTCAGGGTCGATATTGGCCACGTCGCCAGTATCGAACCAGCCGTCGTTGTCGAGCGCGTCATGCTCGGCCTTGAAGTATCCCGAGGCAATCCACGGTCCGCGCACCTTGAGCCGGCCGAACGCCTTGCCATCGTGCGGCAGCGCCTGGCCTTCGTCGTCCTCGATGCGCAACTCGACACCCCACAGCGCGCGGCCCTGCTTGAGCTTGATCCTGAGCTGCTCGGCCTCGCCGAGGCCGGCATGCTGCGGCAGCAGCGTGTTGATCACGCCGATCGGGCTGGTCTCGGTCATGCCCCAGCCCTGCATCAGCGTCGCGCCGAACTGCTTTTCGAAGCGCTCGATCATGGCCGCCGGTGCGGCGGAGCCACCCACGCCGGCCACGCGCAGCACCAGCTCGTCGCGCGGGTTGATTTCAGGGTGCGCGTCCAGGTACTGGAACAGCATCAGCCACACCGTGGGCACTGCGGTGGAGTAGTTCACGCGCTCGTCGCGCAGCAGCCGGTACACGCTTTCGCCGTCGAGGTGCTGGGCCGGCAGTACCATCTTCGCGCCGTTCATCGCGCACGCGTAAGGCAGGCCCCACGCGTTGGCATGGAACAGCGGCACGATCATCAGGATGCTGCTGGCCGGACTCACGCCGAAGGTGTCGGCGCCGCTGGCCTTGAGGCTGTGCAACACCGTGGACCGGTGCGAGTAAAGCACGCCCTTGGGGTGGCCCGTGGTGCCGGACGTGTAGCACAGCGACGACGCGGTGCGCTCGTCGAACTGGGGCCAGTCGAAATCCTCACTGCTGCCGGCGAGCAGGTCTTCATAGCAGAGCAGGTTCGGAATGCCCATCGCAGCCAGCGCCGCCATGTGCTCGGGATCGGTCATGGCGACGTAGTGCCTGACCGTCTTGAGCTGCGGCGCGAGCTTCGCGACCAGCGGCGCGAAGCAGCTGTCGAAGCACAGCACGCTGTCTTCGGCGTGGTTGACAATGTATTCGATCTGCTCGGGGAAAAGCCTCGGGTTGACCGTATGCAGCACGGCGCCCGAGCCCGACACGCCGAAATACATCTCGAGGTGCCGGTGCGTATTCCACGCCAGCGTGCCGACGCGGTCGCCTTCGCTCAGGTCGAGCTTGGCGAGCGCGTTGGCGAGCCGCTTCGAGCGGCGATGCACCTGCTCATAGTTGCTGCGCACCGTGCCGCCTTCCACGGTGCGCGAGATGATCTCCTGTTGCGGGTGGTACGCCGTCGCGTACTCGATCAGCGATGAAATCAACAACGGACGGTCTTGCATGAGGCCCAGCATGATGCGTCTCCTTGTGTTGTTCTCGTGATGCCCCGGGATGCCATCCCGGGGGTAATGCAAACGGCGATGGAGCGCTCAGCGGCCCTTGAACTGCGGCGGCCGCTTGGCCACGAAGGCGGCCACGCCTTCGCGGAAGTCCTCGCTGCGGCAGGCCAGCGACTGCTGCGTCGCCTCCAGCTCGAGCTGCGCCGCCAGGTCGTTGCCGGAGCTGGCGTTGAGCGCCTGCTTGATCAGCCCATAGGCGAAGGTCGGCATGTTGGCCAGGTGGTTGGCCATCCTGGCGGCCTCGGCCTGCAGCGCGTCGTCGGCGTGGACCTTCCATACCAGGCCAATGCGCTGGGCTTCTTCCGCATCGATCTTCTCGGCCAGGATGGCCAGCGCACGCGCGCGCATCTCGCCCGCGTAGCGCGGCACGAAGTACGTGCTGCCGGCATCGGGCACCAGGCCGATCTTCGAGAATGCCTGCAGGAACGAAGCCGACTTCGCCGCCAGCACCACGTCAGCGGCCAGCGCGATGCTCATGCCGGCGCCGGCGGCAACGCCGTTCACGGCGCTGATCACGGGCTTGGGCATCTCGCGCAGCTTGAGGATGATCGGGTGATAGCGTTCGCGCAGCAGCGCGCCGGAGTCGGCCATCTCGCCGCCGGCATTCTGGCGCGCGGACAGGTCCGCGCCCGAGGAGAAGCCGCGGCCGGCGCCGGTCAGCACGACGGCGCGCACGGACTCATCGGCGGCGGCCCGGTCCACGGCCGCGCGCAGCTCGCGCAGCAGGTCGGCGTTGAGCGCGTTCAGGACGTCGGGACGATTCAGGGTGATGGTGGCCACGCCTTCGCTGGCGTGGCAGAGCACGGGGGAGGTCATCGGGCTGTATTCCTTCGGATGATCTTGGGGTTCAGTTGGTCTTCAGGGCGTTGGCCGAGGCGTCGCCGAGCTTGCTGCCGCCGTCGCAGTCCAGGATGGTGCCGGTCACGTAGCGCGCGTTGTCGCAGCTCAGGTACAGCGCGGCATCGGCGATGTCCTGCTTGCTGCCGTAGTCGCGCAGCGGCAGGCGGCCCTTGTAGAGCGCTTCCATCTCGGGCGTCGGTGCCAGGCGCGCCATGCCTTCCGTCTCCGCGATCGGGCCGGGAGAGATGCCGTTCACGCGCACGCCGGCCGGGCCCCATTCCATCGCCAGGCACTTCACCAGCATGTTGATGCCGGCCTTGGCCGCGCACGCGTGGGCCTGGAACATCATCGCGTTCACGCCCTGCGGCGCGGTGATCGCGATCAGCGATGCGCCGGGTTTGTTCAGGTAGTCGAACGACGCGCGGAACACGTTGAACGTGCCGATCAGGTCGATGTCGACCACGGTCTTGAAGCCGTTGGCCGACATGCCGACCACCGGCGCCAGGAAGTTGCCGGCCGCGCCCGAGATGACGATGTCGATCGGGCCGAGCGTGTCGCGCGCCTGTTTCAGCGCGGCGTCCACGGTGGCGTAGTCGCGCACGTCGGCGGCCATGCCGATGGCGGTGCCGCCGGCCTCGGTGATGGTGGCCGCGGCGGCTGCAACGCGCGCCGGGTCGCGGCTGATCAGCGCGAGCTTTGCGCCGGCGCGGGCAAAGCTCTGGGCAATGCCAAGGTTGATGCCGGACGAGCCACCAGCCACGAAGACAGTCTTGCCGGCGAGCGCGTCAGGGCGGAATGCACTGGACATGGGATTCCCTCTGTTGAGTGGGTGAGCGAGACAAGGCACCGGCTTGCGTGCGGCATGCCGGCGGTTCACGTAAAGGGAGGCAGGGGAAGCAGGGCCAGGTTCAGCGCGGTGCGCGCGCGCTTGGCCAGGTATTGCGGCAGTTGCGGCAGGGGTCAGGGTGGGTGCAAGCGTGCATGGGTGTCTCCTGTCTGTCGTTATCGCTGGCTCGGGCCTGCGACATGCTAACCCGAAGACGGATTCCGTTCATGCACGCCCTGCGCAATGCCGCGCCGCAACACCGGAAATTATGTGGCGCCACGCGGCGGCGCGGCAATCGGCGAAGACAGGCTTACAAAAAGAAAAAGCCCGCACCATTAAAAGAAAAAGCCCGCACACCATTGCGGTGGGCGGGCGGCCTGCCAGATAGATCGGGTAGGCGCAGTGCCCGTGAAGTGCGCCCCCGCGTCTTCACGAGCGGGGTCAATATTGCATCGCAGTCAGCGCAAACGCTTTGACCGGCGTCAAGCAGTCAGGCGAGCAGCGCCGCAACCAGGTCCTTGCCGCGTGCCGCGGGTTCGTTTTCCTCGAAGTGCAGGGCGGCCTCGACGTGGCTCAGGTGGTCGACCATCAGCGACACGGCGCGCTCGACATCGCCGGCACGGGCGGCTTCGATGAATTCGCGATGCTCGTCGGACGAGCAGGCCGCATCGCGCCGCGACTGGTACAGCATGGTGATCACCGCGCTGCGCGTCGACAGCTCGCGCATCATCTCGGTCAGCACGCTGTTGCCGACCACTTCAGCCAGCACGATGTGGAAATCGCCTAGCAGCCGGGTGCGGGTCTGCGCGTCGATGCCTTCGATCGACTTGCGCTCGGCGGACAGGTGCTTGTCGATGCGCTTGTAGTCGGCCGGGCGCGCCTTGGCGACGAACTCGCGCGCGAGCGCCGCTTCCAGGATGCGGCGCACGGCAAAGACCTCGCGCGCTTCCTCGGCGCTCGGCTTGGCGACGAAGGCGCCCTTGTCCGGCACGATCTGGATGACCTTGTCCTTGGACAGCATCAGCAGCGCCGCGCGCACCTTGGTGCGGCTCACGCGGTAGACGCTGGCCAGGGCTTCCTCGCGCAGCTTGGTGCCCGGGGGCAGCCGGTGCGAGACGATCGCCGCGACGATGTCTTCGGCGATCGCTTCGGCGGTCATGTCGGGATCGATATGCTCGGGCATGGCTTGCATGGGCGCAGGGCCTGCGCGTTGGAGGAAATGCCGAGATTCTAGCGCCCCGCCGCGGGTGACGGCACAGGCGCCACGGCTTCGGCCGCATCGGCCACCGGCAGGCCCTCGTCCAGCTCGGTGGCCGGCACCTTGCCATTGAGCACGTCGTGCGCGCGGCCGCGGTCGATATCCTTCTCCCAGGCCGCCACCACCACAGTGGCCACGCAGTTGCCGATCAGGTTGCCCAGGGCGCGGGCAATGCCGATGAACCAGTCGACGGAAAGCACCAGCACCAGGCCGATGGCCGGGATGGCCGGATGCGCCGACAGCGTCGCCGCCAGGATCACGATGGCCGAGCCGGGGATGCCATGCGCGCCCTTCGAGGTGATCAGTGCCACCGCGAGGATGCCGAGCAGGTCGCCCATGGCCAGCGGCGTGTTGGTGGCCTGCGCGATGAACACGGCTGCCAGGGTCAGGTAGATCGAGAATGCGTCGAGGTTGAACGAGTAGCCGGTCGGGATCACCAGGCCGACCACGGACTTCTTGATGCCCATGAACTCGAGCTTCTTCATCACCTGCGGCAGCACGCTGTCGGACGAGGCAGTGCCCAGCACCACCAGCAGTTCGGCGCGCAGGTAGCGGATCAGCTTGATCACGGAGAAGCCGGACAGCCGCATGATGGTCCCCAGCACCACGAGCACGAAGATGATTACCGCGCCGTAGAACAGCACCACCAGGAAGCCGAGTTGCTTGAGCGAGCCGATGCCGTACTTGCCGACCGTGAACGCGACTGCGCCCAGCACACCCAGCGGAGCGAGCTTGATGATGAAGCCCATCATCTTGAACAGGGTGTGGGAGAAGGTGTCGACCAGGCTCACCAGCGGCTTGGCCTTTTCCCCGACCAGCGACAGCGCACAGCCGAACAGCACCGAGACCAGCAGCACCTGCAGCACGTCGCCGCTGGCGAAGGCGCCCATGATCGTGTTCGGAATCAGCTTGAGCAGGAAGTCGGCCGTGCCCTCGCTCTTCACCTTGGTGGCGTTCTCGATGTAGCCTGCAATCGCGGAAGCATCGAGCGAGCGCGGATCCACGTTCATGCCCGTGCCCGGATGGAACACGTAGGCCAGCAGGATGCCAAGCGCCAGCGCTATGGTGGTGACGATCTCGAAGTACACCACCGCCTTGATGCCCACGCGGCCGACCTTCTTGAGTTCGCCCGCGCCGCAGATGCCGGCCACGACCACGCAGAACACGATGGGGCCGATCAGCATCTTGACCAGCTTGATGAAGGCATCGCCAAGCGGCTTGAGCTTGGCGGCGAACTCGGGGAACAGTATGCCGAGCACCGTGCCGATCACGAGGGCGATCAGCACCTGGCCGAACAGCGAGCGGGTAAAGCGGGTGTGGAGGCGGCCACCAGGGGCGGGGCGCGACTGGACTGCGTGCTGCATGGTTGTCTCCGTACCGGGTCGCTGCCTGGCGCCTTTCGCTGGCCCGCCCGTTATCTGATTCCAGGAATGCCTGCCGCCCGTACTGCATTCACCATCCGGGCTGCCGGCCTGCCGTTCAGGACGCACCGTCGGGTCACGGACGCATCACTTCGCGGACAGCCCCCCTGTTGGGGCGGAATCCGCGCAATCCATTGTTGGGACGGGATTGTCCGCAGCAGATTGTCTGAACGTTGGACCGAATATAGTGCATATAATTTTTGTATGCAATTTTTGAATTCACTGTGCTACCATGAATCGCACAGAATAGAGCTTCGGCCCTGGGCGCCTTTAACCAGACAGCGCCCCGACTGGCGCCCCCGCCAGCCCGCGTGCCGCCGCTTCAAGTCCTTCCAGCAGGAGACAACGCATGGCAGCAAACCAGTCGCCGGCCGCAGACATCGGCACGCGCATCATGGCCTGGCACGACGCCCTGGCCGTCCACACCGAGCAGCCCGGCATGCTCACCCGCACCTACCTGACCGAAGCCCACCACGGTGCCGCCGCGCAGCTGACCGAGTGGATGCAGGCCGCGGGCATGACGGTGCGCCGCGACGCCGCCGGCAACGTGATCGGCCGCTATGAAGGTACCGAGCCGGGCGCCCCCGCGCTGCTGACCGGTTCGCACTTTGACAGCGTGCGCGACGGCGGCCGCTATGACGGCAATCTCGGCGTGATCCTGCCGATTGCCTGCGTCGCCGAATGGAACCGCCAGGGCAAGCGTTTCCCGTTCGCCGTCGAGGTGGTCGGGTTCGCGGAAGAAGAGGGCGTGCGCTTCAAGGCCACGCTGCTGGGCAGCCGCGCGATTGCGGGCACTTTCGACAACAACGTGCTGGACAACGTCGACGACAGCGGCAAGACCATGCGCGAGGTGATGGCCGCGGCCGGCTTCGACCCGGCCGGCCTGCCGGCCGCCGCGCATGACCCGAAGCAGGTGCTGGCCTTCATCGAAGTCCATATCGAACAGGGCCCGGTGCTGCTCAACGAAGGCCTGCCGGTCGGCGTAGTGACCGCCATTTCCGGCGCGAGCCGCTTCATCGTCGAACTCGAAGGCCTGGCCGGCCACGCCGGCACGGTGCCAATGGACATGCGCCGCGACGCGGCCATGGCCGGTGCCGAGATCGGCCTGTACATCGAGAAGCGCTGCGGCGGCAAGCCGGGCCTGGTCGGCACGGTCGGCCAGTTCAACGTGCCCAATGGCGCCACCAACGTGGTGCCGGGCCGCGCGGTGTTCTCCATCGACATCCGCTGCGGCGAAGACGCCGAGCGCGAGGCCGCCGTCAATGACGTGCTGGCCGAAATCGAACGCGTGTGCGCACGCCGCAACGTGCGTGCGCAGGTGCGCAAGACGCACGAAGCCAAGAGTGTTCCCTGCGCCCCGTGGCTGCAGGAGCAATGGGCCGCCGCCATCGCCCGCCAGGGCGTGCCGGTGCGCCACCTTCCCTCCGGCGCCGGCCATGACGCCATGGCCATTGCCGCGATTGCCGACGTGGCCATGCTGTTTGTGCGCTGCGGCAACGGCGGCATCAGCCACCACCCCACCGAAATCATGACCGCCGAGGACGCCCAGCTGTCCGCGCGCGTGTTCAGCGATTTCGTCGAGCAATTCCGGCGCCAGCAATAAGCCGAGCGCGCCTGGAGCGCTTCCTGAAGCTACAGCACAATCCCCGAGAACAAGACATGACCGCACGAGACAATATGAACCCGATCGAAACCACGCTGACGACGTTCATCGACCAGCACCGCCCGCAGCAGGAAGCCTTCCTGGCCGAGCTGGTCAAGGTGCCTTCCGACAACCCGCCGGGCGACTGCGACGCCCATGGCAAGCGCGCCAAGGAACTGCTCGAAGGCCTGGGCTTCACCGTCGAAGCGCACAAGGTGCCTGACGAGCAGGTGAAGGCCGCCGGCATGATCAGCGCCACCAACCTGATCGTGCGCAAGCAGTTCGGCACGGGCGGCCCGGTCATCGCCATGAACGCCCACGGCGACGTGGTGCCCCCGGGCCTGGGCTGGACCAAGGACCCGTACGGCGGCGAGATCGCCGATAGCGAGCACGGCCCGGTCATGTACGGCCGCGGCGTGGCCGTGTCCAAGTCGGACTTCGCCACCTACACCTACGCCGTGCTGGCGCTGATGGAAGCCGAGAAGCAGGGCGCCAGGATCAACGGCGCGGTCGAGCTGCAGTTCACCTATGACGAGGAAACCGGCGGCGACATCGGTCCCAAGTTCCTGCTCGACAACAACCTGAGCAAGGCCGACTACGCGATCTCGGCCGGCTTCTCGTACGGCATCACGTCGTCGCACAACGGCTGCCTGCACGTCGAAGTGACCGTGAAGGGCAAGCAGGGCCACGCCGCCATGCCGCACACCGGCGTGGACGCGATCGAGGCCGCCACGCACATCCTGCAGGCCATCTACGGCCTGCGCGCCGAACTGGCCACGCGCAAGTCCAAGGTGCCGGGCATCGACACCGCCACGCTGAACGTCGGCCTGATCAAGGGCGGCATCAACACCAACGTGGTGCCGGACCTGGTGACCTTCCGCGTCGACCGCCGCATGATCCCCGAGGAAATCGGCTTCGACGCCGAGGGCGAGATCCGCGCCGTGGTGGAAAAGGCCGCCAAGGACCGTCCGGGCATCGAAGTGAAGGTCGAGCGCATCATCCTGGCCGAGCCGCTGTCGGAACTGCCGGGCGTGGAAAAGCTGATCGGCGCGCTGAAGAGCCGTGCCGAGTCCGTGTTCGGCGTGGACATCCCGGTGCAGGGCGTGCCGCTGTACACCGACGCGCGCCACTACACCAAGCGCGGCATCCCGACCGTGCTGTACGGTGCCGGCCCGCGCACGCTGATGGAAGCGCGCGGCCACAACTCGGACGAGAACCTGCGCCTCAATGACCTGAACCGCGCGACCAAGGTGGTGGCGCTGGCGCTGTCGGACCTGATGAAGTAAGCCGGCAGCCATACCATCTTGAAGACAGCCCGCAGCGATGCGGGCTGTTTTGGTTTCTGCCTTCCACGCAGCCCCACCGAATGCCACGAACCTACAAATAGATGCACGGGATAAATCAAATTAAAATTTATCGCCGTCAAATTATTCTCAAATCCAATGATTAGAGCAGCTGAGTGCGTTTCTATGCACCAAGCTGGTGGCTCCGCCTACTCCGGCAGACTGCCTCGCCCGGTTCCAAGCTCGCGCTGCATCAATACCGTGTCGATCCACTGCCCATGCTTGAAGCCGACCGCTTCGAGCCGGCCGACCGTGCGGAAACCCAGCCGCTCATGCACGGCCAGCGACCCCGCGCCCTCGCCGCTGGCGGTGCACGCAACGACCGCCACCATCTGCCGCCACGGTCCGGTCTCGCAGCGCGCGATCAGCGCTTCCAGCAACGTCCGACCCAGGCCCTCGCCGACACAGCGGTGGTCGATGTAGATGGAGTCCTCGATCGCGAAGCGGTAAGCGCTGCGCGCGCGGTACGACGACGCGTAGGCATATCCCAGCACCTCGCCGTCGCGCTCGGCGACCAGGTAGGGCAGGCCCTTGCGCAGGACTTCGGCCATGCGCTGCTGCATGTCGTCGACGCTTGGCGGCACTTCCTCGAACGAAGCGCGGCCGTGCAGCACATGATGGGCGTAGATGGCCTGGATGGCCGGCACATCGGCCGGTCCGGCATCACGCAGGGTGAAGGTCTTGCGCTGCCGCACCGTGGGTGCCGGCATGGAGGAGTTCGTCATGGTCGAGGTGGACACGCCGCAATCCGCGGGAAGATAAATATGCACCGGAACAGCACGATGCGTGCCGGGCTCCGCCGACGAGCTTGCACTGCGCCGGTGCACGTATATAGTGCGTGATTATTCGACAAGAAGGACGCCTGCCATGATCACGATCTATCACAACCCTCGCTGCTCGAAATCGCGCGAAACGCTGGCCCTGGTCGAGGCCGCCGCCGAACGCCTCGGCGAACCGGTGGAGGTCGTGGAGTACCTGAAGGCCCCGCCGTCGCTGGCCACGCTGCGCCAGCTTCAGACCATGCTCGGTGTGTCGGCGCGCGAGATGCTGCGCGACAACGAAGCGCCATACCAGGAACTGGATCTGGCCGATCCTGGCCTGACCGACGCAGAGCTGCTGGCTGCCGTGGCTGACAATCCCATCCTGCTGCAGCGGCCGGTGGTGGTGCGCAACCGCCGGGCGGCCATCGGACGCCCGCCGGAGAAGGTCGCCGCGCTGCTCGCCTGATCCGCAGCGACGAAATAAAACCGGCCTTCACAAAGTGAAGGCCGGCCCGGTCAGTCAAGCTGGATCGCTTCAGGCGAGTCGTTTAATGAACACCCAACCAGTGCATGGCTTCCTGACCGAAAGCGATTGCCGCCAACACCACGAGCAGCACGACCAGCGTGACCGTGCTCACGTACAGGGTCGCCTTGGCGACTTCGGCATCCTCGTCCGAGGTGTGGCGGTGAGTGATCTGCGTGTCATTGCGCGCGGGATGCGGCCAATGGATCCGGCCGGCCAGTTCCTTGAAGTGCAGGTCGGTAGGAAATCGCATGATCGACACCTCCTCGACGGGAGCCGCGCAGGCCGGGCGACAGGGGAACGCAGGCAGATGGCGTGATTGCGCTTGGTCCGCGAATCGCAAGTCGTCAGGTTTCACCCGGTGTCGCCACCTGCATCTTTACTATAGGCGGGCTGGGCGCAGATGCCAGCCCGCGCACATATGCCGCCACGGGTCGCTTAGGGCGCTAACGGTGGAGGTGAAGGTTCGCTTACGTCAGAAGCCTCACCAGAAGCCAGCCTGGCTTCACGGGCGCGGACTTCTGCAAGCATATTGCAGAACAGGGCTCCCTGTTCCAGGGCGTCGTCCAGGGCCACGTGCGTATGGGGCAGCGGGTCTTTCCATGCGTCCGGGAAGGCCGGCTTGACGGTCTTGCGGTACGGCAGCCCGGTCAGCGCGAAGCCCAGCGTCTTGACGTCGAGCGCGGCCCAGCCGAACGGCGAGCGGCCGACGAAGCGCATCATGTACCAGAACATCCACGTGAAGTCGAAGCCGGCCGGAAACGCCACGAAGACCGGCTTGCCGGGCAGGCGCTCGACCCATTCGACGTAGCGCACCATGGCCTCCTCAGGCCGTTGCAGGTCGCGGCGGCAGGCGGTCCAGGCTTCGGGCTGGGTCTCCCACCATTGCATCTGGACCGGATGACCTACCGCCCCCGGCAGCGTTTCCAGGTTCGCCGAGAACGTGCCCACCACGGTCTTGTCCGCCAGCATGGCAGCCGAGGCGAACGACAGCATCGAATGCGGGCCGGGAATCGGCCCGTCGGCCTCGATGTCCGTGCTGACGTAGATTTCCGGGCGGGTATCGGGGGCTTGCCGCTTGGCCATGGCGCTTGCTGGGATGGCCCGCGGGTCAGGCCGCGTCGATGAGGTGGTCGGCGACGTAGGGGTTGTTGCGGCGTTCCTCGCCGAACGTCGACACCGGACCGTGGCCGGGGATGAAGGTCACGTCCTCGCCCAGCGGCCACAACCGCGTGCGGATCGAGCGGATCAGGTCCGCATGGTTGCCGCGCGGAAAATCCGTGCGGCCGATCGAGCCGGCAAACAGCACGTCGCCGACAACCGCAAGCCGGTTCCCGCGCGAAAAGAACACCACGTGGCCGGGCGTATGGCCCGGGCAGTGATAGACCTCGAGCGTTTCGCCGCCGAACTGGACGGTATCGCCGTCCTTGAGCCAGCGATCGGGCTCGAACGCCTCGGGGTGGCCAAAGCCGAAGCGGCGGGTTTGTTCCGGAAGCTGTTCGATCCAGAAGCGCTCATCCTCGTGCGGGCCCTCGATGGGGATGCCGAGCTGGCGCGAAAGCGCCGCGGCACCGGCGCAGTGGTCCACGTGGCCATGCGTCAGGAAGATCTTCTCCAGCGTCACGCCCTGCTCCTTCACGGCCTCCAGGATGCGGTCCAGGTCGCCGCCGGGATCGCAGACGGCTGCCTTGCCGGTGTGCTCGTCGATCAGCAGCGAACAGTTTTGCTGGAAGGGCGTAACGGGGATCAGCAGGACTTTCATGGGTGATTTTTCGTAGGCCGCGGCGGGCTCGGTCACATGCGGCGGGTTGTGTCGGCATTGTAGCGCCGGCCGGCCGCAAGGCCCGTTTCCTGCTCTGAATATGCAGTTTGAAGCACAGCCATCCTGGTATTGGCCGACAGCCGGAATCCCTTGCCTGGCGGTGGATTCCGGGGAATTGACCGGCCTTCGTGCGAGATCGCACATAATTCGTAACAAAATCAATGCTATAGCTGCATCGGTACGATGATAGACTCGCGCGATGTCTTGGATTCTGTCGATCTCCTCCGGCTGGCAGCGGCTGGCAAAACTGGGCACATGCACGGCATGTGCCGTGGTGCTGGCCGCCTGTGCAACGCCGCCCGAGGGCGGCGATTCTTTGGGCGCCGGGGCTTCCGGCGCGGTGCCGACCAAGTCTGCCCGCACGTCGAAAACCGCCAAGGCCGACAAGCCCGATACGGGCAGCTGGAACCTGTTTGGTCTCGATCAGGACGACAGCAGCCTGAGCGGCCGTTCGCTGGACGGCCTGCGCGCCGACATGGGCTCGTTCGAGCAGCGCGGCATGGCGTCCTGGTACGGCAAGGGCTTCCATGGCCGCAAGACCGCCAACGGCGAACGCTTCGACATGCGCGCGATGACCGCGGCCCATCCGTCGCTGCCGCTCGACAGCTGGGTGCTGGTGCGCAACCTGCGCAACAACAAGGTGGCCGTGCTGCGCATCAATGACCGTGGCCCATACCATGGCAACCGCGTGCTCGACGTGTCCTATGGCGCCGCGCGCCGGCTGGGCTTTGTCGACCACGGCGCCACGCAGGTGGAAATCCGCCGCCTGTCGCGCACCGAAGTGGCTGCGCTGGGACCGCAGTTCGAGGCTGGCGGCAACGAAGCCGGCGACGGCGCCGGCGATGACGATGTCGCAGTGCCCGAACTGGCCAACTCGCTCGCGCCCAAGTCGGGCAAGGCGTCCGCGAAGGCCAGGTCGACGGCCAAGCACAAGCGCCGCTGATGCGGCGCGGGCCGACGCATGCCGCCGCGCGCCCCGGCCCTCTTTTCCGCCTTTCTCCGCTTTCCCTCAGTCCCCGCCGCGCTGCGCCAGCGCCAGCTTGTAGAGCGCATCGGTATCCGCGCCAGTGATCGCGGCGGCCAGCTTGGCCGCACGCTTGGCGGGCAACTCCGCCAGCAGCAACGACAGGACGCGCTGCGCTTTGGCGTCGGGCGCACCGTCAACCACAGTCCCCGCCGCACCTTCCACGACCAGCACGAATTCGCCCTTGGCGCGGGTGGCCTCTGCCGCCAGCCACGCAGGCGCCTCGGCCACGGTCATCACCGGGATTTCCTCGAACAGCTTGGTCAGCTCGCGCCCCACCAGCAGCCGGCGCGTGCCCGGCAGGCCAGCGGCCAGCGCAGCCAGCGTCTCGGCAATGCGGTGCGGCGCCTCATACAGGACCCAGGCGTGGTCGAGCGCAGCCAGCGTGGCGATAGCCTCGGCGCGTGCCTTGGCTTTGCTCGGCAGGAAGCCGACAAAGGTGAAACGGCCAGCGCCGGTGTCGAGCATCTCGCCGGCGACCGACAGCGCCGCCACGGCGGCACTGGGGCCGGGCAGCGGCACCACCGGCAGGCCAGCGGCGCGCACGGCCTCCACCAGCCGTGCGCCAGGATCGGAAATGCCCGGCGTGCCGGCGTCCGACACATAGGCAATGCGCTCGCCGGCGGCCAGGCGCTGCACGATGCGGACCGCGGCCTCGCGTTCGTTATGTTCATGCACGGCGACCAGCGGGCGCTGCAGGCCCACGCGCGACAGCAGTTGCCCGGTATTGCGCGTGTCTTCGCAGGCAATGGCATCGGCCAGGCCCAGCACATGCAGCGCGCGCAGCGACAGGTCCGCCACATTGCCGATCGGGGTCGCCACGACGTACAGCGTGCCGGCCGGGTACGACTGGCCGGCCGCCAGCGAGATCCAGTCACTCATGAGAACTTCCGTTGATTCGATCATTCAAAAGCACGACGCAGGCGCGCGGCGCGCTGGCCGAGGACCGCGCGCTTGCCCACCTGCAACGGCACGGCTTGCAGCCCGTGGTGCGCAATTATCGCTGCAAAGGCGGCGAGATCGACCTGGTCATGTGCGCGCCGGACGGTACGCTGGTGTTTGTCGAGGTGCGCCAGCGCAGTGCGGCCGCGTTTGGCGGCGCGGCGGCCAGCGTGACGCCGGCCAAGCAGCGGCGCGTGGTACTGGCGGCGCTGCATTACCTGGCGACGCTGGCGCAGCAGCCGCCGTGCCGGTTCGACGTGGTGGCGCTGGCGCCGGGCCGGCTCGAATGGCTGCAGCACGCCTTCGACCTGGATGCCGCCGGCGGCCTTTGCTGATCGCGGCTGACCGGCCGCGCTGGTTCATAATGCGCGATATTGCGCGGCCCGTGCCGCCACTGCAACAATAAGGCCCCCATCGAGCGATGAGCATCGAAAGCATTCAGCAGCAATTCCTGGACAGCGCCGAAACCAAGCGCCAGGCCGCGGCCGTGATGGCGCCGTATATCGACGCCGCCGTGGAACGCATGGTCGGCGCGCTGACCAGCGGCAACAAGATCCTGGCCTGCGGCAACGGCGGTTCGGCCGCCGACGCCCAGCATTTCGCCGCCGAGCTGGTCGGCCGCTTCGAACGCGAGCGGCCCGGCCTGGCGGCAATCGCGCTGACCACGGACAGCTCGATCCTGACCGCCATCGGCAATGACTACGACTTCAGCGTGGTGTTCTCCAAGCAGGTCGAGGCGCTGGGCCAGCCCGGCGACATCCTGCTGGCACTGTCCACGTCGGGCAATTCCGGCAATGTGATCACCGCGATCGAGGCCGCGCGCCAGCGCGACATGAGCGTGATCGCACTGACCGGCAAGGGCGGCGGCAAGATCGGCGCCATGCTCGACGAATTCGATATCCACCTGTGCGTGCCGAGCGAGCGAACGGCGCGCGTCCAGGAAGTCCACCTGCTCACCCTGCATTGCCTGTGCGATGGCATCGACGAGGCATTGCTCGGCGAAGCCTGATCCACTTACCCCAAGCTACAGCAAGGACAGCATGACCAAACTGCCTTTCCAAGCCACCCGACTGACCCGCATCGCGCTCACGGCCGCCATGCTCGCCGTCGGTACCACCCAGCTCGCCGGCTGCTTCCCGGTCATGGCCGGTGCCGTGGCCAGTGGCGTGGCGGTTGCCACCGACCGTCGCCCGACCGCCACGCAGACCGTCGACCGCGGCCTGCAGATGGAGGCCGACAGCACGCTGAGCTCGCGCTACAACGGCCAGGCGCGCGTGAGCGTCACCGTGTTCAACCGCAAGGTGCTGCTGACCGGCGAAGCCGCGAACGACAATGTGAAGCAACAGGTCGACCAGTACGTGCGCGGGCTGCAGAACGCGCGCGTGGTAATCAACGAGCTCGAGATCGCGTCGTCGCCGTCGTTCCTGACGCAGAGCGAGGACGCCTACCTGACCAGCAAGGTCAAGACCCAGCTCATGACCGCCGAGGGCGTGCCGTCCAACTCGATCA
Source organism: Cupriavidus sp. 22TCCZM01-5 (assembly GCF_057798915.1). Classification (NCBI taxonomy): domain Bacteria; kingdom Pseudomonadati; phylum Pseudomonadota; class Betaproteobacteria; order Burkholderiales; family Burkholderiaceae; genus Cupriavidus; species Cupriavidus sp. 22TCCZM01-5. The sequence goes on from NZ_JBYOJR010000010.1 coordinate 96,662, forward strand.
AGGTCACCACCGACAAGGGCGTGGTCTACCTGCTGGGCATCGTCACCACGGCCGAAGGCGACCGCGCCACGGAAGTGGCCCGCAACACCAGCGGCGTCGCCAAGGTGGTCAAGGCTTTCGACTACGTGAGTGATGCCGAGCGCGCGCGCCTGGACCAGGCCTCCACCTCGCAGAACCCGCAGCCGGACGGCACCGTCGGTACGCCGGCGCCCGTGCAGTCGGTGCCGGGCGTCGGAGGTCCGGTCAATGCGCCGGCCGACTCGTCGGCCGGCAATGGCGCCGTTGCGACTCCGGTGACGTCGCCGGTGGCTTCCCCGGTGGCACTGCCTCCGGGCCGCAGCCTGCCCTGAGCCGCATCCGAACCCACCGTCAGGCAGCACCGGCTGCCTGACGTCATGCGGATTTCGTTCCGTCCGCCCGCGTGCAATGTGATACGGTAGCCACGCGCCGCCCGCCGGGCGGTCCACGGAGCGAGACCATGACAAGGATCCCCATGCCCGCGGCGCTGGCCGTGCTGGCCTTGCCGATCGCGTGCGGCACCGCCTCCGCGGCCGACAACGACGCGTCGGCGCTGCGCGCCCGCAATCATGCCGCGGCCTGCACCAGCTGCCATGGTCCGCACGGCCGCCCGCCTGCGGGCAGTCCCATTCCCGCGCTGGCCGGCCGCCCCCAGTCAGAACTCGTCTCGCAGATGCAGGCGTTCAAGGCCGGCACGCGCCCGGCTACGGTCATGCACCAGATTGCCAACGGCTACAGCGACGACCAGGTCGCCGCGATTGCCGCGTGGTTTGCCGCCATCAGGTGAGGGGGGGCACCATGCAACGTCGCAACTTTCTGAAGGTGGCGGCCGGCGCCGCTGCACTGGGTACGCTGGGCGCACGCGCAGCCGCGCCGGCAAAGGTGGTGGTGGTCGGCGCCGGCTACGGCGGTGCCACGGCGGCGCGCTACCTGCGCGAATGGAGCGGCCACACCATCGACGTCACGCTGGTGGAGCCCAATGCGGCCTTCGTATCGTGTCCGCTGTCCAACCTCGTGATCGGCGGCAGCCGGCGCATGGCGGACATCACCGTGCCATACGACGCCCTGGTGCGCCGCCACGGCGTGAAGCTCGTGCGCGACAACGCGGTGGCGATCGACGCCGCCCGGCGCACGGTGCGCCTGGGCGGCGGCGCGGTGCTGCCGTACGACCGCCTGGTGCTGTCGCCCGGCGTCGACATGATGAGCGACGCGCTGCCCGGTCTGCAGCGTCCCGGCGGCGACCAGATCCTGCATGCCTGGAAGGCGGGCCCCCAGACGCTGGCATTGCGGCGCCAGCTCGAAGCCATGCCGGACGGCGGCACCTTTGCGATCAGCATTCCGCTGGCGCCTTACCGATGCCCGCCGGGGCCCTACGAGCGGGCCTGCCAGGCGGCGCACTATTTCAGCCGGCACAAGCCGCGCAGCAAGGTGCTGATCCTGGATGCCAATCCGGACATCACCTCGAAGGCGGCGCTGTTCCGGAAGGTCTGGGGCACGCAGTACCAGGGCATGGTGGAGTACCGGCCGCAATACAACGCCGTCGATGTCGACGCCGCCACGCGCACGCTCAAGTTCGACGTGCAGGATGACGAGCGGGCCGACGTGCTCAACGTGCTGCCGCCGCAGCGTGCTGGCGCAATTGCCGTGTCGGCGGGGCTGGCCACCGCCAATGGCCGGTGGTGCGAGGTGGATTTCCTGACGTTCGAATCGCTTGCCGTGCCGAATATCCACGTGCTCGGCGACGCCATCCAGATTGCGCCGCTGATGCCCAAATCGGGACATATGGCCAACCAGCACGGCAAAGTCGCCGCGGCGGCCATTGTCGCGCTGCTATCGGGTCGTGCCCCGGATTCCGAGCCGCTCTACAACAACACCTGCTACAGCTTCACGTCCGATCGCGAAGCGGTGCATGTGGCGAGTGTGCATCGCTACGACGCCGCGCAGAAGACGATGGTGACGGTGCCAGGTTCTGGCGGGCTGTCGGCGGCGCCGAACGCGCCGGAGGGGGATTTTGCCCTGGCATGGGCAAAGGGAATCTGGGCCGACATGCTGAGTTAGCCGTCTCGGCAAAAACCGCAGGAACGTGCAATGCCCCGGCGCGGGGCACTGCTACGCTGGGGCTTTCCGAATCCGCCCCCGCGCCGCCCCCGTTCCCATGCACCCCAAAGACCGCCTCCTAGCCCTAGCCATCGTCTGCGTCTGGGGCGTCAACTTCGTCGTCATCAAGGTCGGCCTGGCGGGCGTTCCGCCGATGCTGCTGGGCGCGCTGCGCTTCTGCCTGGTGGCGTTTCCGGCCATCTTCTTCGTCCCGCGCCCGCGCGTGCCGCTGCCCATGCTGCTGGCCTATGGCGCGACCATCAGCCTCGGGCAGTTCGCGTTCCTGTTCTACGCGATGGCGGTCGGCATGCCGGCCGGGCTGGCCTCGCTCGTGCTGCAGTCGCAGGTCTTCTTCACAGTGGGCATCGCGGCGCTGTGGCTGGGCGAGCCCGTGCGCTGGCACAACCTGGCCGGCATGATGGTGGCCGCCTGCGGACTGGTGCTGATCGGCTCGGGCGCTGCAACGGGTACGGCTCCGGGCAGCATGAGCGTTGCCGGCTTCCTGCTGACGCTGTGCGGCGCGGCCTGCTGGGCCAGCGGCAATATCGTCAGCAAGAAGATCGGTCCGGTCGACCTGCTGGGCCTGGTGGTCTGGGCGGCGCTGATTCCGATCGTGCCGTTTGCGCTGCTGTCGCTGTGGTTCGAAGGGCCGGCGCGCATTACGGCAAGCCTCACGCACGTCTCGGGCATGGCCGTGTTCGCGGTACTGTATCTGGCGTTCGCCGCGACGGTGTTCGGCTACACCATGTGGGGCAGGCTGCTGACCCGCTATCCGGCCAGCCAGGTGGCGCCGCTCACGCTGCTGGTGCCGGTGGTCGGCCTGGTGGCTGCGCACGGGCTGCTGGGCGAAGACCTGTCGCCGGCCCAGTGGCTCGGCGCCGCCGTGGTCATGGCCGGCCTGCTGCTCAACGTGTACGGCGGCCGCTTCTGGGCTGGCCGCCCGCTGGCACGTCGCTAGCGTCGGCGCAGGCGCGCCCCTTGGCGCAGTCAGTTCAACGCAGCGGGGACGCCCGGATTCATTCTCCGAATCCGGTCCGCCATCAGGCGACGACGGCGGACACCCAGGGCGAGCGGATATCGGACAGGAAGCGTTGCGCGCGCGGATGCTCGGGCTTCTGGAAGAACCGCTCCGGCTTGGCGCGCTCGAGCACCTGGCCCTGGTCCATGAAGATCACGCGATCCGCCACTTCGCGCGCGAAGCCCATTTCATGCGTGACGCACACCATGGTCATGCCGTCACGCGCCAGCCCCTTCATGACCTGGAGAACTTCATTGACCATCTCCGGGTCGAGCGCGGAGGTCGGTTCGTCGAACAGCATGACAGGAGGCTTCATCGCGAGCGCGCGCGCAATGGCGACACGCTGCTGCTGGCCGCCCGACAATTGTCCCGGGTAGGCCTGCGCCTTGTGCGGCAGGCCAACGCGTTCCAGCAGGCTCATGGCAAAGTCCTTCGCTTCGCGTGCTGACATCCGCTTGAGCCGCACCGGCGCGAGCGTGCAGTTGTCGAGCACCGTCAGGTGCGGGAACAGGTTGAACTGCTGGAAGACGAAGCCGATGCCGCTGCGCAACGTGTTGACATCGACATTGCGCGCGTGCACGTCCAGGCCGTTCACGACGATGCGGCCTTTCTGGATGGCTTCCAGCCGGTTCAGGGTCCGGATCAGCGTCGACTTGCCAGAGCCCGAAGGCCCGCACACGACCACGACTTCGCCTTTCGCTACCGTTTCGTTGATATCCACCAGCGCCTGATAGTCGCCGTACCACTTGCTGACATTCTCAAGGGTAATCATTTCACACCTTCATCGGGGCACGCGCGGCAAGCCTGCGCTCAAGCAGATAGGCAAAGCGGGTCAGTCCAAAGCACATGACGAAGTAGCTGAACGCGAGCAGCAGGTAGACCTGGGCCGCCTGGGTAAGCATCTGCGTGCTGATCTGACCGGAGATGAATGAGGCTTCCGGCAGGCTGATGATATAGCCCAGTGACGTCTCCTTGATCGTCGACACCAGCTGGTTCACCAGCGAGGGCAGCATATTGCGCAAGGCCTGCGGAAGAATGACCAGGACCATCGCCTGAACGTATGACAAGCCGAGCGACCGCGCGCTCTCCATCTGGCCGCGCGGCAGCCCCTGGATCCCGGCGCGCACGATCTCGGCCAGGTAGGCGCCGTCGAAGATCACGAGCGCGGTCAGCATGGTCGTGAACTGCGCCGTGCGATGGCCCGTCACCGTGGGCAGCAGGAAGTACGCCCAGAAGACCACCATCAGCAGTGGCGTTCCCCGCACGATATAGACGAGCGCTGTGGCCGGCCAGCGCAGTGTGCGGAACGGGCTCACCCGGCACAGCCCCAGGGTGATCCCGACGGGCAAAGCCAGCACGAGTCCGGCCGACGCCAGCAGTATCGTCAGCAGCAGGCCGCCCAGCGGACCGTTGGGATACTGGCCGATAAGAAAGTAGACGCCATACGTCTGGATGACATCAAGCATGGCTACGCGCTCCTTACCGGATACCGGCGCTGATACCACACGGACACCAAGGTGATGGTCATCGAAATGGTAAGGTAAGCCAGCGTGGCGAACGCGAACGATTCAAAGCCGCGGAACGTGGCGCTTTCCACCTGCTGCGCCTGGTACATCAGTTCCGCCACGCCGATCACCATGGCAATGCTTGAGTTCTTCCAGAGATTCAGGGTCTGGCTAACCAGTGGCGGCACGGTAATGCGCAGCGACTGGGGTAGTACGACCAATCGCATCGCTGCCAGGAAGCTCAAGCCCAGCGCGCGGCTGGCCTCGAGCTGCTCCTTCGGTATGGAGCGAATGCCGCTGCGAATATCCTCGGCCATATAGGCCACCGTATACAGCACCAGGGCGATCAGCGCGCTGACGGCTTCATAGTTGTGTTCGTACAACCAGCTCCTGAGCGCCAGGGGCAGCAACTGCGGCGCGCCGAAATACCAGAACAACATGTGCGCGAGCAGCGGCACATTGCGGATGGCTTCGACGTAGACTTGTCCAAGGGCCCGCAAGGGCGCAAATGGCGCGAGACGCAAGAGGGCCACCACGATGGCGAGCGGCAGAGAGATCACGAACGTGAGCGCCGACAGCTTCAGCGACATCACGAATCCGCTGACCAGCCATTCGTGGTACTGGCCGGACAGCAACATCGACAGGTGGAAATTGGGCATGGCGTGCAACTGCCCGGCATGGTGCCGGGCAGCGCTTCAGGGAAGGTGACCGAAACTCAGTCGATCTTGTCGGTGGAGATCTTGAACGCGCGCGGCGGGAAGTTCATCTTCGTCGTTGGCCCGAACCACTTGTCGTACAGCTTCTGCGCTTCGCCGCTGGATTCCATGGCCAGCAAGACCTTGTTGACCTGGGCGTGAAGGGCGGGCTCGTTCTTGCGCAGGCCCAGCGCGAGATGTTCCGTCGAAAGGTACTGCGGCACCAGCGTGTAGTCCTTGGCGGCGGGCCCAAGCTTCGAGAAATTGCTGACCAGCGAGGTCTCGTCGTTGACATACGCAACGCCCTTGCCCTGTTGGAGCGCCAGCAGCGCCTGCGGGCTGTTGTCGAACGACACCACCGAGGCGTTCTTGATCTTGGCGGCGATGTTGGTTTCCATCGTCGAGCCCTTGACGGTCAGGACCTTCTTGCCGTCAAGCTGTTCGAGGGTCGTGATGCCGCTGCTCTTCGTGACCATGGCCTTCTGGCCGGTGATGAAGGTCGACAGCGAGAAGTCGATCTGGGACTCCCGCTCCTTGTTGTGCGTCAGCGAGGCGGCAAGCAGGTCGACGTGACCTTGCTGGAGCTCGGGAATGCGCGCGGCGACCGCGATCTGCTTGAGCACCGGCTTGACGCCCAGGCTCTTGGCGACCGCATTGCACAGGTCGACGTCATACCCGACAATTTCGCGGCTGGACGGATCCTTGATGAAGCTGAACGGTTCGTCAGTACCGAGCACGCCGCATACCATTTCGCCCTTGGCCTTGATATCGGCGACCTGATCGGCATGGGCATGCACCGCCATCAGCGCAAGCGCAGACAGGGCGGCCAGGCGGGCAATCCGAACAATACCTTTCTCTTCTTGCATGTCTCCTCCTCCTCCTTTTGAAATATTGTCCTGGCAGGGTCGAGCTGTATTCTATTTTCCCGTCTGCCTTTGGGAAGACAGGGCTAACCCCATCCTTTCAACGCCCGTATTCCGGCTTGAGACCAGCTGGATACGCTCCTTCGGTTGAAATCATAGAGTCCCGCTCGAGGAAAGGATTTTCGAAGAACGCCGCCCCAGCGTCTCATCAGTAGAATAAATTTCTATGCGACGGACGTAACAAGGAATTCAATGCTCGAAGAGCTAAAATGTGGACGTCTGTCGGGCTCGGGACATATTGAGTTTGGTACTGACCTGGCGACACGGGCGCAAGAAGCGGTGAGGCCCATGCCGCTGCTCGGCCGGTCGTAGATTCCGCGCTGTATCGCAGCGTGTATTGCAGCGTGTATTGCAGCGTGTATTGCAGCGGGTAAACACTATATGCGCATTCGCGCATATACGAATATATTGGATCTCATGGAAGAGCTGGATCGCGTGTTCGAAAAGGTGTCGGGGTATTTCAGCCTGCTGGCGGAGCCTACGCGGCTGAAGATCCTGCACGCCCTGTGCGATGGCGAGAAGCCGGTGAACACGGTGGTCGAGACGGTGGGTTCGTCCCAGACCAATGTGTCGCGGCATCTCAACGCGATGTACCGCTCGGGCGTGCTGTCGCGCCGCAAGGAGGCGAACCTGGTGTATTACGCCATTGCGGACGAAAGCGTGGTGGAGCTGTGCCGCACGGTCTGCGTGCAGGTGGCCAGCCGGCTGGAGGACAATGCCCTGACCTCCGGCGCGGTGGACCGTTTCATGGCCCAGCCCGCACCACCCCCCGCCCGGCGGCGCAAGGCCGCGCAGTAGCCTGGCTCTTCCTGCAAACCGCATCAGAACAGGCGCGCCGCCACGGCGAGCGTGCCGGAGGAGACGGCATTGCAGGAACGCACCCCGCGCGGGCGCATCGTGCCCGCGCCCGAGCACTTCGTCAGCACCTCGCTGCAGCAGGACATTGCCCGGCACGGGCTCGACAGCCCGCGCCGCGACTTCCTGCGCAAGAGCTTCCTCGGCGCGGCGGCCGGGATCGCGGCAGTCGGCCTGGGCCGGCGCGCGCTGGCCGCTGATGGCGATCCCGCCATCCTGGAACCGCAGCCGTGGGCCACATCTCTGGGCCAGCCGGTGGCGGCGCGGCCGTACGGACAGCCTTCGGTCCATGAGAAGAACCTCGTGCGGCGCGAGTCGCCGGGACTGACGCGCGTGTCGGCGGCCTCGGTCGCGTTTGCGCCGCTGCAGGGGCTGTTCGGCATCATCACGCCCAGCGGCCTGCATTTCGAGCGGCACCACCAGGGCTGGCAGGACATCGACCCGGCCCGCCACCGCTTGATGATCAACGGGCTGGTCAAGGCGCCGCGCGTCTATACCATGGACGACCTGATGCGCCTGCCGTCGGTGTCGCGCATGCATTTCATCGAGTGCGGCGCCAATACCGGCATGGAGTGGGGCAACGTCGCGGTGCCGACGGTGCAGTACACCCACGGCATGCTGTCCTGCTGCGAATTCACCGGCGTGCCGCTCAAGGTGCTGCTGGACGACGCCGGCGCGGACCTGCGCCGCGGCAAGTACCTGCTGGCCGAAGGCGGCGACGGCTCCGGCATGACGCGCACCATCCCGATGGAGCTGGCCGACGAGATCATCGTCGCCTGGGGCATGAACGGCGAGATGCTGCGTCCCGAGAACGGCTACCCGCTGCGGCTGGTGGTGCCGGGCGTGCAGGGCGTGTCGTGGGTCAAGTGGCTGCGCCGGCTGGAGCTGGGCGACCAGCCCTGGAACGCCAAGGACGAGACCATCCACTACGTGGACATGATGCCGGACGGCAAGCTGCGCCAGTACACCTCGATCCAGGAGTGCAAGTCCGTCATCACCTCGCCGTCGGGCGGCCAGCAGATGGTCGGCAAGGGCTTCTACAACATCAGCGGGCTGGCGTGGTCCGGGCGCGGGCGCGTGCGCCGCGTCGATGTCTCGACCGATGGCGGGCGCAACTGGCGCACGGCTCGGCTCGAAACGCCTGTGCTGTCCAAGTGCCTGACGCGCTTCAACCTGGACTGGGTCTGGGACGGCGGACCGGCCATCCTGCAAAGCCGCGCGATCGATGAAACCGGATACGTGCAGCCCAGGATGGGGCAATTGCGCGCGGTGCGCGGCACGCGCTCGATCTACCACAACAACGCCATCCAGAGCTGGCACGTGGCCCAGGGCGGGGAGGTGTCCAATGTCCATGTGGGCTGACACGGCGCGCGCGCTGGCGCTGGCGGCCGGCTGCGTGGCCTCCGCGGCCTGGGCTGGCACGGCAGACACGGCCGCGGCACGCACGGCACTGGGCCGCACCGCGACCGCGGCCGAGGTGGCCGCCTGGGACATCGACGTGCGCCCCGATTTCCAGGGCCTGCCCAAGGGCAGCGGCACGGTGGCGCAGGGACAAAAGATCTGGGATGGCAAATGCGCGTCCTGCCATGGCGACTTCGGCGAATCGAACGAAGTCTTCTCGCCCATCGTGGGCGGCACCACGGCCGACGATATCCGCAGCGGCCGCGTCGCCGCGATGACCGGCAACCAGCCGTACCGCACCACGCTGATGAAGGTCAGCACGGTCAGCACGCTGTGGGACTACATCCACCGCGCGATGCCGTGGAATGCGCCGAGGAGCCTGAGCGCCGACGATGTCTACGCCGTCACGGCCTATCTGCTGAACCTTGGCGAGATTGTCCCGTCCGACTTCACGCTGTCGGACGCCAACATCGCCGAGGTGCAGCGCAAGATGCCGAACCGCAACGGCATGACCACGGAACACGGGATGTGGCCCGGCCGCGGCCGGGCCGATACGCACAACGTCGCGTGCATGAAGGACTGCGAGTCAACCGTGAAGGTGGTCTCGGCCATGCCGGACTACGCGCGCGATTCGCACGGCGACCTGTCGCAGCAGCAGCGCGAGTTCGGACCCACGCGCGGCGTGGTGGCGCTGGCTTCGGCGAGGGCGGTGCCGGTCGCCACTGCGCCGGTGGCACCAGGCGCGAAGCTGACCGGCCAGTACCAGTGCATGGCGTGCCACGCCCTCGATCGCAAAGTGGTGGGTCCGTCATTCTCGGATATCGCCAGCAAGTATCGCGGGCAGGGTGATGCTCACGCCGCGCTGGAGCGCAAAGTCAAGGCGGGCGGGCAGGGCACCTGGGGCAGCGTGCCGATGCCACCGCAGCCACAGATCCCCGATTCGGACATCCGCGCCATGGTGGGGTGGATTCTTGAGGCAAAATAGCGGACTGGCCGCTGGAGTGCCCCCAGGCGGCGGCCAGAGTGTGTCGCGCCGCAGCGCAGTCCGTTTGTGGCGCGGCCTTTGCCGTCCCCACGGCTTTACAAAGCTTGGAGCTTAATAATGAAGCAGTTTGTCATCGCAGCGCTGATGCTGGGCGCCGCCGCATCGGCCCACGCGGTCGATGCCGCCAAGGCACAGGAGATCGCCAACAAGAACGCCTGCATGGGTTGCCACCAGGTCGACAAGAAGCTGGTTGGCCCGGCCTACAAGGACGTGGCCGCCAAGTACAAGGGCGACAAGAACGCCGTTGCGACCCTGGTCAAGAAGGTCAAGACCGGCGGTTCGGGCGTGTGGGGTCCTGTGCCGATGCCCGCCAACACCGGCCTGAGCGACGCTGAGGCGAAGACGGTGGTGGAGTGGGTCCTGGCTGGCTCGCCGGCCAAGTAAGCAAGGCCCGCAAGGGCAGACGCACCGATGCAACGGGCCGGCGGGCATGCGCCACGCGGGCCTGACACAAAGCACAGCGGCCGGCCAAGCACCGGCCGCATGCAGGACGCACCGCCCCAGGCGGTCAACCACGTGTGGGAACGGAGTAGCTGGAGAGCTAAGCACAATGAATTCCAAACGACGAGAAATGCTGCGGGTCACCGCTGTCCTGTCGCTGATGGCTGCAACCGGCCTGATCACCGAAGCCCAGGCAGCCGAGTGGAACAAGACCGCTTTTGACGGCAAGAGCGTGGCCGACGTGATCAAGGCCCTGGGCGGCAGCGCTACCGAGAAGAGCACCGCCATCACCTTCAACGCCCCGGACATCGCCGAGAACGGCGCCGTGGTGCCGGTGGCCGTGACCAGCGCGATCCCGGATACCGAGCAGATCGCCATCATGGTCGAGAAGAACCCGAACACGCTGGCCGCGGATTTCGTGATCCCGGCGGGCACCGAACCGTTCGTCTCCACGCGCGTGAAGATGGGCCAGACCTCCGTGGTGCATGCCGCGGTCAAGGCCGGCGGCAAGTGGTACGTGGCATCCAAGGAAATCAAGGTCACCTTGGGCGGCTGCGGCGGTTGAGCCCCCGCCAACCCACGATCATCTGCAACAGGAGAGAGCAATGGCAGACCCGATGCGCGTACGCGCCACCGAGAACGGCGGCGTGGTAGACGTCAAGATTCTGATGAAGCACGACATGGAAACCGGCCAGCGCAAGGACGGCGCCGGCAAGACCATTCCGGCGTGGCATATCCAGACCGTGAGCGCCCAGTGCAAGGGCAAGGAAGTGTTCCGCGCGCAGTTCGGCCCGGCGGTGTCCAAGGACCCGTTCCTGAACTTCAAGTTCAAGGGCGGCGCCAAGGGCGACAAGGTCGCCGTGACCTGGATCGACAACCGCGGCGACAAGCGCACCGACGAGGCGACCATCGCCTGATACCCGTCCGGCGCGCGCGGCCGTCGTCTGCTATGGTTCTGGTCGGAAACTGACCTCGGGAACAATCATGCGGCGAGCATTCATTCGGGCATCGGCGGCGCTGGCCGCCATCGGACTGGCGGCAAAGGCGGAGGCGCAGGCGGCGCCGGCCGCGTCGGCAGGCAAGGGCGGGCGCGTCAAGGTGGTGTACCAGCTGTCGGAAGGCATCGACCAGGCGGTGCGCGCGATGGGCAACCTGCGCAACCACCTGAACGCCGCGCCCGACACAAAACTTGTCGTGGTCGCGTTCGGCTACGGCGTGGATTTCCTGGTGGAAGGCGCCAAGGATGCGCGCGGCAACACGTTTGAAGGCCCGGTGGGCGCGCTGGCCTCGGCCGGTGTCGAATTCCGCGTCTGCCGCAATACGCTGACGGCACGCAAGATTTCCGAATCGAGCCTGCTGATGGAATCGAAGATCGTACCGGCCGGCGTGGTGGAGATCGCCCGCCTGCAGTTTGATGAAGGCTACGCCTACATCAAGCCTTGAGGACGGCCCGGGCAAGGGAAGGCCCGCAGACAGAAGAATGACCTGGCGCATGAGCGGCCGGGAGGAGAAGCCCCCAATGACCAAGATCCGACGCCTTGCCACAGGCGCCGCGGCGCTGACCCTGGCGGCCGCCGTGCACGCGCAGGGCAGCACCGCCGACGAAATCGCCAAGTACCGCCAGATGCTGGCCGAAGGCAACCCGGCTGAATTGTGGGAAGCCGCCGGCGAAGAGCTGTGGAAGAAGCCCGCCGGCCCGAAGAACGTATCGCTCGAGCAGTGCGACCTGGGCAAGGGCCCGGGTGTCACCAAGGGTGCCTACGCCGAACTGCCGCGCTACTTCAAGGACACCGCCAAGGTGATGGACCTGGAGCAGCGTCTGGCCTACTGCCGCGTGACGCTGCAGGGGTTGACCAGGGAAGAGGCGATGGCCAACCCGTTCTCGTCGTCGGGCAAGCCGTCGGACATCGAGCGCCTGGTCTCGTACCTGACCGCCGAGTCGCGCGGCGTGAAGATGAACGTCCAGCTCGGCCACCCGGAAGAGCAGCGCACCTACGCGCTGGGCCAGAAGATGTTCTTCTACCGCGGCGGCGCCTATGACTTTGCCTGCGCCACCTGCCACGCGGTGGACGGCCAGCGCATCCGCCTGCAGGACCTGCCCAACCTGCTGACCGAGAAGGGCGCGCAGGCCGCCTACACGACGTGGCCCGCCTACCGTGTCTCGCAGGGCGAGGTACGCACCATGCAGCACCGCCTGTACGACTGCCTGCGCCAGCAGCGCTTTCCCGAGCCAGCCTACGGTTCGGACGTGATCACCGCCCTCACCATGTTCCTGGCCAGGAACGCCAACGGCGGCACCTACGATGGCCCCGCCATGAAGCGCTGACGAGCACGGGAGACAGACATGCAAGGAATCACCAAGCAATACGCCGTGTGGGCGGTTGCCGCGCTGACCCTGGCGGCCAGCGCCGGTGCCGTCGCGCAGGACAGCGCAAAGGCCAAGCCGGCGGCAAAGGCGAAAGCGATCACCGTCAGCGCCGCTGACATGAAGCACCTGATCGAAGGCTCGTTCTCGTCGAAGGGGCCGGCCACTGTCGAAGGCGTGCTCAACCAGGACGCCATGCAGCAGGCCTGCAGCCAGTACCCGGACCGCTCCAAGGTGCCGGCGGCCACGGCAAAGAAGATAGAGGCCGCCGAGCTGAAGCAGGTCAAGTATCCGGCCGACGGCAAGTGGCTCGGCGACTGGAAGGAAGGCGAGAAGATCGCGCAGAACGGCCGCGGCATGCAGTTCACGGACCCGGTCGGCGGCACCAACGGCGGCAACTGCTACGCGTGCCACCAGATGACCAAGGCGGAGATCTCGTTCGGCAATATCGGCCCGTCGCTGTACCAGTACGGCAAGCTGCGCGGCAATTCCGACGACGTGGTCAAGTACACCTGGGGCAAGATCTGGGACTCCAGCGCCTATGCGGCCTGCTCCAACATGCCGCGCTTCGGCCACAAGGGCATCCTGACCGAAACGCAGATCCGCGACGTGATGGCGCTGCTGCTGGACCCGGCCTCGCCGGTCAACCAGTAAGGACAAGGGCATGCTGCGCGTTCGCACCGCCTTCATCGCGTGGCTGCTGGCCTTCGGCCTGATGGCCGGCGCCGGCAGCGCCGGCGCGCTGGAGGTCGGCGACACCGTGCGGCTGCCCGATGTGCGGACGCTCGATGGCCGCACCCTGAGCGCGGCATCGCTGGCCGGCAAGCCGCTGATCGTCGAAGTGTGGGCTTCATGGTGCCCGTTCTGCGCCCTGCAGAACCCGCGCCTGCAGAAGCTCCACGAACGCACGCGCGGCACGCCGCTGCAGGTGCTGACCATCAGCATCGACAAGGATCCGCGCGAGGCGACGGAGTACCTGCGCAAGCGCGGCTATACCTTCCCGGTTACCATGGATTCGCCGGCGCTGCGCAGTGCATTCAGCCCGCGCAAGGGCCTGCCCGAGCTGTACGTGATCGACGCGCGCGGCCGCGTGGTGCAGAAGGAAGTGGGCGAGATGCTCGACGACGAAGTCGCGGCGCTCGACCGTTACGCCAGGCCCTGAAGATTCCTTGCCGCGTGCGGACGCCCCTCCGTGCATGGCCAACTTGAAACGATGCCGGAACGCCCTTGCATGCGTGCGGGGGCCCAACCGGCACGCCGATTCCACAGGAAGAGACGAAGACATGAACCGACGCGAGTTCCTGCAGGTGCTGGCCATTGCCGGCGCCGGCGGCATGAGCTTCCCCGCCAGCGCGGCCCAGGCGGCGAAATCCGCCGAGGCCATGTACGACCTGCCGCGCTTCGGCAATGTCCACCTGCTGCATTTCACCGATTGCCATGCGCAGCTGCGGCCGGTGTATTTTCGCGAACCCAACGTCAACCTTGGCATCGGCGCCTATGCCGGCAAGCCGCCGCACCTGGTCGGCGACGCGTTGCTGCGCCACTATGGCATTCGCCCCGGCACGCCGCAGGCGCATGCGTTCACCTACCTCGATTTCACCGAGGCCGCGCAGCGCTATGGCCAGGTCGGCGGGTTTGCCCACCTGGCCACGCTGGTCAAGCGCATGAAGGCCAACCGGCCCGGCGCGCTGCTGCTCGACGGCGGCGACACCTGGCAGGGCTCCGCCACCGCTCTGTGGACCAAGGGACAGGACATGGTCGACGCGGCGCTGGCGCTCGGCGTCAACGTCATGACGCCGCACTGGGAAATGACGCTCGGCGCCGACCGCGTCAAGGAGATCGTCGAGAAGGACTTCAAGGACAAGGTCTCGTTCCTGGCGCAGAACATCAAGACCAACGACTTTGGCGACCCCGTCTTCGACCCGTACGTGATCCGCGACATCAACGGCGTGGCGGTGGCCATCATCGGCCAGGCTTTCCCGTACACGCCGATCGCCAACCCGCGCTACTTCGTGCCGGACTGGACCTTCGGCATCCAGGAAGAGAACCTGCAGCAAGTCATCGACGACGCGCGCAGCAAGGGCGCCCAGGTGGTCGTGCTGTTGTCGCACAACGGCATGGATGTGGATTTGAAGCTGGCCTCGCGCGTGCGCGGGCTCGACGCGATTCTGGGTGGCCACACCCATGACGGCATGCCGGCGCCTGTGCCGGTGAAGAACGCGGGGGGCACCACGCTGGTCACCAACGCCGGCTCCAATGGCAAGTTCCTCGGCGTGCTGGATTTTGACGTGAAGAACGGCAAGGTAACGGATTTCCGCTACCGCCTGCTGCCGGTGTTCGCCAACTACCTGCCGGCCGATCCGGCCATGGACGGGCTGATCAGGAAGGTCCGCGCGCCGTATGAGCAGAAGCTCGGCGAAGTGCTGGCCGTGAACCGCGGCCTGCTGTACCGGCGCGGCAATTTCAACGGCACCTTTGACCAGCTCATCCTGGACGGCCTGATGGAAGTGCAGGGCGCGCAGATCGCGTTCTCGCCGGGTTTCCGCTGGGGCACCACGCTGCTGCCGGGCGAGGCCATCACCATGGAGCACCTGATGGACCAGACCGCCATCACCTACCCGTACACCACGGTGACGGACATGAGCGGCGAGACCATCAAGACGATCCTCGAAGATGTGGCCGACAACCTGTTCAACCCGGACCCGTACTACCAGCAAGGCGGCGACATGGTGCGCGTGGGCGGCCTGCAGTACACCATCGACCCGAACGCCGGCATGGGCAAGCGCATCAGCGAAATGCGCCTGAACGGCCAGCCGCTCGAAGCCGGCAGGACCTACAAAGTGGCCGGCTGGGCGCCCGTGGCCGAAGAAGCGCGCCAGACCGGCGGCGCACCGATCTGGGATGTCATGGCCCAGTGGCTGCGCGCCAGCAAGGAAGTCAGCGCCCGCCCGCTGAACCAGCCGCGCGTGGTCGGCATGGAGCGCGACCCGGGCATGGCGGCCTGATGTTGCGCGGGATCATCACCCTGCGGGTACGGATTGAAGCGCCAAACGGAAGTAGGCTACAATCATCCGCGACGGGCCGATAGCTCAGCTGGGAGAGCGCTGCGTTCGCAATGCAGAGGTCGGGAGTTCGATCCTCCTTCGGTCCACCAAGAATATCAATGAAATCAAGGGCTTGCCATACCAGCAAGCCCTTTTTCTTTCTTGATTTCCCAAGATTTCTGCTTGGCTTGTCTCCCCGCAGGGTGACATGAGGGTGACAGGATTGTTGCCTGTCGGGGCGAAGCATGCCACACGGTCCGGCATAGGATCAATGGTGTCGGTCCATTGCGCCGATGATCGGTAGTCGGTCAAAGCCATTGCCGCCCATGAGATGCCACCATCGCGCATGCCATTGCGCGGATTGGCCCACCCGGTCCACATCCTTGTCATTGGAGACCGCCCATGCCACGTCCCGGTAGGAAACGACGGAGCGACGAACTGCTACCGCGTTACGGCGACATTAAACAGCTTCGCGCCAGCCTGAGTATTCGCGCTGACAGACCTCGATCATTGCCGCCAGAACGGGTGACCATGCTTACCCTACACATCGAGGGTGAATTCACAGAACCGGTAGCAGGGACTTCGCAGTTTTCCATCATGGCCTACGTCAGTGCGAACCCGGTCGTGGGTACGAAGGAGGTACCATCGATTGGCGCGTTCATTGCTATCAAGCCAGTCCTACAGGGTGTAATCGACCTATCCCAGAGCGAGTTCCAGTCTCTGCTAACGATGGCATCTGCAGGAATGCTTCGATCCTGCTATTTCGCTTTCACGAAACCTCGCTACCGTTCGGCCAAGATTGTCACCGCCGACTTCAGTTCGAGGACGGTGGACGAGCTTGACGAATAGCGGGTGCCCGTCGATGTACCAGTCTGCCACTGGCTAACTTTGCTGCGGACACCACTGCTACGGTCGATCACTGGTGTTCCACCATTGTCCAACCAGTCCGCAATGGTCACGGCGATTGCAGACCAGTCAAACAATTACAGTGAGGGCCGTAAACGGACTAGCCTATCAACCCGTTGGTGTATCTCCCCAATGATTGTCACTGTTGCCTGACCGCTGGCATGACCACTGTCCCGACTAAACCAGCGGGTACTGCTCTACACCATGGCATTGGTACCACCCGGCTTACCACTGGGCCAATACCCCAGACAGTACCCACTGGACAGTACCCCGGAATCAGTACCCCGGAAGCAGTGCCGGGACCAGTGCCGGGACGGTCCCCAATGGTTGTGACAGTCGCACGACCGTTGGTCCGCCAATCATTGGGCAATCGGCACCATTGGTCGCGTCAGTCGCTTCCATTGGCACCACCAACACCAATTCGGAGGACACTATTGACGGATAAGAACAGCAAGAACAATGGGTTCGCGTCACTATTGCCGGACCACGGCGCAAGCCCCATCGTGGGCGGACTGGTGGGGCTGTTGGTCGGAGATTCGCTTGGCGTGCCATACGAATTTCATCCTCCGGAGGACCTGCCAAGCCGCGACCTGATCGAAATGCAGCCGCCCAACTACTTCAAGCGGGCACATTTCGGGGTTCCGATTGGCTGCTTTAGTGACGACGGTGCCCAAGCCCTGTGTTTACTTGCCAGCCTGCTGGAACGAGGCACGTTTTCACTGGCAGACTTCGCCGATCGGCTGCTGCGGTGGTACGACGAAGGCTATATGGCTGTGGACGGCCACGTATTTGACTGTGGCCTGCAAACCGAACTCGCCATCGAACGGCTACGAGACGGCGTGTCACCGCTTGAATCTGGCGGGGTGGACGAACGCAGCAATGGCAATGGTTCGGTCATGCGCTGTTTGCCGCTGGCCCTGTGGCACACCGGCACCGATGAAGAACTGGTCCACCATGCGCACCTACAGTCCCTTGTTACGCACGCCCACCCACGGTCACTGGTATGTTGCGCGTATCTGTGCGTGGTGGGTCGTGGCTATCTGATGAAGCTGGACGATCCGTGGGGCTGGGCGGACCTCCGCATTGGCGCAATCTATGACGGCTGGTCCGTGGAACAAGAACGGCAGGTCCTGTTGCGCGAACTGGACGTACTGCGCAGCTTCCCCACAACCCACAAGCCAACAGGCGGCGGATATTGCATCGATACCATCTGGTCGGTGCACAAGGCCATGCAGGAAGCAACGTTTGAAGATGTGGTCAGGACCGCCATCCTGTTCGGGCACGACACCGATACGACAGCGGCAGTTGCGGGCGGCCTCGCTGGAATTCGTGCCAGTGGTGTTGCTGAAATTCCGACACGATGGCTGGAACAGTTGCGCGGGTATGACATCGTGGAATCGTTGATCTTCCGATTTGAGGCAACGGCGTCATGTCGTTCAGACCAGCAGAAACCGTGAACCGCACAGACTGACGTTTCAACCATCCGTGAAAGAGGCTGCGGCCAGTTCTCCGGCAAGGTCAGTACGCCAGTTGCGATATGATGGCTAGGTTACTTCGCTCAAACCTGCCCACTAACGTAGATGGCGAATCACTTAGACCTGCCCCGCGATGAAGCAGAAGAAATTCTTGCCTTGGAGAAGACCGCGCCGGGCGGGGACTGGCATCCTTTTTCGTCTGGCCGAATCGAAAAGTGGAGCTTGGCGGTCGGCGTGATGGCAGAAGGGGGCAAATACAAGCGTGATCTGGCGGTCGAGTTGATCTGCCTGCGGACGATGAAGCCGTTTCGAGAGTGCTACAAGTTCGGTCTGTTCAAGACGGAATGCGGTGCTCCAAGGCGAATCTACCAACTGGATACCACGACGGTGCCGTTGGGCATGCCCGGCAGCCACGACTGGCCGCATCAACATGTTGGGCAGGACAGGGAAGGTTTTGGGAAAAGTGATTTTCCGTCAACTTTTGAGCAGGCTATTGAGCATTTCCAGCGGACCGCTAACATTAGCTTTGAAGAACCCGTGGAATCTCCCTTCACGTTCGCCCTGAAATCACAATGAACTGCGCTCAACTCCTCGCGTCGATTGGCTTCCAGTGCCGTAGCCTAGTTCAGCCAAGTGGCGAGGTTATTCATTGTCTTTCCACGCCATTCCAATACTTTGATGGCGATGGCATCCATGTATTCGCGGAAGAGGCTGGCAGCGTTCTGAGATTCTTCGATGGGGGCGAGGCACTGTTTCATGTGGCCGGTTCTGGAATCAAGTTTAGGGACAACCGCTCAGTCGCCCCTATTAAGAAGCTGGTAAAGGATGCCGGTGCGGACCTATCAGAGGATGGGGAAATTTCCGCTCTAGCGATGCCAGCAGACGCAAGGTCTGGCTTTCAAAAGGTAATCACAGCCATCCTCGCCATCGCTGATTGGGAATGTGAGAACGCCGGTCTGACAAGCGACACCGCAAGCCTTGCAGCGGAAGTTGAGTTCTATTTGCAGCAGTGGAAGCCGGGGCATGAGATTCTGAGGGACCAAACAATGTTTGGCCTCTCGGGACGCTCGCATTCTTTTGACTTCTTACTGGATGGGGAACTCATAGATGTCGTCTCGTCTCGCCCACAGTCCACAGCAGCCGAAGTGAGAAAGCTTGCCGACATTCTCGGAATTCCATCTCAGGCCAAGGCCGACGTAAGAGTCATCATCGATGACCGAGGCAACGCTGAGAGGGCGCAACAAGAAGCGATCATTCTGAGCCGCTTTGCTGATGTCTGGTTGCTTTCGCACCTTCAATCACTTGTGGATAAACCATCGGCAATTCTCAACTGATTGTTGGATAGCCTCGGTCGCGTTCAGCGAACTTCCCATAGCCTTCCTGTCGGCGCAATGTAAAACGGTCCCAGAAGCAAGATCGGGGACCGTCAGACTGGTCGGATTCAACTTAGCCGCCGACGAAATTGCCGGAACTTTCCTACTTTCCCTGATCGACGGAAGCCCGAACGGCTTCGAGTTGTGCTTTGATCTCGTCGAAGGTCAAGGTGTCCAGCGATTTGGCTATAAGTGTTTGTGCCGCTCCGATGACAAATCGATCACCTGCGGAGATTGATAGACCGGCCTTTTCCAATCGCGAGGCCACAGTATCGATTTCATCCGTCGGGTCTGGGATCGCACTGCCTTGTGACAAGACAACGGATCGTCGTCTACATACCAAGATGGCGTCCAAGCTGATTGGGTCTTTGGCAGCAGTCTTCGGACTGGCCGCACGCAGTTCAGCGTGGACAGGATGGACAGCTACTACCGCTAAGCCTGCCCCTGTAATCGCTTCGTAGATCGCCGCCCAGCCCTCCGCTCGGGAATGGTGGAAACTGAATGCCAGCACGCCGTCATCCTTCAGTACCCGGCAGCATTCAGTGAAAACAGAGGTTAGCTGGCGCGAAAAGACGCGTGGGTCCTTATGCTGTACCTCGCCATCATCTGATGAATCTGCACGGGCAAACCATTGGTATCGGTTCTTCAGGACTGGCGAAAGCCAGGCGAAGAAAAAGTCGCTCAGCTCCGAATAGTGAACGAAGTCAAAATACGGAGGATCAGTCACGACGGCGTCTACCGATGCATCTGGGATAGGCAGTTGCGAACTGTCTCCGTTGAGGATCATCAACCCATGATCAGCAGCATTCAGTTCGGTCCACGTATCCATGCGCCTAGCCCTGATCGGCTGACTGGCAACGGTTTTGCGGGAACCAACGCGCTTGCCGGTGGCATCGTAGTCAAAGTCAATTTCGAAGGGCTCATCGAGATACCGCTTCGCCCGAAGCAATCGAGACTCGAAGAGCGTGCTGAAGGTCCCACTGCTTCGGTCGGTTCCCCAAACGGAATTTTCAAGCGGCGTTCTCTCTGGCTTCAGAATGTGGTTCGAGAACATATGCCGAACCGCGCCTGTGCCTTCCCCCTTGAAGCTGCAAAACAGATTGTTGAACTCCAAAGTGCTTGAAAACAAGCACAACATCTGTTCTTGAATTGCAAGGTCTTCAATCTTTAGAATTTCGCGCAGCAGTAGTCCAAGGCAGAGCAGTTGTCTTGCGTTGAAGAAATCGCGCCACTTTGTGTAGTTGTACCCACGCGCCTGATCAGTATTGTGGCCGGGGCGAACGCTGGCAACAGGCAATGGAAGGTCCTCTGTCGCAAGTCGTACCTCTGCCTGTTCATATAGAGCAATGTCTTCATCACGGGCAGGAAGGTAGACCTTCTCCCCATCTGGTCGCAGCGCCATCATTGCGTAAAGGCGATGCTGCGGAGGTGCCCCGTCTTTCGGAAGTAAGTCCTTGATTCTGTAGCGTTTGCCTGCACCTGTGGTCACATATTGGCCTGCGGCTGGCCCGACTTGGGGGTCAAAACGATGCGCACAATGGGGGCAAGTGACATCTGTCGCGTCATAGCGATCTTCAAGTACCCCCCAGCAGTCGGGGCATACAATCTGCGCTCTGGGCTTCTTCTTTGGATACGCGTCCTGCGAGAAGACGTACCGAGACATCAGCGGGATTGTTTCGCCTTCCGGTGTGGTAAGAGTTTTTACCCAGAAGTAGTACAGAACCGGAATCATTTGCCCGGAAGCCGGGTCGCGTGTCTGGAAGTACCGTCGAATCTCAGGGGCAGCATCCCTCTCCAACGTGTCAAATGCTTTACGAAGCTGCTCCTCTGACGCGGGTGTAAACGCCTGACGAACCAGAAAGGTGCTGACAGGGTTTATGTCAGACCCTATGGCCTTTGCCCCAAGTTTGACCGCCTCGCCAAGGGTTGTGCCACTGCCCATGAACGGATCGAGCACGACCTTACCGGCGAAGTCGTGTCGCTTATAGAACTGCTCCCACGTGTCTGTACCGGGCTTGTCTAGGGCGGCCAGTGTAATCCCCCTGAAGACCGAACCTAGCCGCGTCGCCCACCATTTGTGGATGTGGTAGATTGGGCGATTGATCTCTTTTCGCCAACTTTCCTGTTCGGCGATCTGACTGATCTCGACGATAGGAAAGTCACATTCGAGTGCCGTCGCTGCGAAAGCGTTGGCAAAAGTAATGTCCTCGGTGACGGTATTCATTCTTCGTCGGCCCTAGAGTTTTCGTCCGGTAGAACGGGGCGGCCTAGCATCGATACCGGCTTGTCGGACTGGCTTGCAAGCCGATAAGCAACAAAGTGATGCTGTGCCCCCGCGCTTGGATTGGCAATGCGTTCGGCTGTCAGTTGGTTAGTCCTCAGGTCGAAGTTGTATCCAACGACAAGAGTTTCTGCTTCGGTACGCGTCAATCGGCCAACTTCTCGGAAGCGGGGGTCGGTACCCATGCTCTCGGGTAGGATCAGCGTCATCAGGCCGGTCGTGCCTTCTGTGAGGGCGAAAGGTGTCGGTGCTACATACATCTTCCGATCACGGATCATGATGTCTCCGTAGGTTCCGAATCCTTTCACACTCTTATTCTTGTGCACATAGTTGTGGTCCGCATTTAGGAAATCACCGTGGCACAGAACGAGGTCAACGACGGGGTACTGTCTACGCCCATTGCCCTGATCAGCGAATGGCGTAAGGTCGGCGGGGTATCGACCGAAAACGTAGAAGATTTGGCGACCGTTGTGATAGCCGGTCGGCACTTGGCTGTTTGAGTCGTAATCCTTTTCGCGCCCCGGCCATGCAAGTCCCTTGATCTCGTAGCCCTCGGTCGCCTCAACCAGGGAGAAATCTGGATAGGTATTGCGACCAGACCCCTCAAAATGAACGGAGAGGCTTTCAAGGCGCTTTTGGAACCAGTTCTGGAAGTGGAATTCCTTGTCCTTAGCACTTACCGACTCAATCAGTTCTCCCGCTTCGACTGCCAGCACGCATTGTTCGAACACATCAAAGCAGGTGGTCCTTCGAGTCATCTTTTTATCTTCCGTTTGTAGGTTGCGTGGGGAGGTACTGATGAAGGGGTGTTTGTGAGTGCTGATGAAGGGGTATTTGGGAGGCGCCATGCCTTGGCCGTTTCGAGCACTGAAAAGTGGCGGGAATTCTAACAGCTTCGAGGATCGATCCGACCGGATGTCACCTGCCCTAGGGCGGGCATTGGGAGACGATCACTTTGATGGTGGTTCGAGATCGGTACGCGTCAGGCGAAACCGGTTTGTATGTGGTTCGGTCGATGACCAGCAAGTACGCATATCGAACGTTGTTGCCGATCCAAGGCAAGGCGAACCGAGCGCAGGTGTCCGAAACCGAGTGTTGGCGGACATCCTGAATCCGCGTGTCCAAAACTTAGCTTGTAAACCTATCGGACAGGGTATAAGATTCGTACTCCCATTACGGACACATGAGGTGCGGATGTCACGACTGTTTGCCTATTGCCGGGTATCGACTGCGGACCAGACGACCGAGAACCAAGTGAAGGAAATCGAAGCGGCGGGATTCACCGTCGCCAAGCAGCGGATCGTTTCCGAAACCATTTCCGGTTCAGTGGCCGCATCCGAACGCAAGGGCTTCTCGAAGCTGCTGGACAAGCTGGAAGACTCTGATGTCCTTATCGTGACGAAGCTCGACAGATTGGGCAGAAACGCAATCGACGTGCGGGCTACGGTCGAACGGCTGGAAGCCGCTGGCGTCCGCGTTCACTGTCTGGCCCTTGGCGGGGTGGACCTCACTAGCCCGGCAGGCAAAATGACCATGCAAGTCATCAACGCGGTGGCCGAATTCGAACGTGATCTGCTGATCGAGCGCACGCAGGCTGGCCTTCGTCGTGCGCGGAGTGAAGGGAAGACCTTTGGCAGGCCGTCAGCCCTGACAGCCGATCAGCGTGCGATCGTCGTGACCCGGTTGAGTGCCGGCGTCTCCGTTGCCCAGATTGCGCGGGACATGAAGACCAGCCGCCAGACGATCATGCGGGTCAGGGAAGCGGCGGCAACAATTGAATGACGACAGGGTATCGGTTGTTCCCGGTCCACGTTGTCGCGCTTGGGCGGCACGCGAGACGGAAAAATACCGTCCCAAATTGAGGACCGATTCGCCGCAGCTTTCGATAATTGATGGACACTAAGAAATGTCAAAAAGAGAAGATTTGAAGCCGGTCAAGACGCAATTGGTTGGTGATATCGTCGATGAGTTGGGCCTTGAAATGACATCGCAGTATGATTGGTGTTTTGGTGATCCTGACGATGTAGGAGTAGTTTTTATCTGGTTTAAGTCGCTTCGAGAGGTGGACGGTACGATTTGCTTTACGGATCGAACTAGCGATTGGATTGATGAAAATCGTGATACCGCCTTGTCGGTTCAGAAAAACCGTGCACAAGCGGTTGGAAACATGATTTTGAAGGCTTACTGGAATGGCCGCCCAATTCGCGTAGCTGTTGTTGATGGTCCAAAGAAAAAAATTGGAAACAGGGAAACCAGTGAGGCGCAATTTAGAGAATTGGATGACGTGCTCTGGTTCCCGCATCATCGCGACCCGTCAACCAATCAAATCGTGGTGATGCGCGGCGTACCTCAGCCACCCGGCTTCAATGCATATGACGAGGACCACTCGCAGAACGCCAAAAATTTAGTCAAAGGTGACGGCGAGGATAGGCCAGTCATACCGGTTACAAAATCAACGGTCTACGAGCGTGATTCTCAGGTTGTCCGTGAGGTTAAAAGAAGGGCCTCAGACGGTTGCTGTGAATATTGCGGCAAGGAGGGCTTTGCGACACCGCAAGGCGGCTATTATTTGGAAGCCCATCACGTTATTCCGTTGCATTGTAACGGATTCGACAAAGTCTGGAATGTTGTCGCGCTCTGTGCTGAGGATCATCGACGCGCCCATTTCGGGTTGGATCGTGACCGTATGCGTGACGAATTGATTCTTAATGTCCTTGACAAATATTACCCGGATCGCTTTGAGCAACTTGAAAATGCATCGCTGCGAATGACCAAGCGTGCTGATGCGTCAGATATTTTGGAGCGGGACTTATTAACGTAGGAGACGTTATTAACGTAGCATCCTGAAATATCAATGCGTCGGGAAAGTGGCGGCGGTGCCGAAGCGTTCCAACCCGCGCAGAGATACGCGCCGCCTGATCCCTCATCGCCATCAGGCGTGCATTTCCATGATTTCATAATGCTGGTTATCCAGCGTCACTATCTTGGTCAGCGACCCATCTGAGTTGCTGATATACGATGCACCGGGTTCCGCTTCTGTTTGTTTGGTCGGTGATTCATCTACAAATGCTGACTTCAACGCGTTCAACATGGCGTGGAACTTCGACATCTCGTCCAGTTGAACAACATTATCGCGGACAGAGTTATTTTCCGAGATGGCGGCGATAAGTTTTTGGATCGAACGCGACTTCACCGGCTGCCGGTCCAACTGTTGACGCTTGACGGTGTGTTCTGTGCTTGCGAACCTGCGGGCTGCTTCATCCCGCTTCTGAAATTCGCCGATGCTAATACCACGTACCTTCAACATGGCTTGAAGCGGCATGTCATGACCGCATACACGGATACAGAAGTCATACCACGGATTGCCGGAAGGCGTGACATCCCGTTGCCGGTATTTGTACATCATCCCATCCATCGAAACACCGTCCGCGAAGAAGACGACGCCATCGTTCTTTTCCGTCTCAGTGCGAACGTTGTTCTTCACAATCCTCTTGATGTCGGTCCCTTTGACCAGAGTGTCCGTGGCATAACCATGCTTTTGGAGAATCTCGGCTGCGAGGTCGCGTTGAATCGCACTGAGCTTCTTCGAAAGGATGGTGTGATTAAGTCCGGTTTCACCCTTGTCGTTCTCGATCAAGGCTACAAGGTCTTTGTTGCTCAGATTTGCACGTTCCGGCTTGTTACACAGCATCGTTGCAAGTGTTGTGGCCCAATAGGGAAACTTCGAATCGAGAATAACTTTGACGATGCTTTTGAATTCGTTTCCTGATTCAACCGTTGCCAGTTTTTGGTCCGCATACTGGCGAACATCCATTTCAACCAAGGCGGCTTCTTGATACTTCTTCTTGTAGTCTTGTTGTGACACTTCGTTTTCCTCTTAATGGGGATGAAATCCCCGGTTGGTGATATTTCATTTCAATCTCTCCTTGTGATGTGGGGGAACGCAGATTGCCCCTCCGAACCCTGTAAAATTGACAGAAATAGGTGACTGTCCGTGTATAGTCATACCTAGTTGATCACGTGTAGTGATGAATTGGTTGCTTCTTCATTGGTGAAGTAAAAACCAAGTTTGAAATCCGACGACCCGAAGGGACGGCGGTTTCGACATCGCGCCAGCGATGTTCCATATGTGATAAATGGGAACTGGTTGTGCATTGCTGTCACAGGTTTCCTCCCTCCGAACCCTGTCAAATTGACAGAAATTGTTGAACCGTTGCTCATTGGTTGATCACATGTAGTGATGAATTGATTACTTCTTCATGAAATACGTGTTCGAAATCCGACGGCCCGCAGGGACGGCGGTTTCGGCGGAGCGACAGCGACGCAGAACTTGTCCCCAATTGGGAACTAGTCATCCATTCCCCGAAGACCAATCCAGTTCGGTCGCTTCGCTTCCCGAACCGCGTTGATGGCTTCGCTGCCGCTACGCCATCACGCGCATACTGGTCAAAGCAGATGAAGTCCGGTGTTCGAATATTGGATTCGGCAGCCGGAAATGAGGTTCTGATCTTCACCGCCAGTCCTGATTGGACATCATGGAAACAACGCATTCGTCCGCTACGCGTCCTCATGGCGTTGTGGGCTTCGCTGGCGCTGCGCCATCACCAGGTGCTTCGGATCAAATCAAGTCCGATGTTCGAAGTTCAGCTGCGGCAACAACCGGACATGAGGTCCTGATCTTCACCGCTAGTCCTGATTGGACATCATGGCAGCAATGCATTCGTCCGCTTCGCGTCCTCATGGCATTGCGAGCTTCGCTGGCGCTTCGCCATCACCGGGTACTTCGGTTCAGATCAAGTCCGATGTTCGAATATCGGATTCCGAAGTCGAAACAATGAGGTCCGATCTACACCGGTAGTGCTAATCGGTCATCCTTGGCGACATGCATCATTCGTCCGCTGTCGCGTCCGAATGTGGTTGCTGGCTTCGCTGCGCTTCGGCCATCACCGGGTACTGGCTTGTCCGCCTACTGGTGCCCACTTGAACCATGAAGTCCCACCGGTTGCCGATATGGGCAATCTTCACCGCTGGCGGATACCGGTCCTTTGGTAGTCAATGGCGACAACCGCTGACGTGGGGGTTCGGCCCTTAGCTTCACGCCGCGCCTTGCGTTCCTGGCCTTGGTTCCTTGGTCAAACTGGAACCTGATCGAGTCCAGTCGTTGACAATGGCGACAACTTCATGCGAAAATTTATACTTCGGCGAAATTGCAACCAAGAGAAGGCGGCATTATACCAGAGATTGGTGTTGCCGTCGAGCGTTTCCGTTCGTTTGGTGTTAACTTCGCCGTTGTGCCTGCGTCCTTCTTCGGGACAGGGCCGGGGGATTTGTCCAGCTTGCCACCCCGACACATCGTCGAACCGGCTAAAAGGGAGATTTGCTATGTCTGCAACAGGTAGCACGCGCTTGCCCTCTTTGGGCCACCCCTACTACGAAGGTCGGCGCAGAAGTCCAGAAGAATCGCCGCTTCGACCTTCCTACATCCCCGCACATCAGGCCCACACGGTCGCGCCATGCATTCGCGTTGGCGTACATCCAAGCCGGTCGTTCCAATTGACGGCAGAGGCCGCTTCATAGCCCCGCTTCGGCCATCAGTTCGGCCACGCTGATTCCAAGGGCGTTCGCCAGTCTTTTCAATGTCAGCGTTGCGGCGTTGTTGGTGCCACGTTCTACGCGTCCCACATAGCTGCGGTCCACTTCGGCAAGTAATGCCAATGATTCCTGCGACAGGTCCTTTGCTTCGCGCAGGCGGCGAATTGCTTCTCCAAGAGCGACCAAAGAGGGGTCTTTGCGTTTGTGGGTCCGAATTGGCATCCCCGCATCGTGTGCGGTAAGATGCCGCGCTGACGACGGACCATGGTCCCCATTGCTCTCCGTGAAAGATTTGTTCGCCTGTGACCATGGGCGGTTATCGGGACGCATCCATCCAGAAGAAGCAGAGCAACATGGGAGAAACCTATATGCAGAACAACCAGAATCAGCCCATATGGAATCCATCGACCGTGGCCGGTCTTAGCTTCGTATTCACACCGGCCTTCGGCAGCTACCTACAGGCATCGAATTGGCGTTCTCTGGGCCAGCCGGAACGGGCAGCCACGTCGAAAGCGTGGTTCTACGTCAGCCTACTTGTCTTGGCTGCGATGGCGGCTGCGGTCTGCTTTGCTGCCAAGGCTGGTGGTGACAGTGATGCCGTACGCGGATTCATCAACGTCGGCGGGCTGATCTACTTCTTCGTCTGGTACGTGGCCTCTGGTCGCAACCAGGTCAGCTATGTGAAGGACGGCTTCGGCAAGACCTATGCGAAAAAGTCACTGGTGAAGCCGGTATTGGCCGCACTTGGGGTGGCAGTCCTGTATGCCGTGGCCGTCGTCGGCCTGCTGTTCGCCACGCAGGGGTCCAGCGATGAGGACGGCCAAGCAACCGATCAGGCGTCATCAACCGGACCGTCGTTCAGTCTTGCCGCCTTGTTCGGTGGCGCTGCCAAGCTGGACTGCGCGTCGCCCGACGTGAAGAAAATCATCACGGACAACTACGCCGAGCAGTTCACCGGAACCGGAATTCCCGATCTGACGATGGCGATTGACCGCAAGCGCATCAGTTTCCGGGTCGAGATGATCACCGAAACGGGGCGAAACACCGCATCGCAATTCGTGAACTGCAAGGGAAATCTCGTCATCAGCTTCCCGGAAGAGGACTTGGCGAAGGCCAGAAGGGCGCTCGGTGATGGTGGGATTTCCGGGATTTATTCCGAGGCCATCCGCAAGACTGGACCGCTGTTCAACGAGGAAATTACCTACAGGGTATCGGTCCCCGCAGACAAAGAGGAACGGAAGAACGGGCCACTTGTTGAAATCACCTTTGTGAATGCCAAAGAAGCATCAAGCAACCTTCGTATGTACGGCGCAACGTATGGTGCGTTGGCGTACACGGTCGCCGATGTCTCGGCATCGAAGCGGAACAATGTGAAGTGGGACAAGGCTTACAAGGATGCGGTTGCTCAGGAATGTGGCAAGCAATCGAATCTTGATCTTTGCCGGTGCAGGTTGGATCAGTTCGAACAGGTCTTTAACCAAGACGATTTCCAGCGCATCGGCTACATCGTTCAAACGAAGACGTTGGACCCGGACAAGTACCCCAATTTCATCGCTCTGTCGGACAGCTTGAACAAGCAGTGCCCGCTGCCACACGGAGTTGCCAGCGTTCTGGGTACATCGGGCGATGCGGCACCGTCGCAGGTGCCTCAGCCCGAAGGGAAGCCCTCTGTCGAAGCAGCACCGGCAGCAGCGGCACCGCAACCAGCACCGCAGGCACCGACAGCACAGCCAGAAGCATCAACGCCCGCAATTTCCGCCAGTTTTGACTGTGGGAAGGCATCGTCCAAGATCGAAAAATTGATCTGTTCGACGCCGGAAACCGCCGATGCTGACCGGCAACTTGCATCCGCCTATCGCACGGCTGCGGCCAAATCGAGCGATGCAGCGGCGCTGAAGCTGCGACAACGTGAATGGCTTACCACAGAACGGAACGCCTGTAACGATGCTGCTTGCCTGCTGCGTGTGACCGAAGCCCGCATTCAGGCACTGTCCTCGCTGTAACGCCGTTCCAAGACTAGACCCGACCGCCGTTCATCGGCGGTTCTTCATTATTCGACCACTGACAACCGGAGAAGTCTATGAAAGCTCAATTGATTGTTGGCTTATTGCTGGCTGCTGGCGTGACGGCGGCGAACGCACACGTCATCGGCACCATCAAGGATGGCAGCGAACGCATCACCCTGACGGACAAGCGGTCGTGTGATGGCTGCGAATTTGAAGCCAGCACGACCGCGAAGGGCATGAACGCAAGCTGGAACTACACGGACATCGACGGCGTAATTCAAGTTGACGAATCCGACGGTGTCAGCCCAGCGCAGTCGCGTAAGTACAACCTTGGCAAGGATGTGAAATTGACGCCGTTCGGGAAGAAATTCATCGGACCGGCTAACGACTAAGTTCGCGACACTGCGATAGCGGGACAACAGCACGCCGGATGTTGTCCCGGTCGTTCAACCAAGACCGGCTGAATCTACGGACGGAGAGCCTATTGACGAAGACCTTCAGCGAGCACGAAATCAATATCGACACCCTTGAAGCCCATATCCGGGACAGCGGACTCGTCCCGCATGAAGTCCAAGCTGACGGCATCTGGATGCGGTCCCCGCAGGGTCTGGGGTTCCGCATTTCCATCATCGAAGACAGGAAGTTTGTCCAGTTCAGGACCTTTCTGCCCCTGAACCGACAAGCACCCATTGACCAGAAGCACGACCTTGCACGTCGATTGAATGAAGGCGTTTTCCTGCCGGTCTTCGCTATCGATTCCGACGAAGACCTTGCGGTGACATACGTTCTTCCATACACGACGGGTCTGATCGCCGGGAACTTCATCGCCATCGTTCACCGGTTCGGGTCCATGCTCGAATATGTGGTCCAGACCTACAAGGGCGGACTGATTGACTTCGGCTGCCCCCCAGAAGCATCCAACCTGTCAGAACCGGAATCGGATGACATAAGCCGGGCACTGCTTCACTGACGTTGGGATGCCGAAATGGTGGCCGCTTTGCGAATAGAACGAACAGCAGAGAGATCGCGGCCATCGATCACCTTGATCACGCTGTTTTTCTCCTTCGCCCAATCTTCCCGCTGGCGAATGTCCGCTTCAACGTCTCGCCGATGGTTCCAGTTTCTGTCGTGCGCTGAAGTGTATAAGGCGATGAAATGCCTAATCGGGATTCGGCCATCGGCATTTTCAATGGTCGGAAGGTCGCGGATGTGTCGATCAAACTCCTTGCCTGGGATGTTTCTCACGTCGCAAGCCTCAATCTCGAAGGTGGCATGCAAGGTCCAGTATTGCAGGCTTTTGCGGTCCTGATGCGGCGAGGCCATCTGGGGCTGGCGCGTCACCCAAACCAAGTCGATGTTCTTCTTGCGCTGCCTGTCTGGTAGATGCACCCGAAACTCGGGAATGACCACATACCCTTTCTCGATGCCGATTTGTACGAGTTGGGCATAGAGATCGTTTTTCGTGATGGGTGGCACCACAACGTTTGCAGTCATCGCGTGATTCGTAGCCAAGTCTGTTAGTA
The DNA here is from genome assembly GCF_057798915.1 of Cupriavidus sp. 22TCCZM01-5. Classification (NCBI taxonomy): domain Bacteria; kingdom Pseudomonadati; phylum Pseudomonadota; class Betaproteobacteria; order Burkholderiales; family Burkholderiaceae; genus Cupriavidus; species Cupriavidus sp. 22TCCZM01-5. The sequence goes on from NZ_JBYOJR010000010.1 coordinate 127,225, forward strand.
GGGGGCTAACCGGTCAAGCAAGAAGGACATCGGGATGCCAATGTCCTTCAGCCGTCAATGCAAGCCGGTCAACCGATCTTCTTTGCCAGTTCAGCGGCAGAGGGATAGTAATATCGTTTCAGCATCGTAAGATGAGTTCTCGGTCGGGTTCCGCAAGTCCGCGTGATCGCCGTATGACGAAGGTCGTACCGAGGTCAACCAGTCCACCCCGGAGCATGTTTGCCAGTCGAGCCAAATGAGCGAGGTGCTCCATGAATGGAGACCTCGCCACCGTGCGGCGGTCAGGTCTAGCAATTGACGGCCAACTTCCTAGCCAGTTCTCTGGCGTCAATCGAGACATACCGCTGAAGCATGTTCGCCGTTGCATGCCCGGAAATTGCACGCAGTTCCAGAACGGAGAACCCCTGTCCAGCTAGTCGGGTCAGGGCGTCATGCCGCAGGTCATGGAACGTGAAATCGTGGATTCCAGCTCGAATGACAGCGCGTTCGTATGCTTGCTTCAGGGCTTCGACAGAGACAGGAAAGACCGCACCGCTGACGCTTCTCGGCAACCCCGCCAGCATCGATGTGCAAGGTGGTGACAGGGGAACGATCCGTGGCTGCCCGGTCTTGGTGATCTTCAGCGCGGCGGTATTGTGGTGCAGATCAACGTCTTTCCATTTCAGGGCAAGGATTTCGCCCCGCCGTGCCGCCGTCTCCAAGGCAAAGACCACGACAGCCTTGATCCACGGGTTCTGGCATTGCCCACAACTAAGGACCAGTGCGTCACGCTGCCCCGGTGTCAGGACGCGATCACGGGGCTTACCGGCGCTAGGCTTCCTGACAAGACCAACCGGATTTGCCTGAAGCGGAATCGCCCATTCTCGTATGGCGACGCTGAAGACATGCCCAAGAAGCTGAAGCTCACGCAGTACCGTGCCGGATGAGACCTGCTTCAGGCGGGCATCCCGCCACGATGCAATCATCTGCGGTGTGATGGCCGACAGCGAATACTTGGCAATGTCTTGTAGCTTGAAACGTCCGATTCTGTAGGCTTCGGACCTGTTGCCGCGTTTGGCTGTGCTGATCTCGTCGGCGTATCGGTCCAAAAGCTCAGCGAGTGTGGTTTTCTGCACCTCGCTTTGGTCGATCCAGTCGCCTGTGTCGATCAGTCGCTCTTGCTGTCGTGCCCACTTCTCGGCGTCCTTCTTCAGGTCGAAAGTCTTCGTTTGAAGGGGATACCCCTTCCGCTTGATGATTGCCTGCCAGCGGTCATTGCGTTGTCGAATGGTTGCCATCACTGCTCCAAGGGTGACAGCAGGGTGACAAGCCAAACAAATAATCTTGAAGCGAACCCGGAAAGCCGCTCCACAATTGACCAAACGGTCGCCCAACTCTACCGGGGGCGCTGCGTTCGCAATGCAGAGGTCGGGAGTTCGATCCTCCTTCGGTCCACCAGATACAAAAGGGCTCGGAATTCGTTCCGAGCCCTTTTTTTCGCCTGTCTTTTTTGGTTTGTCATTTCATCCGGCGCATCCCGCGTCACGCCACCCGCGGCCCGCGCCGCGCCTTCATCGCCGAAGGCCGTACCTGTTGCAGCGCCCGCAACGACTGAAGCGCGTCTTCCACCGCCTCGATGCCGTCGCGCAGCCTAGCCGTGGCATAGCCGAGGCGAGTTTGCGTATCGGGATCCGGTGCGGACAGATGCTCGAGCGCATCGACTTCCGCCTGCATCTGGCCGATCAGGCGGCGCAATTGGGATGTGCTATGCGAAGCAATCGACCGGATTGCCATGCGAACTCCTTGGACGTGGTCGTTGGGTGGGCGCGTAATTTGTACGGTAGTACGTCACAGCGAGATCGCCAGGGCTGTTACGTCTCCATACACGCATGTCGTCTCGCGCAAGCCACGGCGGCGGGCGGGTCAGTCCATGGCGGCGTGGGCCACGTCGGCCGGGACCTTGCGGGCGGGGCGCACCAGCAGGATCAGCGGCACGACCAGCAGCGTGGCAATGAACATCGCCTTGAAATCATTGAGGTAGGCGATCATTGACGCCTGCTGCGTGATGGCGTGGTTGAGTGCCAGCAGGTCGGCACGGGAGCCGCTCGCGACCATTGACTGCAGGTTCGGGTTGTAGACGCTGACATGCGCGGCCAGGTCGGCGTGCGCGACCTGCGTGTTGCGCGTCATCAGCGCCTGGATCACCGAGATGCCGATACTGCTGCCGATATTTCGCACCAGGCTGTAGGTAGCGGTGCCATCGGCACGCAGATCCGGCCGCAGCGTGGAGAACGTCAGCGCGCTGAGCGGCACGAACACCAGCCCCAGCCCGAAGCCCTGGATCACGCCGGGCCAGACGATGTCGGACATCGATAGCACGATGGTGTAGTGCATCATCTGCCACAGCGCGAACGCGGAAATCAGGAATCCCGACAGGAGCAGCAGCCGCGCGTCGAAGCGGCGCAGCAGGCGGCCCGCCAGCAGCATCGCCACCATGGTGCCGGCGCCGCTGGGCGCGGTGACGAGGCCGGTCGTGGCCACGGGATATTGCATCAGCCCCTGCAGCATCGGCGGCAACAGCGCCCGCGTCGCGTACATGACCGCGCCGATAACGAAGATAAAGCAGGTGCCGGTGGCGAAGTTGCGGTCCTTCAGCAGTTCATAGCGGAAGAACGACTTCGACCCCGCCGTGGCGGTGTGCACGAGGAAATAGGCAAAGCTGACCACCGCCAGCAGCGCCTCGATGCGGATCTCCAGCGAACTGAACCAGTCGAGCTGCTCGCCGCGGTCCAGCATGGCCTGCAGCGCGCCGATGGCCAGGCTCAGCGTGGCGAAGCCGAACGCGTCGAACTTGACCTCGCGGCGCGGTGCCCTGGCGGGCAGGAAGGACATGACCCCGAACATCGCGAACGCGCCGATCGGCACGTTGATGAAGAACACCCAGCGCCAGTTGTAGCTGTCGGTCAGCCAGCCGCCCAGCGTGGGGCCGAGGATCGGGCCGACCATCACGCCCATGCCCCACACGGCCATGGCTTGCCCCTGCCGTGCGGGCGGGTTGATATCGAGCAGGATGGACTGCGACAGCGGCACCAGCGAGGCCCCGAAAATACCCTGCAGCAGGCGCGCGGCCACCATCTGCGGCAACGTCTCGGCCAGGCCGCATAAGGCGGAGGCCATGGTGAAGCCGCCGATGGCGACCAGCAGCAGCTTTTTCACGCCAAGGCGGTCGGACAACCATCCGGTCAAAGGCGTGGCGATGGCCGCCGCCACGATGTACGAGGTCAGGACCCACGTGATCTCGTCCTGCGAGGCCGACAGCGTACCCTGCATGTGCGGCAGCGCGACGTTGGCAATGGTGCTGTCCAGGGTCTGGATCAGCGTGGCCAGCATGATCGAGACCGTGATCATTGGCCGGTTCAGCGGCGTGTCGGTACCGGCCTGCTGGGCTAGGGAGGACATGGAAGGTGGGGGGCCGTTTTATTGATAAGCGTGCTTATTATATGGCCAGGCCGTTCATGCGCGCGCTGTGTGTTCGTGAGCCGTGTGCCGGTCCATTCACTGTCAGGGTTCTTGGGCTATAGTCGCGCGATGGAATCGGAATCTGAAAAACGCCTGGGCTTCCTGGTGACCGACGTGGGCCGCTTGTGCGGCAAGCGCTTCGACGACCTGGCGAAGTCCACGCTGGACCTCACGCGCGCGCAGTGCCGCGCGCTTGTCTACCTTGCCCACCATGGCGAGATCAACCAGGCCAGCCTGGCCGACATCCTCGATGTGGCGCCAATCTCGGCGGGCCGGCTGCTCGACCGCATGGAAGAGGGCGGGTGGATCGCACGGCGGCCCAACCCGGACGACCGCCGTGAACGCCTGGTGCAGATGACCGCCAAGGCCCGCAAGGCACTGGATCAGGCGCGGCGGGTCGGCGACGAGATTGCCGCCGAAGCGCTGCGCGGCTTTACGCCGCACGAGCATGAGCAACTGATCACCCTGCTGCAGCGTGTGCGTGCCAACCTGGTGGCCGCGGTGGAGCGCTGAACGAACATGCCACTTCAGGATCCTTCCATCAGCCGGTCAGCGGGCGCGCACGCCGATTACCTCGCCGGCCGGCGCAGCACGCTGGTCAGTGTCGCAGTCAATATCGCACTGACCCTGGCTCAGGCCGCGGCCGGCCTGTGGGCCGGCTCGCAGGCGCTGATTGCCGATGCTCTGCACTCGCTGTCGGACCTGGTGTCGGACTTCGTGGTCCTGCTGGCCGGGCACCACGGCCGCAAGGACCCCGATTCCGACCACCAGTACGGCCACCGCCGCTATGAAACCGCTGCCTCGCTGGTGTTGGGCTGCCTTCTGCTCGCGGTGGGGCTCGGCATGTTGTGGGCGGCGGTCGGCAAGATCCAGCATCCGCAGGGCGCGCAGGCGGTCAAGCCAATCGCGCTATGGGTGGCCATGGTGGCGTTGTTGTCCAAGGAACTGCTGTTCCGCTACATGCTGGCCATCGCCAAGCGCGTGCGCTCCGGCATGCTGGTGGCCAACGCCTGGCACGCGCGTTCGGACGCCGCGTCGTCGCTCGTCGTGGCGCTCGGCGTCGGCGGCAACCTGCTTGGCTATCACGTGCTGGATCCCGTCGCGGCCATCGTGGTTGGCCTGATGGTCGCGCGCATGGGCTGGAAGTTCGGCTGGGATGCGCTCAGCGACCTGATGGACCGCGCCGCCGATGCCGAGACGGTCGCGGCCATCCGGCAGACCATGCTGGAAACGCCGGGCGTGCTCGGGGTGCACGACCTGCGCACGCGCAAGATGGGCGACCAGGTACTGGTCGACGTGCATCTCGATGTCGACGCGAACCTGACCGTCGCCGAAGGCCACGCCATCGCGGCCGAGGCGCACCGGCGCACCTTGGCCAGCCATCACGTGCTGAACGTGATGACGCACGTCGATCCGGTATACACCTCCGCGGCGGCGGCCAGCCGCTGAGCGGCGCTGTGGATATCCTGACCGTCCATTGGGGATAACTGTGCGGGAAAGCTGTGATACCGCGGGGGATGTGCTGTGGGCCGTATACGTACAAGCTGCGTGAGCTTTCGCGGACGTATACCGAAGGTCGCGGATATCCCGGTACAACCTACGCCATGCCATGTGGTTGTCTTTCCTGCAACCCGCTGATCCCAAAGGGAAAAAATCGGTTATCCACGACCGCGGGCGACGTTTACCTACTACTACTATTTATGTATACGTAAACAGTCTTAAGAAAAATCACTAGGTTGTTCCGCCTCGGCGAAACGTATACCAGCATGCCCCGTTCGCAGGCTCGTATACCTGAGGCCGGCCGCCTTAGCGCGGCACCTTGAACGCCTTGCGCGCGCGCAACGCTTCGGTCCGGGCCCAGCAGCCATCCTGGTGGTCGTTGACCAGCCCCATCGCCTGCATCAGCGCGTACATCGTGGTCGGGCCAACGAAGCGCCAGCCGCGCCGCTTCAGGTCCTTTGACAGCGCCGCCGACTCCGGCGAGGTCGCCATGGTGCGCAGGACTTCCGGTGTCAGCACCCTGGGCCGGCTGGCAGGGTCGGGCTCGTAGCGCCAGAAGTAGGCCGCCAGCGACGACTCGGTTTCCAGCAACTCCGCCGCCCGCTGGGCATTGTTGATGGCGGCTTCGATCTTGCCCCGGTGCCGCACGATGCCGGCATCGCCGAGCAGGCGCTGAATGTCGCGCTCGCCGAAGCGGGCCACCTTCTCGATGTCGAAATTGGCAAACGCCTTGCGGAAGGCCTCGCGCTTGCGCAGGATGGTCAGCCAGCTCAGCCCGGCCTGGAAGCCTTCCAGGCAAAGCTTCTCGAACAGGCGCCGGTCATCGCCGACCGGATAGCCCCATTCGTTGTCGTGGTAGTGGCAGTAGTCTTCGAGCGTGCCGCACCAGCCGCAGCGCACGCGTTCCGCGGCGGCTTCCTGTTTGCTTGTCATGCGTGCCTTTCCATGGCCCGTGGTTTGTCATGGCCGGCGGCGCGCTTGCGCGGTGCCGGCATCAGCCGGTGATCATGCACCGGACCCGCCGTTTGCGGAAGGCAGGAATCGGACATGCGAATCCTGCCGCAGCCGGCGGGGACGGCTCAGAAGCTTGCCGCAAGCCCCAGCGACACGCCCGAGACATTGTTGCCGAACACATACCGCACTACCGCCCGGATCCGCGTGACGAAGACCTCATGCGCGCTGGTGTCCAGTTCCAGCCCGGTGCCGAGCGTGGTCAGGTAGTTGAAGCCGAGCACGCCGGCCTGGCTGCCGAGATAGTGCGAATGGGACAGTTCGAGCACATAGCGTACAGGCCGGTCCAGCGCGCGCCAGCCGGTCGGGGCGCGCCAGCGGGCATACAGGTTGGCGGTCTGCGCGGTCGCGGTGCCGGTGACCCCCGCGGACGAGCCACCGAAGCTCTGCAAGTGGATATTGGTGTAGCGCAATTCCAGGTCGATCTCGTGGGTCTCGCGGTAGTGCTCCCAGTCGAGCATCACCGAGCCACCCAGGCCGTAGGCATTGAGCGAGCCGTGCTCGAGGAAGTTGATGCTGGCATCGGTGTTGCGCTCGATCACGAGCTCGCCCACCCTCAGGTCGCTGGAGACATTGCCGAGCGAGGCATTGAAGATCGGCCGGAACACGAGTTCCTTGTTTTCGGTCAGCGGGAAGTCCCAGCCGACGCCGATGGTGCCGGAAAACGTGTTCCATTTGACCGGCAGGGGGCGGGAGTCGGCGCCGCTGGAGGCGACGAAGGTCGGGTCGTAGCGGCTGTAGGCGATCGCCCCTTCCAGGTAGAGCGGGAACGACTTGCTCCAGGTGAAGCCGCCACCAAGCTGTGTCATGTAGACGCCGGGGTTGTCAGTGGTCGCGTTGTTGATCGACAACGAACTGGAAGCCAGGTCCGGCACGACCGAGTACGACATCAGCGTGAGCACGCCGTTGGCATGCTTCTGCACATTGGTGCCGATGATCCGGAACCCGTTCGAACCCTGTGCCTGTGCCCGTGCCTGCCCCGGCAACAGCCAGAGCGCACCCGATAGGGCCAGACAGGCCGGCAGGGCAGCCGCGGCCCTGCGAAATTGCTGGATTGCGGACATTCGAAGTGCCGGATAGGGTTCCGAATCCGGCGCGCATGATGCGCGCGCCGCACCGGTGATGCATTCTAGCTAGGGATGGTGCCCGCCGCATGGCATCGGCGCCCATGCACGAATCTTTTCAGATCACCGATGACAAGTCTTGCATACGGGGCACCGCGACTAACCTGCGTGATGGTGGCCCTGCGGGGGCGATGATGCCGGGTCCGCCTCGGACACCGGCGGCTGCGTGGCGCGCCTGCACGACAGCCACAGCAGCGCGGCGCTGGCCAGCCAGCCAGCCACGAAGACCGTATCTCCGGCATGGTTGAGCCAGTAGGTGGCGCCCGGCGTGCCGAACAGGGCGGCCAGGACGGCGGCCGGCAAGCGGGCGAGGATCCACAGCGCGACAGCCGGGGCGCTCGCGTACGCCCCGGCTCGCCACCAGTGCGCGGGAATCGAGGCTGGCCGCCTGTGACGGGGCGGGAGGCGCTGTACCACGAGAATCTCCACGTTGCCGGGGGCGCTTGCTGAAGACCGCCGGGCGCCCCGTAGGCATCGTATGCGATTCCCGCTGCGCGCAGGCACAAGGAGCCATGCGCTGTGTGGGCCACCCCACGCTGGCCGCGGAACGGCCATTCAAGTTTTTTGCACGAACTGTCCGCAAATCCGATCCGCAGGGCTGCGCCTTCTTTGTCAAACTACCTGCAACCCACGAAATCCTTTGAAGGTGAGTGCCATGCTTCCCTCGATCTATGTCTCACACGGTTCGCCGATGCTGGCGATCGACCCGGGTCCGACCGGGGCCATCTTCGACGCGCTGGGCGAAAGCCTGCGCGCGCAGCGGCCGCGCGCCGTGCTGGTGGTGTCGGCGCACTGGATCTACAGCACGCTGGCAGTCAGCACGCGTGAACGGCAGGAAGCGTGGCACGACTTCGGCGGTTTTCCGCGCGAACTCTACGCGCTGCGCTATGACGCGCCGGGCTCGCCCGAGCTGGCTGCGCGCGTCAAGGCGCTGGTCGAGGCCGCTCACGTTCCGGGCGCCGGCTTTGTCGGCTTTGACGAAGAACGCCCGCTGGACCATGGGGCCTGGATGCCGATGCGGCACTTTTTCCCGGATGCCGACATCCCCGTGGTGCAGCTGGCGCTGAACCCGTACCTGTCGCCCGCGGTGCAGATCGAGATCGGCCGCGCGCTGGCGCCGCTGCGCGCCGAAGGTGTGCTGGTGCTCACATCGGGCAGTTTCACGCACAACCTGCAGGAAGTGTTTGGCAGCGGCCGGCGCGTCCAGCACGGCGCGGCCACCGAGCCGTATGTCGATGCCTTCCGCGGCTGGATGCTCGGCGCGCTCGACCAGGCGCTGGCAACGGGCGATACCAGCCGCATTGCCGACTACCGTGCCCAGGCGCCGCACGCGCGCCGCGCGCACCCGACCGACGAGCACCTGTTGCCGTTCTACGTGGCGCTGGGCGCGGCGCTGGGCCCGCGCGAGGCCGGCCATGCGCAGGCACCGGCGGAGGTGGCGCGGGTCGCCGACGAAGTGACTTACGGCGTGCTGGCCATGGACACCTTTGTGTTCAACGGCCTGGGAGCCGGTGCGCAGCCGCCCGTGCGCGCGGCCGCCTGAGGGCTATCCCCTGCGCGCAGGCGGGCATCAGCCGGGCGCGCGCAGCAGGCCGCGCCGGTGCAGCGCGAACGCGAACGACAGCAGCGCGGCCAGCGCCAGCGCGGTCATGGTCCAGAGCATCAGCCAGTAGCCGCCGGCGGCGCGCCAGAGCAGGGCGCCCAGCCACGGCGCGGCGGCCTGCATCAGCAGCACCGGCGTCATCATCAGGCCGTTGAGCGTGGCGTAGTGATGGCGCGAGATCAGTTCCGGCATGGCCATCGCGCGCAGCATGGTATTGACGCCATTGGCGCAGCCGTAGAGCACCGCCGCAACCATCAGCCAGGCGCCGTGCCCGAGCGCCATGCACAGCAGGCCCGTGCTCATCAGCGCATAGACGGGCAGGGCAAGGCGTACCGGGTGCCGCACCGCGGCGCGCATCATCAGCAAGCGGCCCGCCACCTGCGCCGGGCCGATCAGCGCCGCGACCACGAGCTGCTGGCCCAGCGACAGGCCTTTCTCGGTCAGCATCGGAATCAGGTGCGCACCAAGCAGCGACGCCACCATGATCGTTGCCGTGAAGGCCAGCACGACCGCCCAGAACACCGGCTGGCGCAGCGTGGCGCGGGCGATGCCCTGGCTGGCGGCGTCGCCCGCGGGCAGCGGCGAGGCCGGCTGGACGGCCGCATAGCTGGGGTGCAGCACGTAGCGCAGGCGCGCGTGCAGCGGCGCGCAGACCAGCAGGTTGAGCGCGGCAAAGCCCAGCAGCGTGGGGCGCCAGCCAATATGCAGCACCAGCCATTGCGCCAGCGGCACGAAGATCGTGCTCGCAAAGCCGGCCATCAGCGTGACCGTGACGATTGGCTTCTGGTAGCCGTCTCCGTATGCCTGGCGCAATACCACGAAGGCAGGTTCATAGAGCGTGGTGGACATGGCCAGGCCCAGCGGCACCCACATCAGCAGGAACATGGCCGGGGAGGGCGACCAGGCCCATAGCAACAGCCCGGCGCCAGCCAGCAGCGAACCCGCGCCCATCACGCGGCGCGCCGGCACGCGGTCGAGCAGCCGGCCCACGCCGAACGAGCACAGCGCCCACACCAGCAGGCCCAGCGAAAAGCCGCCGGCCAGGAAGGGCTTGGAGTAGCCCAGCGCGCGGGTCATGGGCTCGATGAAGACCGTGAAGGCGAAGTACAGCGTGCCCCATGAGATGGTCTCGGTCAGGCCAAGGGTCCAGACCAGCCGGCGTGGCGGCATCGGCGGCATTGGCGGCGCAGGCGGGTTGCCGGTGTCGGCAGGAACGGAGGGCGTGGCGGATTCCGCGTCGGGCGTGGCGTCGGTTCGGGTCATGGCGCGCCCGGCGCATGCGGGACGGCGCGGCGGGCTAAGCGGAAATTGTAGCGACCAAGGGCGCGTCGTGGTGACGCTCAGGCACTTTCGGCTGGCCCCTTGAGTTCGACCACGTTGCCATCCGGATCCTTCAGATACAGCGACGGCCCCTTGCCTTCGGCGCCGAAGCGCTGCTCCACCGCGCCGGCCTCCACGCCGTGGCGTGCCAGTCCGGCACGCACGGCGTCGGCATCGAACGGGTCGATGCGCAGGCAGAAGTGGTCGAGATTGCGGCCCTGCGCACCGGGGCCCGCGCCGCCGGCGAGGCCGAGCGGGCCGTCCAGCGAGACCAGGTCGATCAGTCCGCTGCCGGCGCGCAATTGCGTCAGTCCAAAGGCCGGTTGCTCGCGTTCCACGCTGCAGCCGAGGACATCCACGTAGAAGCGCCGCAGCCGCTCCACGTCGGCGGTGCGCAGCACCAGGTGGTCGATACCGAGGATGCGGAACATGTCAGGCTCCCGGCACGGCGCTCAATGGTGCAGGCCGTCGTAGTCGATGATCTTCAGCGCGTCCAGGTCGACGTTGTCCAGGCAGCGCACATTGATCCCCGTCGTCGGCCGGCCGTCCTTGTCCTGGCCTTCCGCATAGGGTCCGCAGCCGCATACCGGGCAGAAGCGGTGCGCGATCTTCATGGTGTTGAAGCGGTACGTGGAAGCGTTCGCTTCCGGCGTGGCCAACTTGAACTGCGCGCGCGACACGAACCACAGCAGGTGCCCGCGCCGGCGGCAGATCGAGCAGTTGCAGCGGATCACGCTGGGGATGTTGTCGGCCTCCACCTCGAAGGCGATGACGCCGCAATGACAGCTGCCCTGGAATGTCATGTCGTCTCCTTGTGGTCGGATCTGCTGCAGGGCCTATTGATCGGGAATCAGCCGCTTGCCCAGGCTGACCACCGCATCCGGCGCGTACCCGAGCTTGTTGTAGAAATCGATTACGACGTCGTTGCCGGCGCGCACCTGCAGGTTGATCTTGGGACAGCCGCGCTCGATCAGCAGTTGCTCGGCATGCGCCATCAGCATGCGTCCGCAGCCCTTGCCCTGGTGCGCGGGATCGACGGCCACATAGTAGACCCAGCCGCGGTGTCCGTCGAATCCCACCATCGCGGACGCCATCGGCGCTCCGGACACTTCGCCCACCAGGAACAGTTCAGGCTGTGCGGTGAGCTTGCGGGCAATGTCGCGGTATGGGTCATTCCATGGACGCGTGAGGCCGCAGGCCTGCCACAGCGCAACGATGGCTTCAGTATCTTCTTCGCGGAACGAACGGATCAGCATGCAGGGATGGTGCGTCGCATCAATCGGCGCATTGTTCAGTATTTGACAGTGTAGCCGCGCGGCCGATGCCACAATGCCCCCAGACCATCCAGACGACAGGCAACCCCACCGCCAAGGAGACCAGCATGAACGACACCCACGTGCCCGCGCACGCCACTTTCAGCCACATGGAACATGGCACCCGTGAAGACTGGGCCGCCATCTCGGCAGAGTTCATGCCGTTCGCAAAAGCTTTGCCGGACCGCGTACTGGCGCACCTGCGCCTGCTCGAAGGCGATTGCGGCGGCTTTCCCGTGGACCGCCTCACGCACTCGCTGCAGACCGCCACCCTCGCGCATCGTGACGGTCGCGATGAGGAATACGTGGTGTGTGCATTGCTGCATGACATCGGCGACACGCTGGGCAGCTACAACCATCCCGATATCGCCGCCGCCATCCTCAAGCCTTTCGTCAGCGCCGAAAACCTGTGGATGGTCGAGAAGCACGGTGTCTTCCAGGGCTATTACTTCTTCCACCACCTGGGACTGGACCGCAACCTGCGCGAGCAATTCCGCGACCAGCCGGAACTGTTCGAGCGTACCGCGGAGTTTTGCCAGAAATATGACGCGGCTGCATTCATGACCGACTACGACACGCTGCCGCTGTCGTTCTTCGAGCCGATGGTGCGGCGCGTGCTGTCCCACCCGCGCAACTCGATGTATGTGAAGCCGGGCGAGAAGGAACTGGCCAAGGCGTAAGGCTGGCGGCTGGCAGCGCGGCAAGCGCTGCCAGTGCGGCTGCTTACGCAACGCGTTGCGCCGTCTCCGGCTGGCGGAACTGTTCCAGCAGCTTCGCCCAGCGCGTACGCACCGCCTTCAGGTTGTTGTCCTTCACATGGCCGAAACCGCGGATGTCGTCCGGCAGGTTGGCCAGCGCCACGGCGGTGTCGTAGTTGGCAGCATTCAGGCCGGCGGTCAGCGTGTCGAGCAGCGCGCGGTATTCGCCAATCAGCGCGCGTTCCGTGCGGCGCTCCTCGGTCCGGCCGAAGATGTCGAACATGCCGCCACGCAGTCCCTTCATCTTCGCCAGCACGCGGAACAGCGTCATCGTCGACGGGCCGAACTTGCGCTTGACCAGTTGCCCCTTGTCGTCGCGTTTGGCGGTCGCCGGAGGCGCCAGCCAGAAGTTGAGCTGGTAGTCCTTGCCGGGCTCGCCTTCGAACTGCGCGCGCAGCTTGTCCAGGAAGGCCGGGTCGGTGTACAGGCGCGCGACCTCGTACTCGTCCTTGTAGGCCATCAGCTTGGCCAGGTTGCGTGCAGCGGCTTCCGTGAGCGGCAGCGGCTTGCCGCTGCCCGCCAGCGCGCTTTCGGCTGCGCGCACGCGGTCGACGGCTTCGCGGTAGGTACGTGCGTAGGCCGCATCCTGGTAGGCGGTCAGGTGCTCCATCCGGCGAGCGATCAGCTTTTCCAGCAGCGCGCCCGATGACGTCGGCAGCTTCACTACCTCAGCGCCTTCGGCGGATGTCTTCAGCTTGCCGGTCAGCGACAGCACGTGCTCCGGGTCATGCGCCATGTGGCGGCCCCAGTCGAACGCGGCCTTGTTCTTTTCCACGGCCACGCCGTTGAGTTCGATCGCACGTTCCAGCGCCTGTAGCGTCAGCGGGATCCATCCCTTCTGCCAGGCATAGCCGAGCACCAGCGGGTTGGTATAGATGGCATCGCCAAGCAACGCCACGGCCAGGCCGCTCGCATTGATGAAGTCGCACTGGGCGCCGACGGCGTTGCGGATGTCCTGCTCGGCCGACAGGCCCGGAAACTGCCACTTCGGGTTCTTGATGAACTCGGCGGTCGGGGTCTGCGACGTGTTCACCACCGCACGCGTGCGGCCCGACTGCGTCTTCGAGATGACTTCGTCGTTGGCCGAGACGATCGCGTCGCAGCCGATGATCAGGTCCGCCTCGCCCATGGCGATGCGTGTCGCATGCAGGTCCTCGGGGCGCATCGCGAGCTGCACGTGCGACAGCACCGCGCCGCCTTTCTGCGCCAGGCCCGCCATGTCGAGCACGGTGACGCCCTTGTTCTCCAGATGCGCGGCCATGCCGAGCAGGCCACCGATGGTTACCACGCCCGTGCCGCCCACGCCGGTCACCAGGATGCCGTAGGCGCGGCGGATCTCGGGCAGTGCAGGCTCAGGCAGTGCCGGCAGGCTGTCCATCGCTACGCCATGCTGCTCGGGCTTGCGCACCTGCGCGCCTTCAGCCGTGACAAAGCTCGGGCAGAAGCCGTTCAGGCATGAGAAGTCCTTGTTGCACGACGACTGGTTGATCTGGCGCTTGGTGCCGAACTCGGTCTCCAGCGGTTCCACCGACAGGCAGTTCGACTTGACCGAGCAGTCGCCGCAGCCTTCGCACACCGCGTCGTTGATGAAGGCGCGGCGTTGCGGGTCTTCCATCGTGCCGCGCTTGCGGCGGCGGCGCTTCTCGGTGGCGCAGGTCTGGTCGTAGATCAGGATGGTGCAGCCCGGGACCTCGCGCAGTTCGCGCTGGACCGTGTCGAGCTGGTCGCGGTGGTGGACGGTGATGCCGTCCGGCAGCTTGATCGCCGCGTTGTACTTCTCCGGCTGGTCGGTGACGATGACGATCTTCTTCGCGCCTTCGCTGTGGACCTGCCAGGCGATGTCCTGCACCGAGAGCTGGCCGTCCACCGGCTGGCCGCCGGTCATGGCCACCGCGTCGTTGTACAGGATCTTGTAGGTGATGTTGACGCCCGCGGAGATCGATGCGCGGATCGCCAGCAGCCCCGAGTGGAAGTAGGTGCCGTCACCGAGGTTGGCGAACACATGCTTGTCCCCGGCAAATGGCGCCTGGCCGATCCACGCCACGCCTTCGCCGCCCATCTGGCTGAAGGTGCTGGTATTGCGGTCCATCCACACCGTCATGTAGTGGCAGCCGATGCCGGCCAGCGCGCGCGAGCCCTCGGGCACGTTGGTCGAGGTATTGTGCGGGCAGCCCGAGCAGAACCAGGGCTTGCGCTCCGCGGTCACGCGCGGCGTGGCCAGCGCCTTTTCCTTGGCCTCGATGATCGCCAGGCGCGCGGCGATCCGTGCGCGCACGTCCACGGGCAGGTCGAACTTCTCGAGCCGCGTGGCGATGGCCTTGGCGATGATGGCCGGCGACAGCTCGTAGTGCGCCGGCAGCAGCCAGTTGTTCTGCGGGATCGACCATTCGCCGCCCGCGTTGTCCTTCTCGTCGAACTTGCCGTAGACCTTGGGGCGCACGTCGTCGCGCCAGTTGTACAGCTCTTCCTTGAGCGCGTACTCCATGATCTGGCGCTTCTCTTCGACCACCAGGATTTCCTGCAGGCCTTCGGCGAACGCCCGCGCGCCATGCGCTTCGAGCGGCCACACGCAGCCGACCTTGTACAGGCGGATACCGATCTGCGCGCAGGTGGCATCGTCCAGGCCCAGGTCGGACAGCGCCTGGCGCGTATCCAGGTAGGCCTTGCCGCCGGTCATGATGCCGAAGCGCGCGTGCGGCGAATCGATCTCGATGCGGTCGATCTTGTTGGCGCGCACGTAGGCCAGGCCGGCATACCACTTGTAGTCGAGCAGCCGCGCTTCCTGTTCCAGCGGCGGATCGGGCCAGCGGATATTGAGGCCGCCCGGCGGCAGCGCGAAGTCGTCAGGCAGCACGATCTGCACGCGATGCGGATCGAGTTCCACCGAGGCGGACGATTCCACCACGTCGGTGACGCACTTCATCGCCACCCACAGTCCCGAATAGCGGCTCATGGCCCAGCCATGCAGGCCGTAGTCCAGGTATTCCTGCACGTTCGACGGATACAGCACCGGCAGGCCGCAGGCCTTGAAGATGTGTTCCGACTGGTGCGCGAGCGTCGAGGACTTGGCCGAATGGTCGTCACCCGCGAGCACCAGCACGCCGCCGTGGCGCGACGAGCCCGCCGAGTTCGCGTGCTTGAAGACGTCGCCGGTGCGGTCCACACCCGGCCCCTTGCCGTACCACATGCCGAACACGCCGTCGAACTTCGCGTCCGGGTACATATTGACCTGCTGCGAGCCCCATACCGACGTGGCGGCAAGGTCCTCGTTCAGGCCGGCCTGGAACACGATGTTGTGCGCGGCGAGGTGCTTCTTGGCTTTCCACAGCTGTTGGTCCAGCGCACCCAGCGGCGACCCGCGATAGCCGGAGATGAAGCCGGCCGTGTTCAGGCCGGCGGCGTGGTCGCGCTCCTGCTGCAGCATCGGCAGGCGTACCAGCGCCTGAGTGCCGCTGATGTAGATGCGGCCACGCTCCAGCGTGTATTTGTCGTCGAGGGAAACGTTAGCGAGCGCGCGGCGGATGGCGTCGCTGACCGGCGTGGTCAGGGGGGCATTCATAGGTGCTCCTCTATGGGGGTGTGTGGTCGGGATCACCGACTCCTACAGTCATGGGGCGACCGTCCTGAGCCTCTTGTGAAGGCATCGACCGGTCGTGTCTCTGCGCGGCATGGTAGCACCGCTGAAAATGCCGCGGCACCTTGCAATGCAGCAAAATCCACACCCGGCCGGACCGGAGTTTCCCGTATGGACAGGGCTTCGCGTGTACACTGCGATGCATCCAACGCGCCGCCCGCATGCACTACGATGTGGCTGAAGGCGCCCCTGCCACCGACCAGCGCGCGCCGGCCCGGTGCAACCCTCCACCCGGCAACATGGCCGGGAACCTCCTCCGAGCAGGACAG
Organism: Cupriavidus sp. 22TCCZM01-5; assembly: GCF_057798915.1. Taxonomy (NCBI): domain Bacteria; kingdom Pseudomonadati; phylum Pseudomonadota; class Betaproteobacteria; order Burkholderiales; family Burkholderiaceae; genus Cupriavidus; species Cupriavidus sp. 22TCCZM01-5. Next base: position 143,255 of record NZ_JBYOJR010000010.1, read on the forward strand.
AACATGAGCAACTCCCCCCGCCAGGGCACCGCAACCCTGGCCGTACTGATCGACGCCGACAACGCGGCGCCCGCCATCATCGAAGGCCTGCTGGCTGAAGTCGCGAAATATGGCGTGGCCGCCGTCAAGCGCATCTACGGCGACTGGACCAAGCCCAACCTGTCGGGATGGAAGGAGTGCCTGCTGTCGCACTCGATCCAGCCGATCCAGCAGTTCCGCTACACGGTTGGCAAGAATGCGACCGACAGCGCGATGATCATCGATGCGATGGATCTGCTGTACACGGAACGCTTCGACGGCTTCTGTCTGGTGTCGAGCGACAGTGACTTCACGCGCCTGGCATCGCGCATCCGCGAGCAGGGGCTGACTGTCTATGGCTTTGGCGAGCGCAAGACGCCCAAGCCGTTTGTGACGGCGTGCGACAAGTTCATCTATTCCGACGTGCTGCGCGCCGAAACCGAGGTGGATGAGGCGGCCCCGCCGCCGCGTCGCCGCAATACCGGCGAGCTGCGCCAGGATTCGCGCCTGGTGCGGCTGCTGCAGAGCGCGTCGCAGGCGGTGTCGGATGAAGACGGCTGGTCGACGCTCGGTGGCATGGGCAACCACATCGCCAAGCAGGCGCCGGAGTTCGATTCGCGCAACTATGGCTACGGCAAGCTTTCGGAGCTGGTTGTGGCCACCGGGCTGTTCGAGGTCGAGACGCGCAATGGCGGCAACAACAAGACCATCTGGGTGCGGTTGAAGAAGCGAGGCAAGGGCGGGCAGGACGGAGATGGCCGCGGTGGCGCGGGCCAGCGTCAGCCAGAGAAGCAGCAAGCTCAGCCGCAGGCGACGCCGCCAATGTCACAGCCCGAGAATCGCCGACCGGCGCCCCAGCCGGAGGTCGTGGCGGCACCGGTCGTCGACCCCGTAGCGGAGCCCGTGCCGGCGGCCGTGGAGATTCCCGCGGTACCCGAGGCCGTACCTGAACCTGCGCCCGTGCCGGAGGCGGAAGCGCCTCAGGCAACGGTGGCCGTGGATGTGGTTCCGGACGAGCCGGCCGCTCCGGCCGCCAGGAAGACCCGCAAGCGGGCTCCGCGGCGTCCCGAAGTGGCGCTCAGCGAGAAGCCCTGGCCGATCGACCAGTCCGTGTTTGCCGCGCCCGGCGATACGGTGCTGACCGCGCAGGTGCAGGAGGCGTTTGAAGGGTTTGCCGAGGCGCCGGCGCCAATTGAGGAAGAGGCCAAGCCGGCAAGAAGGACGCGCAGGAAGGCGAAGGCTTAAGGGATTCGCGGGATTCGCCGGAGGCGTTGTGCCTGGCCGGGCGGTGAAACCGCCACGCCAGCCAGGCACGACGACCGGCCAATTCTCTTCATCTCACCAACTGATTGATCTCGATAATCGGCATCAATACCGCCAGCACGATCATCAGCACTACCCCGCCCATCGCCAGAATCAACAGGGGCTCCAGCAGGCTGGTAAGAAACAGCGTGCGGCGCTCCAGCTCCTGCGCCTCACCCTGTGCAGCGCGGTCGAGCATCGTCGGCAGATTGCCGGTGGCCTCCCCAGACCGGATCAGGTGCACCAGCACCGGTGGAAACTGGTTCTGCGCGGCCAGCGCCCGCGCCAGCGACGCGCCTTCCCGCACCCGCGTGTTCGCATCCTCCACATTGGCCCGCAGCGCCTCATTGGTCAGCGTCTCGCCCGCCGCCTGCAGGCTGCGCAGGATCGGCACGCCGGCCGACACCAGAATCGCCAGCGTGCCCGCGAAGCGCGCGGTGTTGTAGCCGCGGATCAGCTTGCCGAACAGCGGCGCGGTCAGCAGCCAGCGGTGCCATTCCAGCCGCACGGCGGGCTGCTTGAGCACGCTGCGCACGATCGCGGCGATGACGGCGATCACGCCCAGCGCCGCCCACCACCAGTTGCGCACGAAATCCGACAGCGCCAGCATGATGATGGTCAGCGTCGGCAGCTTCTGCTTGGTGTTGGCGAACACGCTGACGACCTGCGGCACCACATACGACAGCAGGAAGATGACGATCGCGAATGCCACCACCGTGACGATGGCCGGGTACGTGAACGCCAGCCGGATCTTCGACGTCAGCGCATTGCGCGATTCGATGTAGCCGGCCAGCCGCTCCAGCACCAGCCCAAGGTGGCCGGAGTGCTCGCCGGCGGAAACCAGCGCACGGTAGATGTCCGGGAAATCACGCGGATTTTGGGCCAGCGCCACCGACAGCGCGCTGCCGCCCATCACCTCGGCGCGGATGCCGGCCAGCAGTTCGTGCACATAGGGGCGCTCGGCCTGGTCGGCCAGCGCGCCGAGCGCTTCGTCCAGCGGCAGTCCGGAGACGATCAGGCTGGCGAGCTGACGCGTGAACAGCGCCTGCTCCTGGCTCGACAGCCGGCGCGTGAACAGCTGCGCGCCGCTGCGCGGCGCCTGCCCGGCACCGGCGAGCGGGTCGACCGTCAGCGGCGTGAGCCCGCGTGCGCGCAGCTGCGTGCGCGCCTGCCGCGCGCTGTCGGCCTCGATGACGCCGCGGTCGGTCTTGCCGAGGGCGTCGGCGGCTTCGTAGCGGAAGGCGGGCATGGCGGCGTTTCGTCAGTCGCGCGTGACGCGCAGGACTTCTTCCAGGGACGTGGCGCCGCCGTCGATCCAGCGCTGCGCATCGCCGCGCATGGTCTGCATGCCATGCGCCAGCGCCACCTGCTTGATCTCAGATTCGGGCTGCTGGCGGTGGATCATGGTGCGGATCTCGTCGTTGACGGTCAGCAGTTCGTACACGCCCATGCGGCCCTGGTAGCCGGAGTTGCCGCACTTGTCGCAACCGGCTGCATGCCAGAGATGCTGCAGCGGCCGGCCCTGCGCCTGCAGCGTCGCGGCTTCGCCGGCGGTAACCTCGATGACTTCCTCGCGTTTGCAATGCGGGCACAGGCGCCGTACCAGCCGCTGCGCCAGCACGCCGAGCAGCGACGACGACAGCAGGAACGGTTCGATGCCCATGTCCACCAGCCGCGTGATCGCCGAGGCCGAATCGTTGGTGTGCAGCGTGGCCAGCACCAGGTGGCCGGTCAGCGACGCCTGCACCGCGATCTGCGCGGTCTCAAGGTCGCGGATTTCGCCGATCATCACCACGTCCGGATCCTGGCGCAGGATCGCGCGCAGGGCCTTGGCGAAGGTCATGTCGATGCGCGGGTTGACCTGGGTCTGGCCGATGCCGTCCAGGTCGTACTCGATCGGGTCCTCGACCGTCATGATGTTGGTGGTGCGCGCGTCCAGCCGCGACAGCGCCGCGTACAGCGTAGTGGTCTTGCCCGAGCCGGTCGGCCCGGTGACCAGCACGATGCCGTGCGGCTGGCGGATCAGGCCGTCGAAGCCGCCCAGCGTGCGCGGCGACATGCCGAGCCTGGCCAGGTCCAGGCGGCCCGCTTCCTTGTCGAGCAGACGCAGCACGGCGCGCTCGCCGTGGCCGGTGGGCAGCGTGGAAACCCGTACGTCCACCGGACGCCCGCCCACGCGCAGCGTAATGCGGCCGTCCTGCGGCAAGCGTTTTTCCGCGATGTCGAGCTGCGCCATGATCTTGATGCGCGAGATCAGCGCACCGTGCAGCGCCTTCTTGGGCCGTACCACGTCGCGCAGCGTGCCATCCACGCGGAAGCGCACCACCGACGCCGACTCGAACGGCTCGATGTGGATATCCGACGCGCCCTCGCGCGCGGCCTGCGTGAGCAGCGCGTTGATCATGCGGATGATCGGCGCATCGTCCTCGGACTCGAGCAGGTCTTCCACGGCGGGAATGTCCTGCATCAGGCGCGACAGGTCGACTTCGCCTTCCACTTCGCCCACCACCTGGGCGGCGCTGCCGTCCTGGCGGTTGTAGGCGTCGGACATGGCGCGCTCGAGCGCCTCGGGCTCGAGCACCCGCAGGCGCAGCGCGCCATGCACGCGCGCCACTTCAGCGAGCGCCGCGGGCGAGGTGGCGCGGCTGACCCAGACTTCGAGGCCATCGGCGCGCTGGTGCGCGATCAGCAGCGGCGCTTCGCGCGCAAAGCTGTATGGAACCAGTCGCGCCGCCATCGGCGACGGCGGCTCCTGGGTATCGGGTGCGGCTTGGACTTCGCTTGCCATGGTGTCGTTCAGTTGCCGCGCCCGGAAGCCGGCGCAGCCGTCCCGGCGAGCGCGCCGTTGCTGCCTTGCTGTGTCAGCGGCTGCGGCACGGGTTGCTGGGACTGCGGCACGGATTGCGGCAAAGGCAGCGGGCCGGGAACCGCGCCGGTGCCGCGCGGGTCGACGAACGGCGTGGTCGGCGCGTCCGCGGGCGGCAGCACCGGCGTATTTTCGTCGCGCACCATGATGTTAGGCGAGACGAAGCCGGCCTGCTGGTTGCGCATGTAGTCGTAGCGGTCCGTCGTCAGGCGGTCGACGGCGCCCGCCGTGCGCATCACATACGGACGCAGGAACACCAGCAGGTTGGTCTTGGAGCGGTTCTTGTTCTCGTAGCGGAACAGGCCGCCGATCCATGGGATATCGCCGAGCACCGGCACCTTTTGCACGCCGTCGCCATAGGAATCCTCGATCAGGCCGCCCAGCACGATGATCTGGCCGTCGTCGACGAGCACATTGGTCTCGATCGAACGCACATTGGTGGTCGGGCCCTGGACCTGCGTCAGCGTACCCGGCACCACCGACGACGATTCCTGGAAGATCTGCATCTTGACCAGGCCGCCGTCGGTGATCTGCGGCCGCACGCGCAGCGTGATGCCGACGTCCTTGCGGTCGAAGGTCTGGAACGGGGTGACCGAGGCGGCACCGCCGGTCTGCGCATAGGAGCCGGTCGTGATCGGGATGTTCTGGCCGATCAGGATCTTCGCTTCCTCGTTCTCGAGCGTGATCAGGTTCGGCGTCGACAGCAGGTTCACGCTGCCGTTGCTGCCCAGCGCGCGCAGCAGCGCGCCCAGGCCCAGCGCCTTGTTGACCACGCCGAGGTTCAGGCCGCCGATGTCGGGCACCAGTTGCGTCGCCGCTGCAATGCCGGCGGCATGGTTGGCGTTGTAGGCCGCGCCGGCCAGGGTCAGGTTGATGATGTTCTTGCCGCCGGTGCCAAAGTTGGTGCCAGCGAAAAAGTTATTGTTGCCGCTGTCCGACCGGATCAGCCCCTGCCACTGAATGCCGAGTTCGCTGGCTTGCGTGGAAGTGACCTCCACGATCATCGACTCGATGTAGACCTGCGCGCGACGCGCGTCGAGGTCTTCGATCACGCCGCGCAGGTTGCGGTAGACCGGCTCGCTGGCCGTGATGATCAGCGAATTGGTGGAGGGATCGGCCTGGATGATGCCGCCCGTGGTCGGCTGGGTGTTCGGGTTGAACGAGGCCGCGAACGCTGAATTGCCATAGGCGCCGCCCGAGCCGGAGCCGCTGGTGCCGCCGGAGCGCATGCCGGTCTGGCTCGCCGTGGTGCCGCCGGTGAACTGGCCGCCGGCAGGCGTGGAAATGTTGGTCAGGCCGCCCGCGCCCGCTGCACCGGCTGCGCCGGGCTGCGTGCTGGAAGCAAAGCTGCCGTCCGCGGCGACGATGGCGCGCAGCGTGGCGGCCAGCTTGACCGCATCGGCGTTCTTGAGCGGCACGACCCAGATATTGCCGGGGCGCGCATAGGGCTGGTCGAGCTTGTCGATCAGCTGGCGCGCCTGCTGCAGCCGCGCGCGGCTGGACGTGCGGATCATCAGCGAGTTGCTGCGCGGCTCGGCCACCACGGTCGTGCGCAGGCTGCTGTCGACGCCCGCGCCACCGCCGCCTGCGCCGCTCGCGGCCGCCGCCGGATCGAGCAGCTTCTGCAGCACCAGCGCCGTGTCGCTGGCGATGGCATTCCTCAGCGGTACCAGTTCGACTTCGCCCGAAGCCGGCGCGTCGATGGCGGCGATGATGCGGCCCAGGCGGCGCAGGTTCTCGGCATAGTCCGTGATCACCAGCGTGTTGTTGGCCGGGTAGGCGGTGATGGTGTTGTTGGGCGCGATCATCGGCCGCAGCACCGGCACCAGGTTGTTGGCCGACTCGTAGTTCAGGCGGAACACCTGCGTCACCACCTGGTCGCCGCGCCCGCCGCCACCGCCAACCACGATCGGCGAGCCTTGCAGCTTGGCGTCCGCTTCGGGGACGACCTTGGTGAAGCCGTTGCTTTCCACCATGGCATAGCCCTGCATGCGCAGGACCGATCCCAGCGTTTCAAGGGCTTGTGCGCGCGACACCGGCTGCTCGGTCACCAGGTTGACCGTGCCCTTCACGCGCGGATCGATCACGAAATTCTTGCCGGTAGCCTGGCCCACGGCCTTGACCACGGATTCAAGGTCGGCGTTGACGAAGTTCAGCACCACCTGGTCGCGGTTGCGCGGCGTGATGTCCGGCGGCGCGCCGGGACCGGCGGGCTGTTGCGCCCACAGCGGCGTGGGCGCCAGCAGCGAAAGCCCGCACAGCAGGGCCACGGCGCGGGCACTGGCGGTCTGGAGGAAGGGTCGGGTGGCTTCGGTTTTCATGTTGGGTTCCGGTCGGCTCCTGGCGCTGCCTGGCTTCAGAAGCGCAGCCTTGTCACATTGTTCTCTCGTCGTCCCAGCAGGCTCAGCAGGCTGTTCAGCTGGGTGGCGGCGTCGGGCTCGGCCTGGGCCGTGCCTTCAAAGCGCGCCTGCCGGCCCAGCGTGCCGCTGCCATCGAGATGCAGGGGCCCGGCGATGGTGCTCAGCGCGAGCTTGCCGTCGGCGCCGTTCCAGTCGATCTCGGCACGGTAGCTGCCCAGCGGACGCAGGCGGCTTACCGCCGACGACACCTGTTCGATGCGCAGCGTGATATGCCCGTAAAGCAGCCCGCCCGCGAACTTGCCTTGCAGCGCGGACCAGTCCACGCGCATCAGGCCGTCCGGGCGCAGCGTGTTGAACGGCGCGCCCACGCCCTCCAGCAGCGCCGCGGGGAGGCGCATGGCACCCGCCTGCGCGGTCCAGCCGCGCGGCGTGACGGTCAGTCCGACCGGCGTCGGCATCGACTCGGTGTGCGTCAGCATCACGCGCGCGGAGCCGGTCAGCAGCGGCCAGAAGGCCAGCGACCATTGCAGGCGGCCGGGCAGCACGGTCGCGGTCTGGCTGCCCGCGCCGGCCGACATCGCCAGCGTGGCGCTGCCATGCCAGAGCGAGCCCGACGCGTCGGCGAGCAGCACGCGGCGCTGCGTGCGGGCTGCTACCGTGTCGGCAATCCAGGCGGCCGGCAGCATCGCCAGCATGGTGATGCCGGCGGTGGCCAGGCCAAGCAGCAGCCAGCCCGCGCGCCGCCAGCCCGCCGGGCGGCGCAGCTTGCGTCGGGGCAGCCGCAGCGACTCCAGGCGTACCATCAGCTGCGGCCGCCCGGACCCTGCAGGGTCGCGCTGACATTGACCAGCGCGGTGGCGCCGACGTAGACGATGCGTGCGTCCGTGACCTTCAGGCGCTGCTGCTGGCGCACGTCCTGCAGCCATCCCGCCACCGCGCCGAAGGGCGCCTTGTCGAGCTGCACCTGAACGCTGTTGTCGGCGCCGGCCGCCAGCCGCGTGGCCTTGAGGCCGTATTTGCCGAGGCTGTCCTGCAAGGCCTGCGTGAGGGCATCGCCGCGCAGCGCGGGGGCCGGGCTCGCGTTCAGGCCGCGCGCCTCCTGCGCCAGGGTTTCCATTTCCGCGAGATCGGCGCGCATCGCCGGCAGGCTGCGCGACAGTCGCGCGCGGCCGTCCGCAGCGGGCTCCCACAAGACGCTGTAGATGAGCACCAAGCCCAATACCGCGGCGCCACCCGCAAGGATGGCCTGCTCGCGCGGGTTGCGCGCCGACCAGAAGGCGTCGAACTGGTCGCGCCAGGCTTGCGGCACGCGCGGCTTGACGCGCGCAAGCCAGGCGGGAGCCGCGCGGCGCCCCGGTGTCGCGGAGGCCGGTTGGGTCTGGGGGCGGAGGTTGTCTTTGCTCGGGCTCATGGTTCGGTTCACAGGCCTGGCTTGATGACCCAGCGCGAGCCGGCCGGACCGGCGGGGCGCGTGTCCTCGGCGGTCTTGTCTTCTTCCATTTGCAGGCCGGCCTGGCGCACGGCGCCGCGCAACGCGGCGGTATCGGTGCCGGGCTTGAGCGTGGCCACCAGCGTGCGGCCGCGGTATTCGAGCGCCTGCAGGCCGTCTGGCGGAAGCTGGCGGGCCGCTTGGCCAAAACGGTCGGCCAGCGGCAGGAAATCGTCCGGCGTACTGCGCCCGCTGGCCAGGCGAAGCTGTTCCACCTGGCGGCGCATCTGCAGCGGGGCGTCGAGCACGGTCTGGATCTGCGGGAAGGCGTTGTGCAGCGTCTGCAGCTGCGCGGCTTCGAGCCGCTGCTGTTCGTGGCGCAGCATCAGCCAGTGTACGTTCATGCCGAGCAGCTGGACCAGCACGATGCCAGCGGCCAGCGCTAGCGGCAGGCGCCAGGCCAGCAGGTTCCAGCGGTCCGCGCGGCCCTGGGCGAACTCGAACTGTGCAAGGTCCAGCCCGGGTTCCTGCAGGCAGCCCTGCGCGCCGGCGATCCACAGGCGCCAGTCGGCGGCGCGGGCCTGGCGCAGCGCGGGCACCGGCGCGCTGGCCACGGCGCTGGCATCGCCATGCCAGTCGCCTTCGGGCGCCAGGGCCTGCCATGCGGCGAGTGCATCATTGCCGAGCAGCAGGCCATAGCCTTCATGGGGGCCGGTGCGTACCGTGAGCTGCCACTGGCCGCCGCCAGCTGCGATTGGCGGCGGGGCCAGCGTCGGTTCGACCATGCCTTCGGCCTGGGCCAGGGACGCGGCCGCGGCTTCGACGACCAGCGTGGCCGGCTGCGCCGCGGCGCTATCGTCATCCCCGGCTTCCGGCGCAGCCGCCAGCGGCAGGCACATCTGCGCCGGCAGGATATGGCGGCGGCGATGGCGGTGTTCGCCAAAGGCATCGAGCACGGCGCGCAGCCAGGCCCGGTCGGCCACCATCAGCAGGCGGCGGCGCGGGCCGCGCGCAGGCCGTGCGGCGTCGCCGTCCAGCACCGGGCCCACGCCGACGTGGCACGGCTGCGCGTCCGTGGCCAGCGCATCTTCCACCAGGTTGGGCAGTGCCAGCTTGAGACGCGCCGGCGGCAGCGGTGGCACGGTCGCTGTGGTGAGCAGTACGTCACTGGCGGCAAGGATGAGCACCAGACGCTCCGCGGCGGGCAGCGCGGCAATCTGGGCGTGGCCTTCGCGCAACACTTCCGGCGCCTGCGAGGCGTCCGTGCGCCGCGCGGCCGGCATGGACGGGTCGCGTACCAGGGCGAACGGCAGGGCGCCAAAATGCCAGGGTTGCGGCTGGTCGTGCGGCCGGTGCGGCAAGCGAACGTACAGGGTGGTGCTCAAGATTTCCTAATGTTGACGTCAGTGAGGCTGTGCTTGGGGACTGCCGGGGCAGCGGCGGGGATGCCCGGGCGCGGATGTGCCGGGTGGCGGAAACGGAAAGGCAGGGGCGCCGCTCGGCATGGCGCCACGGTTGCGGCAGCGCCGCAGCATACCTTGCCTGTGTGACTAATCCGCGTCAATAGCATTCTCCCCGGTGTCTCGGCCTGCAACGTCGCGTACCCGAACGCGTGCAAATCGGCAGATGCGTCATCGCAGATCGGGCAGGCGGTCGGTGTCGTGGATCCACAGCACGCGCGTGGTGTTGGCGTTGCCCAGCACCTCGCCACGGTACACCAGCGACACCTGAAGCCGGCTGGCGCGCTCGTGGCGCACCAGGCCGTAGATCAGGAAATAGTGCGTGCGCACGTCCAGCATGGCGGACAGGTTGCCGGTGTCGGCCTGCGGCGCCACGCCGGTCAGCTTGGTCTGGAGGTCGCCGACATTATTGAAGTACGCGCGGTCGCGCTCGCGGACCAACTCGCGCGCACGGTCGAGCGCCAGGTTGTTGATGACGGCCGACAGCACTTCCGGGTCGGCCGTATTGGCGTTGACCAGCGTGCGTTCGGGCAGCACCGTGATGAACGGCTCCAGCGCAGCAACCATCGCTGGCGTATAGCCCGGGATCGCCAGCAGGCTCTGGGCGCTGTCGGCCGGCCGGGGCGCGGGCTGGCCGTCGGCGCCGCCCTGGGCGGCACGCAGCAGGAAGCGGCCCGTGGTCTCGGCCAGCGACGGGTTCAGGCCTACCGTCTGCAGCAGGCGGCGGTAGGCCGCCAGCGCGGCCGGGTCGACCGTGGCGGCGCGGCCCTGGGTCGGCGTGGCGGTCCACAGCACCAGGTTGGTCAGGTTCAAGCGTGCCTGGGCGTCCAGGATGCGGCCGGACAGGAACGAGGTCTCGCCCGACTGGTCGGTGCGCAGCGCCGCGCCAAGGAAGTCCGACAGCCGGGTCTCGGCGATCGGCACGGCCCAGGGCTCGCCAAGCTCGTCGATGCTGGTGCGGCGCTGGTCGTCGCGCAGGATCAGCCGGGCCCAGTCCACGGCCGCGCGCTCGATCCACGTGGCCTGCGCCAGCAGGCGCTGGTTCTCGATCGAGCGGATCTGCACCTGCTGGCGCCACAGCATGCCGGACACCACCACCACGGCAAGCGTGACCATCAGCAGCGCCGTGACCACGGCGGCACCGCGAGCGCGGCGGCGGGGCAGGGGCAGGGGCAGGGGCAGGGGCAGGGAGGGAGAGGATCGGCGCATGATCACAGGCCCGTCATGCAGATCTTGAGGAAGTCGCGCGGCGTGTCGCCGTCGCCCATGCGCGCCCGCACGGACAGCTCCACGGCGCGGACGACGGCGCCGGTCGGTGCCGTCGCCGCCGTCGCCGCCGTCGCCGCCACGGCGCTGGCTGGATTGAACAGCGCGCCGCGGATGCGGCCGTTGTCGGCCAGCCATCCCTGCGGATCGATCCATACGCGCGCGCCCAGGCTGTCCACATCGGACAGCACGCGGCGCGCCTGCACGTTGTCTTGCCGGCCGGCCTGGCGCAGCCCCAGCAGCGCGGACTGCACGGCGGCGCGGCTGTCGACGGGCGGGGCAGCCAGGCGTACCAGCGCGTTGCCGTCAAGCCGGTAGCTGAGCACCTGCCACATCGGCGGCTGGTTCTCTTCGCGGCGGTCGCGCACCATCAGCACCTGGCCGGCCCCGACTTCCACCGGGCTGGCCTGCAGCAGGTCCGCGTTGGCCAGGTGCTCGCAGTCGGACTGGAACTGGCCGTAGAGCACCTTGAGTGCGTCGAGCCGGGCATCGTGGTCGGTCAGCCGTTCGCGGCTGCGCGTCATGCTGTCCAGCGCGCGCCAGCCGATCACGGCCATGACCGCCAGCAGCGTGATGGCCACCAGCATCTCGAGCAGCGTGAAGCCGCGCGGCGCCGCCTGGCGGCGCTCAGAGCAGGTTGCGCGTTTCATTGGGGATGATGGTGACCAGCCACGCCAGGCGCACCGAGCGGTCGGCGGCTGACGGATAGACCGCGATCTCGACGCGCCGGAACACGGGGTTGGGCGTGCCGGAGACGCTTTGCTCGCAATAGAGCGGCGTGCCGCCCTGCGGGCAGGCATAGCCGCTGACGCCTGGCTCGGGCCAGGTCTTGGACAGGCGCAGCGTGGCCAGGTGGTTCTCGGCGCTGAATTCGGCCAGCATGCGCGATTGCAGCGCGGCGCTGGCATCGATCATGCTGCCCATGGCGCGCATGGCCGCCGTCAGCGCGACGGCCAGGATGGTCAGCGCCACCAGCACCTCGATCAGCGTGAAGCCGCGCGCAGGGCGGCGCAAGGAGGCGACGGCGGGCGCGCTCATGGCGTGCTGGCGAAGTAACGGCCGCCGCCGTCGCCGACGACATCGACGCGGATGTCGCCGCGCACCAGTACCAGCCGCTGCGGGCCGTCGATCAGCTCGCGACCGAAGACGAGGCGCGGCGGGCCGCCCGTGCCGGCGTTGCGGCCGCCTTCGGCGATGATCACCTGGTCCGGCGCAAGGCGCCACTGACCCGGCGCGAACACGTCGGTGCGCATCGGGACCCAGCCGTTGGGGGTGGATTCGAGAAAGCGCCAGCCCCTGATGCTGCCTTCCCAGGCGATCGGGCGGGCGCCGAGCTGGGCCTCTTCCTGCGCCAGCTCGAACAGGCGCGCGATGCGCTGGCCGTCGTCCAGCAGGCGCCCGCGCTCATTGGGCGAAGCATTGATGGCCACCAGCGAAATGACGATGCCGGCGATCACCATGACCACCAGCAGTTCGAGCAGGGTGAAGCCCCGTGGCCGGCAGGCGGCGGCGCGGCGGCACGGGGCCGGTTTCATGCTGCGGGCGCGGCGTTATTCCCAGTTGCCGATGTCGGCGTCATTGCCGCTGCCGCCGGCCTGGCCGTCGGCACCGAAGCTGAAGACGTCGATCTCGCCGCGCACGCCGGGGTTCAGGTACTGGTACGGGTGGCCCCACGGATCCTTGGGCAGCTTCTCCAGGTAGCCGCCGCCCTTCCAGTTATTGGGCACGGGCTCGGTGGTCGGCTTGGCCACCAGCGCGGCCAGGCCTTGCTCGGTGGTGGGGTAGCGGCTGTTGTCGAGCCGGTAGAGCTTGAGCGCCTGCATGATCGACGAGATATCCTGGCGTGCCGCCACGATGCGGGCTTCGTCAGGGCGGCTCATGATCTTGGGCACCACCAGCGCCGCCAGCACCCCCAGGATGACGATCACCACCATGATTTCGATCAGGGTGAAGCCGCGGCTGCCGTTGGTGTGGCGCGATCTCATGAAGCGGGTATTGGCGGTAAGCGGTGAAAATCTGCGCATCGTGTCTGAGCCTCTTGCTGGATGGCGGGGCGGGCCGCTAGCCGCGCGCCCGGCGTTCGGCAGCCAGTATAACCGCCACCCCATGACTGTTTTTTGTGGCGTGGGATTCTCGCACGCAGGTGTGCGATCCATGTCACGGTATCCTGCACTGCAACAATAATCTTGCATTTGAAATGCTGCTTATCTAAGATGTCGCCACGATGCAACTGACCCGTTTCTCCGACTACGCACTGCGGCTGCTGATGTACGTCGCACGCGCCGACGGCAGCCGGCCCATCACCATTGCCGAGGTGGGGCAGCAGTTCGAGATTTCGCACCACCACCTGGTGAAGGTGGCCGCGCGTCTGTCGAAACTGGGCTGGCTCACGGCTACGCGCGGTCGCCACGGTGGACTGGAACTGGGCCCGCAGGCCTGCCAGCTGACCATCGGCACGATCCTGCGCGAGCTGGAAGGGCACAAGCCGGTCATTGACTGTGACAATCCGCCGTGTGCCCTGAGCGGCAGTTGCCGGCTGCGTCGGGCGCTGGACGAGGCAGAGCAGGCGTTCTACCGCAAGCTTGACACCGTCACCCTGGCGGATGTGACCGGCAGCCAGACCGCCGAGTCGATCATCCGGCTGCATCGTGATTTTATGAGCCGGCGCACGGCCTGAACGGCACCTCCTGAGCGGTTCGTTTAGACGCCCCGTGCGCCGGCTTTGTTGTGAGTGAAAACATGCATTTTATTTGCATGAATTAAAACGGAGCCTTACCTGATGTTGTCTGCCGCTTCCCGCCCCTACATCGATGCCAGCGTTCCGGTGCTGCGCGAACATGGTCTCGCCATCACCACCCATTTCTACCGCGAGATGTTCGCGGCCCGGCCCGAACTGACCCAGCTCTTCAATATGGGCAACCAGGCCAACGGCTCGCAGCAGCAGTCGCTTGCATCCGCGGTGTTCGCATACGCCGCCAACATCGACAACGCCAGCGCGCTCGCGCCGGTGGTCGAGCGCATCGTGCACAAGCATGCGGCCGTGGGCCTGACGCCCGCGCACTATCCGATTGTCGGAAAGCACCTGCTGGGCGCAATTTCCGCCGTGCTGGGCGAAGCCGCCACGCCTGACCTGCTTGCTGCCTGGGACGAAGCTTACTGGCTGCTCGCCGGCGAACTGATCGCCGCCGAAGCGCGCCTGTACCAGAGCACCGGCCTGGCCGCCGGCGAGCGCATCGCCGTGCGCGTAGAGCGCCGCGAAGTGCAGAGCGACAACGTGGTCGCGCTGACGCTGTCGGCCATCGACGGCAAGCCGCTGGGCGATTTCCGACCGGGCCAGTACATCAGCGTCGAAGTCGCGCTCGAGGATGGCAATCGCCAGCAGCGCCAGTATTCGCTGTCCGCCGAGCGCGGCCTGCCGACGTGGCGGATTTCCGTCAAGCGCGAGGACGGCGACCATGCCACGCCGGCCGGCGCCGTCTCCAACTGGCTGCACGCCAACGCCCAGCCCGGCACCGAACTGGCCGTGAGCGCGCCGTTCGGCGACTTTGCGCCGCGCCTGGACGGCCAGCGCCCGCTGGTGCTGCTGTCGGCCGGCATCGGCATCACGCCGATGCTGTCGGTGCTGCGCACGCTGGCCCTGCAGGGTTCCAGGCGTGAAATCCTGTTCGCCCATGCCGCGCGCGACGGCCGCCACCATGCGCACCGCGCCGACGTGGCCTGGGCCAAGGAGCGCCTGCAGCTGCGTACCCATGTCAGCTATGAGCAGCCGCAAGCCGCCGACGTGGCCGGCCGCGATTACGACCATGCGGGCACCATGCCGGTCGCCGAGCTGCTCGCCTCGCCCGAGAACAGCCTGTTCATCGATGGCGATTTCCACCTGTGCGGCCCGCTCGGCTTCATGCAGGCGCAACGGCATGCGCTGATCAGCGCCGGCGTGCCGGTCGGGCATATCCATCGCGAAGTGTTTGGCCCGGATCTGCTGGACGACCTGCTGTAAGCCGTCGCAGACACGGTCATGGGCCTCTGGTACGCTTGATGCGTTCCTGTCGAGCGTACCGTCCATTCCGTGCAACTCTCCTTCCGGCCCGTTTTCCGTCCCGATGCTGCCGCCTGGCTGCCGCGCGCGGCCAGCCTGGTTCTCTTCGTCGCGCTATGCGCCCTGGCGACGCACTGGGTGCTGACCTTCAGCGCCATGCGGACCATCCCCGTACCGCAAGCCGCCCGCGTGGCGCAGACCGAGGCGATCGAGACCGGCGCCGTGGCCACGCTGTTCGGCGGCTCCGCCCAGGGTGGCGTGCGTGACGTCCAGCTGGTCGGGGTCGTGGCGGATGTGGCCGACGGCGCGGGCGCCGCGATCGTGTCGCTCGACGGCGGCCCGCCCAAGGCTGTGCGGGCCGGTACGGCACTGTCGCAGCAGATTCGCCTGGTCGAGATCCACGGCCGTTCCGTGGTGATCGAGCGCAATGGGGTGCGCCAGGAGATTGCGTTGCCGGTACAGGCCGGCGCGGAGCGCTCCGGTCCGGCACCGCTGGCAACGCCGCCTTCCGGTGCGGCCGCTCCGCTCGCCACACCGATGACGCCGCCAGCGCCCGCGGTGAGCCAGCCGCCTGCCCCATCGTCGCCGGCTCCACAGCCGGTACAGCCCGCCTCGCCGGCGCCGCCGGTCAACATGCAGCCGCAACCGCAGAACGTCGATCCCCACCAGCTTCAGCCTGCCGTGGCGCCGCACGCACCAATGGCCGAGCCGCTTGTGCCCAAGAACTGAATCCGGGCGCGCGGGCCGCCATGGCTCGCCAATATTCGTCCTGGCTTGCGATCGCTTACGACCGGACGGCCTTTCTGTGAGGCGCGTAACATCGTATTAAAAGCGCCAACTTCCCTGCATCGTCCGCGTTCTAATCCGTACATGCCCACGTGATGAAAAGGAGCAAGACATGCAAGGCAATTCCAAGTCGCAGATCCTCAAGCACTTCCTGGCCGCGTCCGCCGCGTTCCTCGTCGCAGGCGGCGCCTTTGCCCAGGCCGCAGCAACCGCGCCGGCGCCCGCGCCCGTACCGGGCCAGCGCGGTGCCATGCACCACCACATGGAGCACGGTGGCGGCATGTGGATGAAGTCGGTCGACACCGACGGCGACGGCACGATTTCCAAGGCCGAGGCCGACGCGCTGTTCAACCGCATCGACACCAATCACGACGGCAAGCTCGACCAGAACGAACTAACGGCCTACCGCAAGTCCATGATGGAGCAACGCCGTGCCGAAATGCAGAAGGAATTCGAGGCGAAGTTCAAGGCCGCCGACAAGAACAATGACGGCGCGCTGACCAGGGACGAAGTCAAGACAGGCATGCCGCGGCTGGCGGAGCGTTTCGATCAACTCGACGCCAACCATGACGGCAAGCTGACTCTCGACGAAATCAAGGCAGGCATGCAGAAGATGCACGAGGAGCGCATGCAGCGCATGCCGCGCGGACCGGGGGCGCCGTCGGCGCCTTCCAGCAGCGGCGGCTGATCCGCGTGAGCGCGCCCCACACCGGGGCGACGCCTGATATCGCGCGACCTTTACGGGTCGCGCTTTTTTTTTGCATTTCGGGTCTTCTAGTGCTCCAAATCCTGGCATTGGTGCCGGATAAGCGCAGAACGACCGTAGAATGCCCGCTGCCCGTGCAACCGGCTTGGCACCCTCCTTGCCTTCCCTTGGTCAGTTTGTCGCGGCACGATCTTGCCCGTCCATTCCTTCGCCAGAGTGATGGATACGGCCACAAACCGGATGAGATGCCACAAAAAATTGCGTAGTTGTGCACAACTTGCTAAATTTGCGCAAAAAAATTGCCAATAAACATACTGCGGAGCAACGAAATCGTGAGCAAGGTGGAGTTGGACAAGATCGACCGGAAGATCCTTGAGGTGCTGCAGACCAACGGCCGGTTGACCAACCTGGAGGTGGCCGAGCGCGTGAACCTGTCGCCGAGCCCGTGCCTGCGGCGCATCCGCCGGCTGGAGGAGATTGGCGTGATCCGCCAGTATGCGGCGTTGCTGGAACCCGGCAAGATCGGCCTGGGCCTGCTGGCCTATATCAACGTCCGGCTGGAAAAGCATGGTGGCGCGCCCAAGGGCAAGGCGCCGCTGGACCTGTTCCGCGCTTCCATTTCCACGTGGCCGGAGGTGGCGGCATGCCATGCCATGACCGGCGAAATGGACCTGCTGCTCAAGGTCTACGTGGAAGACATGGAACACTTCGCGCGCTTCATGCAGGAGCAGTTGCTTGCCCACCCGTCCGTCATCGACGTCCGTTCCAGCTTTGCGCTGGAAAGCATCAAGGACACCACGGCACTGCCGGTTGCCGGCGGCTGAGCTGCCGCGTAAAACAAAAACGGCGCATCGTCACGATGCGCCGTCTGGCGTGCGGGCCTGGCCGGTGCGCGGCGAGGGTATCAGGCGGTGCCCTTCTGCGGCACCATCGAGCGCCAGAAGCGCAGCCCGAAGCGGCGCGCGTCGCGCAGGTTGCGGCGCACCAGGTAGTCCAGGTCGGCGACTTGCTCGTCCAGCGCCTCGGTCAGGCGGCTCATGGCATCTGCCGGCGGCAGCTCCAGGTAGGCGTCGGCCTCGCCGTACGCGTACTGGACCTTCATGCCGGCCTTCTTGGCGATATGCATCATGGCCGCGTTGCGCGACAGGCAGTGCATGTACAGCGTGCGCACGCTGGTGTTGCGGCCGTGGATGGCGGCGCGCTCGAACAGCGCACTGCCGATGCCGCGGCCGCGCGCGCTCTTCGACACCGATACGCCGAACTCCGCTACGCGGCCCTGGGCGTTGTCGCGCAGGTTGGCGAAGTGGCCGACGCCGACCAGTTCCAGCTTCTCGTCATACACGCCGAACACCGAGTCATGGTCGAAGTCGATGCTGTCGACATACGCTTCAATCACGTGGTCGCCCACCGACTGGCCGAAACGGAGCAGGCGATCCTCCTCGCGCAGGGCGAGGAAATGCTTCAGCAGGCGCGAGCGGTGATGGGCGGCCAGCTCGCGCACCAGGACGGTGGCGCGCTGTGCGGCCTGTGTGGCTTCGGCTGCCTTGCGCAGATCTTCGTCGGTAACGGCGCCGACAGCCTTGCTCAGTTCGAGCGGATTCACGATGTTTCCTTCCCGGTGCAATCCGGTGCAATCAGCGATAAAAATAACACCGCTGTGGTGTTTGACCAGGCACTTTCTGCTTCACAAGCTGCCAGATAGGGGCAAACACCATCTTGATGCGGCACGAAAAGTATTGTAGCGGAACTGTCAGTTACGCGTAAGCTTCCTGCGATGCAGCAGGGATGGCCGGACCAAATTTCTGTAAAAATACTGAGTAAAATCAAAAGCTTGAAAAAATGTGATGAATTGTTGCAGCCGCTCAGCTGTGGATTTGCTGCAACGCCGCATTCCCTTGGATAACTGCATGCCCGCCGAAGCGGGTACGCCCGATTTTCCGGACTGATCGCCCGTGCCGAAGACCGAATCCCCGATTGTTGTGATCTATGCGCATCCCGCGCCGAGCCGTTCGCGCGTGAACCGGCCGCTGGCAGAGGCGCTCGCCACGCTGCCGAACGTCGCAGTTCACGATCTCTATCGCCGCTACGTCGACTACGACATCGATGTCGTCGCCGAGCAGCGCGCGCTCGCCGCTGCGGAGACGGTCGTCCTGCAGTACCCGGTGCACTGGTACAGCGTGCCGGCGCTGCTCAAGCTCTGGCTCGACGAGGTGCTCGAATATGGCTGGGCCTATGGCCCCGGCGGCACGGCGCTGCGCGGCAAGTCCGTGCTGGCCGTGGCGAGCACCGGCGGCACCTTCGATTCCTATGGGCCCGAAGGCAACCATGGCCACCCGATCGAAGCGTTCCTGCTGCCGCTGGAGCAGACCGCGCGGCTGTGCGGGATGGACTGGCTGCCGCCGCTGGTGCTGCATGACGCCGACAACATCGACGCCCAGGCCCTGGCCGGGCATATCACCCACGTTTGCAGGCGCATTGGTGCCCATGAGGGCAGCCCGGCCGCGGCAGGCGCGGAGGTACGCACATGAACCAGCACGACTTCCTGATCGCGCTCGTGGTGTTTCTGGTGGCCGCCGTGGTGGCGGTGCCGCTGGCGCGCCGCACCGGCCTGGGCGCAGTGCTCGGCTACCTGCTGGCCGGTGCGGCCATCGGGCCGTTTGCTCTGCGCCTGGTGACCAATGTCGAGTCGATCCTGCATTTCTCGGAATTCGGCGTGGTGCTGATGATGTTCGTGATCGGCCTGGAGCTGGAGCCACGCAAGCTCTGGGCGCTGCGGCAGAGCATCTTCGGCTATGGCGGTATCCAGCTTGCGGCGTGTGCGCTGGTGATCGGCGTCCTGGCGGTGCTTGTCGGGGCGCCCTGGCCGGTGGCGCTGGTTGCGGGGCTGGGACTGGCGCTGTCGTCCACGGCCATCGCCCTGGCCACGCTGGGCGAGCGCAACCTGTTCGGCACGCCCGCGGGCGGGGCCAGCTTCGGCATCCTGCTGTTCCAGGACGTCGCGGCCATCCCGATGATCGCGCTGCTGCCGCTGCTGGCGGCAGAGAGCGCGACAGACGCCGGCGGCGCCAGCGGCTGGCAGGCGGCGGCCAAGGGCGTGGCGGTGATTGCGGCCGTGGTGTTCGGCGGCCGTTATCTCGTGCGCCCGGCCCTGCGCTTCATCGCCCGGACCGACATGCGCGAGATGTTCACCGCCTTCGCGCTGCTGCTGGTGGTTGGCATTGCGCTGATGATGGATGCGGTGGGCCTGTCGATGGCGCTGGGCACCTTCGTGGCCGGCGTGCTGCTGGCCGATTCAGAGTACCGCCATGCGCTCGAGGCCGACCTGGAGCCGTTCAAGGGCCTGCTGCTCGGCATGTTCTTCATGGCCGTGGGAATGTCGATCGACTTCGCGGTGCTGGCGCGTGCGCCCGGCACCGTGCTCGGGCTGGTGGCCGCCTTCGTCGTCGCCAAGACCGCCGTGCTGATGCTGCTGGCGCGATACTTCGCCATTGCGCGCGGCCAGCGGCTGCTGTTCGCGCTGCTGATCTCGCAGGGCGGCGAGTTCGCCTTCGTCGTGTTCGGCGTGGCCGGCACGGCGGGCCTGCTGCCGCGCGAGACCGAGGCGCTGCTGGTGCTGATCGTGGCCCTGTCGATGGTGGCCACGCCCTTGCTGCTACTGGCCTATGACCGCCTGGTGGCGCCGCACGTGGGGGCCATGAAACGGCGCGCCGACGACGCCATCACGCCGCAGGACAACCCGGTGATGATTGCCGGCTTCGGGCGATTCGGGCAGATCATCGGCCGTCTGCTGTACGCGCAGGGCATCGGCGTGACCGTGCTGGACCATGATCCCGACCAGATCGAGTTCCTGCGCCAGTACGGTTTCAAGATCTTCTACGGCGATGCCACGCGGCTGGACCTGCTGGAAGCCGCCGGCATCGCCAAGGCGCGCATCCTGATCGTGGCCATCGACGGCATGGACGACAGCCTGCAACTGATCGACCGCGTGCGCGAACGCTACCCGGACCTGCAGATCTACGCCCGGGCGCGCCATGTCTCGCACATCTACCAGCTCAAGGACCGCGGCGTGCAGCTGTTCGAGCGCGAGATGTTCGAGGGTTCGCTAATGCTGGGCCGGCGGGTGCTGGAAGGATTGGGATTCGATCCGGTGCAGGCCCGCAGCGTCGCGCTGCGTTTCCGCCGCCACAACATCCAGGCCATCGACCGCTTCTACCCGCACTACACGGACCAGAAGAAGCTGGTGTCGCTGGCGCGCCAGGCGCGCGACGAGCTGGAAGAAATGTTCCGCCAGGACCGCGAGCAGCGGCGCCAGCAGGAAGAGGCCGAATGGTCCTGATGGCCGGGCCGGCCTGCCTTCAGTGCCTTCAGCGGCGGGCCAGTGCTTGCGCGGGGATGCCGGCCTTGCCCGGCAGCCCGCCTTCGAGCATGTCGACCACCATGTCGGCGAACGCCGCGTAGGACAGCTTG
The DNA here is from genome assembly GCF_057798915.1 of Cupriavidus sp. 22TCCZM01-5. Taxonomy (NCBI): domain Bacteria; kingdom Pseudomonadati; phylum Pseudomonadota; class Betaproteobacteria; order Burkholderiales; family Burkholderiaceae; genus Cupriavidus; species Cupriavidus sp. 22TCCZM01-5. Next base: position 163,951 of record NZ_JBYOJR010000010.1, read on the forward strand.
CCGCCCGGCTTGAGCCAGGTGAAGGTCCAGTTGATCATGCCGAACACCATCATGGTCAGCGCGGTCTGGTTCTCGCGCGTGACGCGCTCCGGGTACGCGCGCCGCAGCATGCGCGAGAACGCCGCGACCACGTCGCGTTCGCGGCCGAGGATGATGTCGCGCTGCTCGTCGGCCAGGAACTTGACGTCGTTGATCAGCGCGATATGGCGCGTCTGCGAGTTCTCGTACTCGGCCAGGAAGGCGCGGATCAGGCTGGCGAAGCTTTCGCTGTCGGTGCGGCCCTGGCGCTCGGAATCCGCCTCGACCTCCGTGACGATCAGCATCAGGCGGCGCGTGTAGCGGTCCAGCAGGTCGAACAGGATCGCTTCCTTGCTCTCGTAGTAGTGATACAGGCGCGCCTTGGAGGTGCCACAGGCGGCGGCCAGGTCGGCCATCGAGGTGCTGGGGTAGCTGCTGTTGGCAAAGGCGGCGGCGGCCAGTTCCAGGATCTGCTCGCGCTGCGCTTCGAAGTCGGGTGCCTTGGTTCGGGCCATGTCTGTCCGGCAGGGAGTGTCCGGGGAGAAGAGGGAAGAGGGGCTATTCCGCGCTGGTGGCCTGATGCCGGCGCAGCTCGCAGGTGTCGAGCGAATCGGCGTTGCCGCGCAGGACCATCCGGCCCGTGGAGATCAGCTCGCGGCAGCGCCAGAACACGAACCAGTCGCTGGCCAGCAAGCCTTCGATAGCGCCCATCACGCTGCCTACCACCTGGGACGCGGGCGTCCAATCGGACGGAGCCCGCTCCATGATGATGTCGTCGATGCTGTGGTAGGCCGCCGGCACCAGCGTATTGCCCTTCCATAGCCGGACATCGGCGTTCTCGCGCACATTCTGCTGCCATTCGTAGCCCAGCCGCCCCAGGCGCAGTACCGAGACCGGCGCGATGGTCGAGAAGCGCCGCGCCAGCCGTGCCGGCGAGTACATGCCGATGGCCGCCAGCCCGGCCTGCGGCGGCAATTCCAGCTCGCGCAGGTCCATGGAGACTTCATTGATGCGCTGGGGGGCCTGGTAGAGGTGGAACACCACCCGGCGCAGCATCAGCTGGTCGGCCGCGCTCTGGCCGTGCCAGATCGCGACTTCCATCTCGCTCTGGCGCAGCGTCTGCAGCTGGTCCAGCGCCTGGCGCATTTCGGCGGGGAAGTCGATGTCGGTGTGCGGGGCCACGCGCTGCCAGAAGCCGGAGCGGATCTGGCCGGTGCTGTCCACGTCGACGAGCGGACCCACGGCCAGGTCGTCGCGCAGCACGATCACGGGGTCGGGCCGGGCAGCCTGGGCCAGCGCCTGGCGCAGGGTATTTCCGGCGACATCGCCGTTGACGACGTGGATATATTGCATGGCCGTGATTGTATATGCGTGGGACGGTTGTCAGTCACCTTGCGGAGCCGGCAATGCGCTCCCATCCCATTGTAATCACGGCCAGGCTTCGCCAGCCGGCGCGTCGGCCCACGGCGCGCGGCGCGGCGAACGTTCAGCGCTCGTCGTAGCTGACCACCACCCGGGGCGTGAGCGCACGGGCCTGGCAGGTCAGCACGAAGCCCTTTTCCATTTCCCACGGCTCGAGCGTGTAGTTCTTCTCCATCTCGACCTGGCCCTCCAGCACCTTGGCGCGGCAGGTGCAACAAACGCCGCCCTTGCACGCATAAGGCAGGTCCAGCCCCGCCGCCAGCGCGGTGTCGAGCACTTTGCCGTCTTCCAGCGGCAGGCGCATGGTGTGCTGCTTGCCGTCCAGCACGACCACGAGTTCGGCCGTGCCGGCGTGGTCGCCAGCGGCATGCGCGGGCGCGCGCTTCTGGCGGTCCACCGGCACGCCGAAGCGTTCGGCGTGGATGCGGTGCGGGTCCAGCCCGGCGTCGCGCAGCGCCGCTTCGACATCGTCGATCATCGACGCCGGGCCGCACACGAAGGCGGCATCGATATCGTCCACCGGAATCAGCGCCTGCAGGAAGGCCGTGACCCGCGCATGATCGAGCCGCCCATGCAGCAGGTCGACTTCCTGCGGCTGGCGCGACAGTACGTGGTAAAGCGTGAAGCGCGCCAGGTACTGGTTCTTCAGGTCTTCGAGCGCCTCGGAAAAGATAATGCTGTCGACCGTGCGGTTGCCATAGACCAGAGTGAAGCGGCTCTTCGGTTCCGCCGCCAGCGTGGTGCGGATCAGCGATAGCACCGGCGTGATGCCGCTGCCCGCGGCAAAGGCGACATAGTGGCGCGCGGCGCCGGCATCGAGCGGCACGTGGAAGCGCCCGTCCGGCGTCATCACGTCGATGACCTGGCCAGTCGCCAGCGTGTCGTGCAGGTGGCTGGAAAAGATGCCATCCTCGACCAGCTTGACCGCCACGCGCAGCTCGCCGCGCTCCGCGTAATCCTGCACGCCGCTGCAGATCGAGTACGAGCGGCGCAGTTCCTGGCCATCGACCGGGGCCTTCAGTGTCAGGAACTGGCCCTGGGTGAAGCGGTAGGCGTCGCGCAGGCCTTCGGGCACCTCGAACGCGATGGAGATCGTGTCGGCCGTCTCGGGGCGCACCTGCGCCACACGCAGCGGATGGAACTGTGGGGTCATGGCAGCTCGCTCGGAACGGCAGCGTCGTGGGATTAGTAGGGTTTGAAGTAGTCGAACGGCTCGCGGCAGTCCAGGCAGCGGTAGAGGGCCTTGCAGGCCGTGGACGCAAAGCGCGAGATTTCCTGCGTGTGGCGGCTCCCGCAGCGCGGGCAGACCACCGTGTCGGGCACGCCGGCGCGCGCCGCGCGCGGTACGAAATTCAGTGGCTGCATGGCAGGCGTGGTGGCCGCCGTGCCGCACGGGTGCGGCGGGGCGATGCCGAACTCACGCAGGCGTTCGCGCGCGGCGTCGCTGATCCAGTCGGTCGTCCACGCCGGCGACAGCACCGTGCGGATCCGCCACGGCCCGAGCCCGGCCGCATCGAGGGCCTGGCCGATGTCCTCGGCGATCTGCGACATGGCCGGGCAGCCGGAATAGGTCGGCGTGATCGTGACCTCCAGCGTGTCGCCGTCAGCCACGGCGATTTCGCGCAGGATGCCGAGGTCGCGGATCGATACCACCGGGATTTCCGGGTCGGGCACAGCCTCAAGCACAAGCCACGCGCGCGCGACGCGCCCGGCGCCGGAATCGAAGTCGACGGAATCGGAATGGGTCACGGTGCTCATGTCGGCTTCCCGCCGGCTACCACTGCGCGCCGGGATGGACGCGCGCCAGGCTCTGCATCTCGGCCAGCAGGTAGCTCATATGTTCCGAATGCAGGCCGTGCTTGCCGGTGGACAGGAAGGTGCTCGGTACCGGCTTGTCGAGCGTGGCGGCTTCGAGGGTCTCGTCGACTGTCTCCTCCCATGCGTCGCGCAGCGCCGAGGTGGGCACGGCCACGCCCTGGGCGGCAGCGAGCTGCTCCACGTCGTCGCCGGCAAAGCACTCGTTCATGTATGGCATCAGGTGGTCGAGCGCGCGCTGCATGCGCAGGTGCGAGGCTTCGGTGCCGTCGCCAAGCCGCACCATCCAGCCGGCGGCGTGTTGCAGGTGATAGCGCGCTTCCTTTAGCGACTTGGCCGCGATGGCGGCCAGCCCGGCGTCGGTGCTGGCCTGCAGCACGTTCCACAACTCGACCATCAGCGCGCTGTACAGGAAGTTGCGCGTGATGGTGACGGCGTAGTCGCGGTCGCTGCTGGCGGTGCCGGCCAGCGGGCCGCTGTGCGGCAGTTCGGCCAGCGTCCAGTTGCCGAACTCGCGCTCGCCGCGCCAGTACGCGTAGTCATCCTCATGGCGCGGCCGGCCGGTCAGCGCGCCTTCGAGTTCGCCGGCGTGCGCATAGAGCAGGCGCGACTGGCCGATCAGGTCCAGGCTGATGTTGGCCAGCGCAATGTCCTCTTCCAGCACCGGGCCGTGGCCGCACCACTCGGCGTTGCGCTGGCCGAGGATCAGCGCGTTGTCGGCGAGCCGCAGCACATAGCGCAGCGCCGCGGTGCGCTCGGGCGGCAGGTGCGACAGGTATGGCAGCGCGATGTCGGACGTCGGGGTCGTCATGGTGCCGGGCCCTTACATGTGGTTGACTTCGTCGGGCAACTGATAGAAGGTCGGGTGCCGGTAGATCTTGTCGGCCATCGGGTCGAACAGCTCGGCCTTTTCCTCGGGCGCGCTGGCGGTGATGGCGCTGGACGGCACCACCCAGATCGACACCCCCTCCTGGCGGCGTGTATATACATCGCGCGCCATGTGCAGCGCCTGCTGGGCATCCGCCGCATGCAGGCTGCCGCAATGCTTGTGCTCCAGGCCCTGCTTGCTGCGCACGAACACTTCCCACAGCGGCCACTCTTTCCGGGTCATGCTGCTCTCCTTGTCCATGGTCTCAGGCGGCTTCGCGCTGCGCCTCGCGCGCGGCCAGCTTGGCGGCGTGGGCCAGCGCGGCTTCACGCACCCAGGCGCCGTCCTCGTGGGCCTTCACGCGCGTGGCCAGGCGCTCGCGGTTGCACGGGCCGTCGCCGTTGATCACGCGCCAGAATTCGTCCCAGTCCAGCGGGCTGTAGTCGTAGTGGCCGCGCTCGCTATTCCATTGCAGGCCCGGATCGGGCAGCGTGACGCCGAGCACCTTGGCCTGTTCGACCGTTGCGTCGACGAACTTCTGGCGCAGGTCGTCGTTCGAGATGCGCTTGATGCCCCAGGCCATGGTCTGGGCGCTGTTGGTGGACGCGGCGTCGGGCGGCCCGAACATCATCAGCACCGGGAACCACCATCGGTTGACCGCGTCCTGCACCATCTCGCGCTGGGCATCGGTGCCGCGCATCATCGCCAGCAGCGCGTCGAAACCCTGGCGCTGATGGAACGACTCTTCCTTGCAGATGCGGATCATGGCGCGCGCATACGGGCCGTATGAACAGCGGCACAGCGGGATCTGGTTCATGATCGCCGCGCCGTCGACGAGCCAGCCGATCACGCCGACGTCGGCCCAGGTCAGCGTCGGGTAATTGAAGATCGACGAATACTTGGCGCGGCCCGTGTGCAGCGCCTCGATCATTTCGTCGCGCGAGGTGTTCAGCGTTTCGGCCGCGGAATAGAGGTAAAGGCCATGCCCCCCCTCGTCCTGCACCTTGGCCAGCAGGATGGCCTTGCGCTTGAGCGACGGCGCGCGGCTGATCCAGTTGCCTTCGGGCAGCATGCCGACGATCTCGGAGTGCGCGTGCTGGGAGATCTGCCGGACCAGCGTCTTGCGATAAGCCTGCGGCATCCAGTCCTGCGGTTCGATCTTGCTGTCGGCGGCCATGCGTGCATCGAACGCCGCCTGGCGGCCGGCGTCGTCCAGGCCCGGGTCGGACGGACTGACTGCGGCAGGGTTGCCGGGCAGGTCCAGACTCTGCGTGTACATAGGAGCCTCCTTTGGCGGCGGTTGTCCCGGCTCTTGCGGCCGGCTTTGCGCCTGTGGTTCGGCCCCATTATATATAAGCCGACCGGTCGGTCAATTAAACGGAATGCAGGGAGCCGTTTCACCAATAGAAGTCGGAGGCAGCGTTCCGGCAACTTTTACAACCACAAGTAAAGCCGGCACGACATGAGCAGCGCACCCGGCGGTTCTCATGCCCGCACCACCGGTATGGAACTTGCGCGGCATCTATTTCGCCATGACAAACGATGTACAAGCCTCGCTGCTGCGTCCCGGCCGCAATTGCTGGCGCGTGGAGCCCTGTGCGCGCTTTGCGATGCTGGTCGACGCGGATGCCTATTTCACCGCGCTGCGGGAGGCGCTGGCACGTGCCAGGCAAACCATCTTCATCCTCGGTTGGGACATCGACAGCCGCATGCGGCTGACGTCCGGAGCTCCGGACGACGGCCTGCCGGTCGAGCTTCGCAACTTCCTCAACGCGCTGTGCGAGCGGCGGCGCGGTCTGCGCATCTATGTGCTGAGCTGGGATTTCGCGATGGTATTCGCGTTCGAACGCGAGTTCCTGCCCGCGGCGCGGCAGCACTGGCAGGCGCACGGGCGTCTGTCGTTCCGCCTGGATGGAAATCATCCCGCGGGGGCTTCGCATCACCAGAAGGTCGTGGTCATCGATCACTGCCTGGCGTTCGCCGGCGGACTGGACCTGACGATCCGCCGCTGGGATACCCCCGACCATCGTGCTGACGAACCGCGCCGGATCGATCCGGACGGCAGGCCCTACGCGCCGTTCCATGACGTGCAATGCATGGTGGACGGCGCTGCCGCGCGGGCGCTGGGCGATCTCGCTGCCGAGCGTTGGCTGCATGCGACGGGACGCCATCCGCGTGTACCCGCGGTGCCGGCGGCGGACGCCTGGCCCGCACGGGTATCGCCGGATATTACCGATGTGCGGGTCGGCATCAGCCGCACGTATCCGGCAAGCGATGTGGCCCGCGCCATCTGCGAGATCCGCGAGCTCTATACCGATGCGATCGCCGCTGCGCAGGACAGCCTGTACCTCGAAAACCAGTACTTCAGTTCGGGCCTGATTGCCGACGCATTCGCGTCGCGCCTGCGCGAGCCCGCCGGGCCCGACATCGCACTGGTCTCGCGCCGGACCGAAAGCGGCTGGCTGGAGGAGGCCAGCATGGGCGTGCTGCGCGCGCGGCTCTGCCGAGGCCTGCGCGCCGCCGATTCGCATGCTCGCTTCCAGCTCTACTGCCCTGAAGTGCCGGGCTTGCGCAATGCCTGCGTCAATGTCCACAGCAAGGTGATGATCGTGGACGACCGCCTGATCACGGTCGGCTCCGCGAACCTCAGCAACCGGTCGTTCGGGCTCGATACCGAATGCAACCTTGTGATCGAATCAAACGGCGACGCTCGCGTCGCGGCATCGATCCGCGCGATGCGCGAGCGCTTGCTTTGCGAACACCTTGCGGTCACGCCCGAGGTCCTGCGCCAGGCGATGGCGATGCATCCCCGGCTGAATGACGCCTTGCGCGCGCTGCACCGGCCCGCAGGACGCACGCTGGAGCCTTTCACGCCGAGCGTTCCCGAAGACGTCGATGCCGCGCTGCCCGATGCCATGCTGCTCGATCCGATGGAGCCCATCGATTCCGAACAGGTGATGGCAGAGTTCATCGGCCATGAGGCGCGGCCGCACGCGGCCAGCCGCGTGGCGCTGCTGGTGGCGTTCGTGCTGATGCTGGCCGGCGTGATGTTTGCATGGCGCTACACGCCGTTGCGTGAATGGGCAGACTTCCGGCATTTGCTGGCGCTTGTGGAACGTGTCGACGATATGCCACTGGCGCCGCTCGTGCTGATGTGCGCCTATGTCGTGGGCGCGCTGACCATGGTTCCGGTGACCTTGCTGATCGTGGTCACGGTGCTGGTGTTCGGGCCGTTGTATGGCGGCGCGATGGCGCTGGCCGGCACCGTGCTGGGCACGGCCGCGGGCTACACGGTCGGGCGCTTGCTCGGTCGCGATACCGTGCAGCGCTTTGGCGGGCGGCGTTTGAACCGGCTCAGCCAGCAAGTCGGCCAGCACGGCGTGCTGGCGATGGTGGCACTGAGACTGGTGCCCGTGGCGCCGTTCACGCTGGTCAACCTCGTGGTAGGCGCTTCCCGCATCCGTCTGCGCGATTGCCTGCTGGGCACGGCCATCGGCATGTCGCCTGGCATCATCGTGTCGGCATCGCTGGTCGACCGCATTGCCGCCGTGGCGCGCAATCCCGGCGTTCCCACATTCGCGCTGCTGGCGCTCGTGCTGCTGCTACCCGCGGGCTTGTGGCTGGCACTGCGGCGAAGACGAGAGCGTCGCAGACGCGCGCCGCACGCGCGTGGCTCCGCATCGAGCGAGAGTACACAGTGAACGCGCCAGCGCCAGCACCAGCCGTCGCAGGCAGGCACGCCGAGATCGTGGTGGCAAGCTACAACATCCACGGCGGTGTCGGCACCGACGGCCACTTCGTGCCGAAGCGGATCTGCGAAGTGCTGCGCGAGCTGCGCGCCGACCTGGTGGCGCTGCAGGAGGTGGAAACCCGTGCCACCGGCTTTGACATGCTGCGCTTCCTGTCCGAACACACGGCGCTGCATGCGATCCCTGGACCGACGCTGGTGCGCGCTGACGGCGACTATGGCAATGCCTTGCTGACGCGCTATCCACCGATCGCCGTGCGGCACATCGATCTCAGCGTGAAAGGGCGCGAGCCGCGCGGCGCCATCGACGCGCAGCTCGCGTGCCATGCGATCGAGTCCGGCAGCTTCGCGCTGCGCGTGATCGCCACGCACCTGGGCCTGCGCCCGAGCGAGCGCCGCGCGCAGGTGCGCCGCCTGCTGACGGCGCTGGCCGAAGTCCCGGCCCAGCCGACGATCCTGCTGGGCGATGTCAACGAATGGTTCCTGTGGGGCCGGCCGTTGCGCTGGCTGCATGCGTACTTCGAGCGCACGCCGCATGTGTCGACGTTCCCGTCGCGCTGTCCACTGCTGGCGCTCGATCGCATCTGGACGTCGCCGCGTGCGCACCTGGTTGCGGTAGCGAGCCACCGCAGCCCGCTTGCGCGGCTGGCATCCGATCACTTGCCGCTGCTGGCGCGGATGCATCTCAGCTCAGGATAGGCGCGTCACGTCTGCGGTGCGTCCTTGCCTGGGCGCCGCACGGCTCTGAGCTTTCCGCTGGTGCCGCCTCCGCAGTAGAACCGGTCCCCGCCATCGGACTCGAGTCCCGACACGCTGACACCCGGGGGCATCTCGAGCCGTTCCAGGACCTCGCCCGAACGCGGATCGATGCGCCGCAGGTCGCTCGCTTCGCCTTCCCACGTGCCGTGCCACAGCTCGCCGTCGACCCACGTGACGCCGGTCACGAAGCGGTTCGACTCGATGGTGCGAAGCACTTTCCCGCTCTCAGGGTCGATCTGGTGGATCTTGCGCTCGCGGTACTGTCCGACCCAGAGCGAGCCTTCGGCCCAGGCAAGGCCGGAGTCGCCGCCACCGCCAGGCGCCGGAATGGTGGCAATCACGCTGCCGGTCTGTGGGTCGATCTTCTGGATGCGGCTCTCGGAGATCTGGAACAGGTGCCGGCCGTCGAAGGCCGTTCCCGCATGCGCGGGCAACGCGATGGCGTGCACGATCTGCCCGCTCGCCGGGTCGAGCGCGTTGAGCTTGTCGCCGGAGGCGAACCACACCTGGCGCCCGTCGTAGGTGACGCCATGCACGGCGTCCACGCCCGGAAACGGGCCATACTCACGAATGATTTCTGCCGATGATCGCTTCATTTCCGTGTCCTCGTTACGGGTGGATGTGCGTTTCATGCTAGCCGCCGGGCAGCGGGGCAGGGAGTAACAAGGTCGTCGCGAATCCGGGGACCGGGGGCGTCATCCAGCGACGCGCGCGCCCGTGGCCGACCGGCTGTACCTTGCCCGCTGCCGCCAGGGCGTCGAGGGCGCGCTGCATGGTGCGCTGGCTGGCGCCAAGCGCAAGCGCCAGGGCCGAGCTCGACCAGGACTCGCCGTCGGCCAGGCAGGCAAGCACGGTCGCGTAAGCATCCTCGACGGGCAGCGCCAGCACGGCGACTTCTTCCGCGTTGCGCGGTGCCAGCGAGAATCCGCGTCCGGTCGCGGTTACCTCCGCCATCGGCGCGAGGGCGGCACGGAGCCGGCCGATCTCGACGCGCAGGCGCGCACGATGTGAGGCATCGGCGAATTTCGTCCGGAAGGCGCGCGCAATCAGCGTGTCGCGCGGCACATCATGCGGCCAGGCTTCGCCAAGCATGCGCGCGAGCGCGAACAGCACCGGACGCCGGGCGAGCGGGACCACGCTGGCGCCTTCACGCACGACGAGACGACAGGCATCGACTACCAGCGTGCCGGAGAGCAAGAGCGCTTCCACCTCGTCGAGCAGGAGCAGCCGCTCGCTGCCGTGTGAGATGAGGCGGGCCGCGGGTGTGTCGAGGACAAACGACGCGCTTTCGACCTCGGCCATCAGCGCGGGAATGCCGGCCCGGCGCGCCGCATCGGCGGCCAGGCCGAGCGCGGCACGCGCCGCCGTCGTGCGCAGGCGCCGGATCGCGATGCCGGCGGTGACCAGTTCTTGCGCCGCCCGCAGGGCTGGCGGCAGGGGCGTGGCGAGATCCAGTCCGGCAAGGGCGTGCTCGGCGTCGTCGAGACGGCCGATCAGCAGCAGGCGGCGGACCTGCAAGTGGTGGGCATGTGCCGCGTTGACGCGGTCGCCGTGCGCTTCGAGTGTGGCTCGTGCGGTGTCGAGTGCCCTGGCAGGCCACCCCAGCTCGCGGGAGGCGAGGGCGATCTCGGCCTCGGCGACGACGCAACGCGCGCGTGCGACCGCTTCTTTCGGGCCGAATGCGCGCGCGGCGCCACGCAACAGTGCCTTGGCACGGGCGAGGTCGCCGAGCTGCGCCATGGCGATCCCGCGCAGCGCGAGCGCCGGGGCATCGTCGCGCAGGGCGATCCGGTTCAGCGCGCCAAGCGGATCGCCACCCGCCAGGGCGCGCGCCGCGGCAGTGATCAGCGAGTCCATCCGGAGTCCGTCACGCTTCTCACTCCCATCGTTGGAGGTCTGCGCCTAATCTAGCACACGGCTACCTGCTGGCCCGCCACGTGCCGCCAGCCGCACGCGCACGTATAGTATGAGGACCGGTGACCTGCGGTCGCCATCCCCTTTCCTGTCTACGGAGGTACGAAGATGACTGGCGCGGCGTACAACAAGATCGTGGTAGCAGTGGACGGCAGCAGCACGTCCGCCCTGGCCCTGAATGAGGCAGTCCGCGTGGCAGGCCCGGGCGGCGGGGCGGTACTCGCGCTCTATGTCGTGGACAGCGCGACGCCTTTGTTCGATGCCGGCTTCTACGACCCGAGCCAGGTGCAGAAGGCGTTTGAAGAGAGTGGCCGGCGGGCGCTCGAAGAGGCTGCCAGGCACCTGACGGCCGCCGGTGTGAAACACGAAACCCGGCTGGTGAGCGAGGCCGCCGTACCGGGCGACATTGGCGCATCCATCAATGAAGCTGCCCGTCAGTGGGGGGCCGACCTGCTCGTGATTGGCACCCACGGACGGCGCGGCGTGCGCCGTCTCGTGCTGGGCAGCGTGGCCGAGGCAGTCATCCGGCAATCCACCATGCCGGTATTGCTGGTGCGTGGCGAAGGCGCGGCGGACTGAGTCCCCTGGCGCCGAAGGGCGTCAGCCTGCGAAGCGGAAATGTCCGCTGCGCAGCACGATCTCGCGGGCCTCGGTCAGTTCGAACAGGCTTTCCGCCAGTTGCTCGATGCGCTGGCGGTTGCTGGTGAAGGCCGCCAGCAGATCCTCTTCGCGCGGCGAGCGCGCGCCGAAGTGCGCTTCGAGGGCTTCGGCTGTGACGGAGTACTGGGTAGGGCTGCCGTTGACCGTTGCTGGGCAGGACAGCCTGAGGCTGGCCGCGCAGTAGGTCGGATTGGCGCGAGGAAACGAGACAGCGGACATGGCGTACCCCTCGTGCGGTCGACGAACGAATGACAACATTCTAGGACATCGGCTGGCGCGGTAAAGGCCGGCATGCGGCGCCGCGCGCGCCCTCACGCGCGGTGTGCGAGGCCGGGCGGCGCGGCGACCGGCTCAGGTTCGCGCAACGCGGCCGCGGCGGCGTGGGCCGCGGCGATATGGGCATTGGCATAGTCCGCCTGCTCGGCCAGGAAGCACTCGAAGGGCAATTGCGGCACAAGTTCGACCGCAAGCGTTTGCGTCCCGGGAAGGCCCGTGGCCTCATGTCCTGGCCGTATTGCAATCTCGGCAAGGCGGGTTTCGAGCGCGGCCAGGGCTGACTGCATGGGGGAACGCGGCAAGGCGTCGAACGAACCGGACTCTGCGCCCGCCCGTACCACGCCGGCCAGTGCCGCCAGGCGGCGCGCGGTGCCGTGCAGACAGGCGTACGCCTGTGCCACATCCGGCGTGAGCCCCTCGCCATGTTCTGCCAGGGTACGTTCCGCGCGTGTCGAGGCCCGGCCGGCCGCAATCCGCAGCGCCTCGAGCCGCGCCCTGGCTGGGGCTGCCGTGCGGGCCGCTGCGAAGGCAGCCCGCAGATAGACGGCATTGACGGCAAGTGCCTCGAGGGCGTGGCGCAGCAGGCGCGAACGCTCCATGCGCGGCGCCAGTATGTAATAGCTTGCCAGCGCAATCAGGCAGCCTAGCGCCGTGTCAATGCCGCGCAATGCGGCAAAGTGGCTGCTGTCGACGGCCGGCGCGCCGACCCAGGAGAACAGAATCACCGCCGGTGTCAGGCAGAACGCAAAGCCGGCGGGTTGGGCGGCCAGCCGGTTGGCGTAGGCACCGGCGAGGAATACGGCGCTGATGCCCAGCGCTATCGTCGGCGCGGGGTGCAACAGCCCGACCGCGCATGCCAGCAGCGCCCCCGCCAGCGACCCCGCGAAGCGCTTGAGCGAGATCTGGCGCGTCGTCTGGAGCTGCGGGCTCAGCACCATGATGACCGTGACCGCTACCCAGTAGCCGTGATCCACGTGCCACCATTGCGCCGGCAAGAGGCTCAGGCAGCCGCCGAGCGCCAGCCGGATGGCATGGCGACCAGCCAGCGCGTCGCGCGCGGCATGTTCGCCGAGCGCGCCACGCACGCGATCCACGACGTGCCACAGGCCGCGGCGCGGCCAGGAGAATCCGGCACGCCAGGGCTCGAATTCCGGGTGCCGCGCCAGCGCACCCAGTGCGGCCTGGTACGGCGGCGGCGCGCTGGCGTTGGGCATTGGCGATATCAGCCGCCGCAGCTCGTGCCGCAGCGCCGCGCTCAGGGAAGGCAGGTCCGCGGCGTGCCGGGCCATGGCCTGGCTGACTTGCTGATGTGCGTCGGCCATGCAGCGCGCCACGTGCCGCAGCGGCAGGCGATGTGCGGGGCCCGCGCGTTCACGCAACTCGGCTGCCACGATCAGCAGGCCGAACAAGGCGTCGGCAATGCCAATGACATAGGCGTAGTGCAGCAGCGCATGGGCGTCCCGCGGGCTGCGCCTGGCATGGATGGCGCGCCGCGCTGCCTCGATGCGGTTGCGGATGTCCTGCTTGCAGGCGGTCAGTTCGGCCGCGGCACTGTCGGCGGCGAGTGCCGTGGCGAAGCGCTGCAGGGCGGCGTAGACGGCCTCCGTCTCAGGTCGCGGGCGCATGTCGCGGCGCGAGGGAATCAACGCGAGGCAGACGGCACAGGCAAACACGCCGCCCTTCAGGTAGCCGAGGGCGGAATCCGCCAGATGGGCCAGCACATCCGGTCCGGTCGCAGGCTGGAGGCAGGCGGCGATCAGGACCACGTACAGCAGCTTGGCCGCGAGCGCCGCGGCCGGCCCGCGCGTTTCCGCCAGGCCGGCAGCTATTCCCGCGACCAACACCAAGGGCACGGCCGCAACAGGACTGGAGGCCACGGCAGCGCCCAGCGCACTGGCCAGACTGCCGCCCAGGCCGACAGCGCCAAGGCTGGCAAGGCGTTCGGCTGCCGTGCCTTCACGGTCGGCCAGGCATGTCCAGATGGAGGCGGTCGCCGCCCAGAAATAGCTCTCTTGCCCGCTCAGCCATGCCATGCTGGCGAGGGAGAGAAATGACCCGGCATAAACCATGCCGCGCCGGATCAGCGCAGCGTCAGGCCAGTAGCGGAGAAAGGACAGTAGGGCGGGCATGGGCGAGTGACGTGCTTTGGCCACTCTACGGCAGCGCTTGTTGCATCGCAACAAAATCGAGAACCGGTGCCTTGAGTGCCACGACATGGAGCACTATTGCACCATCGCGTGGCAATCGCGGCAGATCTGGTGCGTGTCTGGCTCGCCGCAACAAGTTGCGGCGGAAAGCCAATCGCAGCAGGGCCTTATGCCAAAAATGGGCAAAAAAAACCCGCGCAGTGTTCTGCGCGGGTTGGAATCCACCGAGGTGGTGGAGGAGACAGACTTCACTATACACGCCTTGCTGCGTCGCACCAAGTGCCCGCTCAGCAATGTTTTGCTTTTGACACATTATTGTTGTGTCGATACAACGAATGGGGTTTGATTTCTACGTTTAGAGGCGCCTAAGGCCCTCCTGGGCGGAAATCTGTCTATCGAAAAAGATAAGCGGCCCCGACAGCGCAGAACAGTCCGGCGACATCGGCAACGAGCGCGCAAGCGAGTGCATGGCGCGTGTTGCGCACATTGACGCTGCCGAAATAGACGGCCAGGACATAGAACGTGGTCTCGGTCGACCCCTGGATGATCGCGGCAAGCCGACCTTGGAAGGAATCCACGCCGTAGGTGGTCGTCACATCCACCATCAGCCCGCGGGCGCCGGCGCCCGACAGGATCTTCATCAGCCCGACGGGAAGCGCGGGCACGAACTCCGTATTCAGGCCAAGCCAGGCGAAGCCGACGGTCAGCCCGTGCATCAGAATGTCCATGCAGCCGGTAGCGCGGAATAGCCCGATTGCCACAAGGATCGCGACGAGGTAAGGAATGATCTGCACGGCGACGCCGAAGCCCTCCTTGGCGCCGTCGATGAAGGCCTCATAGACGTTGATGCGGCGTATGGCTCCGCACACCAGGAAAATGGTGATCAGTGAAAGGATGAAGCCGCTGCCTGCCAGGGCGGTGACCTGGCTGACATGATCCGGAGGCGCGTGGCGAAGCCAGATCAGGAGACCGCCCAAGCCTAGCGCCGCTATGGCAAAGGCGGTCAGCACCGCCGGCCGGAACAGGTTCAGCCGCTGCATCCAGGCCACCGCCAGCAGACCCGCCAGGAACGAACCGCCGGTTGCCAGCAGTGTCGGCAAGAAGATATCCGCCGCATTGAACCCGATCAGTCCTTGCTTGATCGCGATGGCTTGCCGCATGGCGATGACCGAGGTCGGGATCAGAGTCAGGCCTGCGGTGTTCAGAACAATGAACATGACCTGGGCATCGGTGGCCACTTCCGGGCGCGGATTCAGTGTCTGGAGCTCGCGCATCGCGTTGAGCCCCAGCGGTGTCGCGGCGTTGTCCAACCCGAGCAGATTGGCCGAGACGTTCATCATCATGGCACCTTGGGCCGGGTGGCCCTGGGGCACGCCTGGAAAGAAGTGGCGCAGCAGCGGACTGACCAGCCTGGCAAAGGCGTCTACAACGCCGGCTCGCTCACCAATGCGCATGATGCCCAGCCAGAGGCTCATGACGCCGGCCAGTCCCAGCGAAATCTCGAACGCCGTGCGGGCGCTGTCGAACAGACTGGTCAACATAGCGGGAAACACAGCAAGGTCGCCATTGGCGAGCCTGATGCATGCCGCCAGGAAGGCGGTCAGGAAGAAACCGAGCCAGACGAGATTCAGGACCATCGGAAGTCAGGGCGAAGAAGGGGCGACCGGGTCCGGCTGAAGCCCGGGCCCGGACAAGCGTCGCATCATAGCGGCACGCGCTTGCGCGCGGCTCCTTCGTCAGGCGATCTGCGCACCGCGTTCGGCGAGCAGTTCGCGCAGAACCGAGCGGTGGCAGTGCGCTTCATCCTCGCAATAGCAGCCGATGGAGAAATCGGTCTTGTGCGACAGGGCGGCCAGCAGGTCCAGCGTATGGCTGGCATCGGGCGCGGCCATCTCCTTGCGGAAATGCCTGACGAAGGCGCGCCAGGCCTTGTCGTCCCCGGCTGCAAGCGCCTGGGCCACCAGTTCGGGTGTCGGGGACAGGACGGGATACCAGACGTCATAGAAATCGCGGCTGGCGAACTCGGACTTCGGAACCCCCCGTGGTGGGCGGCGGACAGTGCCAATACGAAGGCCCTCATCCGCGGCGCGCGGGGAGCCGAGTCGAACAATCCGGATGGTCATGAGATTTCCGCTCGGGCGGTAGCACTGTGCTGAAGTCCCTGATCATGAATCATCGTGTCGTGCGTGACAAACATCCGCACGCTCGCTCGGAAGTTCTCGCGAGCATTCCTGCCACGGAAGCCTCTATATATAGGGTGTCCCGGGCCTGGTACGGCTGCATGCAGGGCCAGCGCAAGGTCGATCATCGAAATCAAACGTGAAGGAACCCATCGATCACTTCTGGGTCTTCCCGAATTATTTCGCCAAAACGCTTGCCAAGGCTGCCCTGGTCCCGTAGTATTCGCCCCCTCGCAACACAACGCGGCGCTGCAAAGCAGACGCAGCAAGGGTTGCGGGTCGATCGGGTGGTTCGGCAGCGCGCAGTTGGCGCAGCCAACCGAAGCAAAAAAGATTGCTGACCCTGGTTGACGAAGCGAAGAAAGTTCTGCATAATCTTCCTTCTCTGCTGCTGACAACGCAGCGCGCTGAACGGCAAAGCCGGCGGCGAAGTTCTTTAACAACCAAACAACCGATAAGTGTGGGCGCTGGGTAGCGGACGCACGAGGTCTTCGGACTTCGGAGCTTCAAAAGTTATCAGTGCTCGCACAGCAAAACGTGACTGGATTTTCGGATCTGGTCAGTCAGTT